>JAZRJT010000001.1:0-14862 GCA_045645905.1 Clostridia bacterium
AATTTAGTCTCCTATCCGTCATGGTTTCTAGACAATTCCATTTTAACGGATTTTAGCTAAATATGCTCTACTTTTTTGAAATTTTTCTAATTATTTTTTTGTAGGCTCTATTTCGCTACCCCAACATTTATTATAGAGCCATTATATTTTGGGGTCGTTTTTATAGTTCTTTTTGTGAATATGTATTGAATTTAATTCAAAATTATGGTATACTGCATTTTGTGAATTTTTTAGAATGAGGTAGAAAAACGTGTTAAAAAAATTATTTGCACCCACTGATATGACGGTGGGAACTCCCTGGAAAAGTATTGTTTCATTTACATTGCCTATGCTGATAGGAAACATTGCACAGCAGCTTTACAATACTGTTGACAGCATTGTTGTTGGTAAATACATAGGTGATAATGCCCTTGCCGCCGTTGGCAGCGCTGGGCCCATACTCAATATGTTACTTGTTCTGTTTATCGGCATTTCGGCAGGTGCAGGCATTATGGTGTCGCAGTATTTTGGCGCACGAAACCGTAAAAGCCTTTCTTATACAATAGGCAACAGTATCATGGTAACCATAATTTCTTGTATATTTTTAATTCTTGTGGCAACTCCGCTTATAAGACCTGTACTTAAGATGCTTAATACTCCGGCGACAATTATTGATGGCTGTGCAGATTACCTGATAATTTCACTTGTTGGTATTGCAGGTATGGCATTTTATAATATTCTCAGTGGAATAATCAGAGGAATGGGCGATTCATTTTCTCCGCTTGTATATCTGCTTGTAGCAACAGTAATCAATATTGTGCTTGACGTCTACTTTGTTGCATCGCTGAATATGGGAGTAGGAGGTGTAGCACTTGCAACAGTAATTGCTCAGATTGTTTCTTCAATACTGTGTTTTATAAAGCTTTCTAAAATGACAGAAAATTTTGATTTTAAATGGAAATATCTTAAGCCTGTTGGGAATTATGTAAAAACGATTATTAAATTGGGATTGCCATCGGGATTAACTCAGGCGATTTTTTCATCTGCAATGATAATTGTTCAATCACTGACTAATCAGTTTGGCGAGCAATTTATTGCAAGCAACGTTGTAATTATGCGTGTTGACGGTTTTGCAATGATGCCAAACTTCTCATTTGGTATGGCAATGACTACCTATGCAGGGCAGAATGTTGGTGCAGGTCTTTATGACCGTGTAATCAAAGGGGCAAAACAAGGTACATGGATTGCGGTGGGATGTTCTACCGCTATCACCGGAATAATACTATTGTTCGGTAAAGGGCTGATGGGTATTTTTACCGAGACACAGTCACTTGTTGATATGAGTTATTATCTTATGAAAATTCTTGCTGCAGGCTATATTGCTGTTGCTGTTACCCAAAGTCTTTCGGGAATTATGCGTGGTGCAGGTGATACAATGTCGCCGATGTGGATTTCACTTGCCACCACAGTTGTTATTCGTGTTCCCTTAGCCTATGGAATTTCTTATCTTACAAGAACACCCGAATTACCCATCGGTCGTTGTGAATGTATTCAGATTTCACTCTTGATGTCATGGGTTATCGGTGCGGTGCTGACTGCCATTTTCTACCGAATGGGTAAATGGAAAAATAAAGCTATTGAGCAGAATTAATAATCTTTACATTAAAAATTATAGTTGTTTTTTTTGAATATTTATGTTAGTATGTAAATATATAGCCTTGAAAGGAATGATAAAAGTGTCAAATTACTATCAAAAAGAGCTTGAAACAATGCCTTTGGAGCAAATTAAAGAGCTTCAAAGCGAGAGATTGGTCAAGCAGGTCAAAAATGTATATGAAAATGTTAAGTACTATCGTGAAATGATGGATAAAAAGGGTATTAGCCCTGATGATATAAAGTCGGTTGAAGATTTACATAAGCTCCCATTTATTACAAAAGCTGATTTAAGAGAAGCATATCCCTATGGATTGATGGCAAGACCTCTTTCTGATTGCGTCAGAATTCAGTCTACCAGCGGAACAACCGGCAAACGTGTGGTTGCGTTTTATACACAGCACGACATAGACATTTGGGAGGATTGCTGTGCCAGAGCCATTGTTGCTGTTGGTGGTACTAAGGACGACGTTTGTCAGGTTTGTTACGGCTATGGTCTTTTCACCGGCGGCCCCGGCTTGAATGGTGGTTCACACAAAGTTGGTTGCCTGACTTTGCCAATGTCTTCAGGTAACACCGAAAGACAAATTCAGTTTATGATAGATTTACAGTCTACAATTATCTGTTGTACACCTTCATATGCTGCATATATTGGCGAAACCCTTAAAGAAATGGGATACACCAAGGACGATATTTCACTGAAGGCTGGTATCTTTGGGGCAGAAGCCTGGACAGAAGAGATGCGTCGTGATATTGAAAAAAACCTTGGCATCAAGGCTTATGATATTTACGGACTTACAGAGCTTGCAGGTCCCGGTGTTTCGTTTGAATGCGAGGCACAAACAGGTATGCACATCAACGAAGACCATTATATTGCTGAAATTATTGACCCGGACACAGGCGAAGTTCTTCCTGAAGGCAGTAAGGGCGAACTGGTTCTTACCAGCATTGACAAGGAAGCGTTTCCCCTTCTCAGATACAGAACACGTGATATTTGTGTGCTTTCACGAGAAAAGTGTTCTTGCGGAAGAACATTTGTTAAAATGTCTAAGCCTATGGGCAGAAGTGACGATATGCTGATAATCCGCGGTGTAAACGTATTCCCTTCACAGATTGAAACCGTTCTTTTGGAGCAGGGATATTCTTCAAATTACCGTATCGAAATTGACCGCGAAAACAACAACGATACTTTTGATGTATATGTTGAACTTAACTCCGATAATTTTGTGGATACTGTTAAGGAAATTGCAGTAAAGGAAAAACAGCTTGCAAATGCTATGAAAACAATGCTTGGTATTAATCCCAAGATGCATCTTGTTCCGCCTAAAAGCATTACCAGGAGTGAAGGTAAGGCTGTAAGAGTGGTTGACAAGAGAAAGTTGTATTAATTTTAAATATAACAGAAGGAAGGGTAAAAATATGAGTGTTAAACAGATTTCAATATTTATAGAAAATAAAAAAGGTTCGCTTGCCGAGGTTACAAAGTTTATTTCGGATAAAAAGATTAATCTCAAAGCGCTTTCTATTGCTGACACACAGAATTTCGGTATATTAAGAATTATTACCGATAACCCGGACAATGCCCGAGAATTGCTTAAAAATGAGGGTTATACTGTTACTGCGACATCTGTTCTGGCAGTTGCACTTGATGATGCTCCCGGAAGTATGGCGGAAATTTTAAGCGTGCTTGCTGATGCTGATATCAGCGTTGAGTATACCTATGCGTTTATGTCAAACATTGCCGGAAAAGCGTATATGATTTTCCGCGTTGATGACAACGATAAGGCAACAAAGGTGCTTGTTGATGCCAATATTACTGTTATTAATCAGGATGATATTTTTTCTAAGTAAAACTTAGCTACCAGACCGCTGACTTATTTGTCAGCGGTCATTTTTTGTAAGAACTTGCACATATTCCCGTTTCACGCTTGAATACATAACTGAAATAATTGGGATTTGCAAATTGAAGTGTATCGCTTACTTCGTTTACGGTCATTCCGTTTTTAAGCAGCTCGATTGCAGTTCGAATTTTTATATTGAGAAAATATTTATGAACTCCACAGCCGGCATATTCGGCAAAACAGTTTTTTATTGTGGCTGGGCTCACATTGCATTTTTCTGCAATTTGAGAGATTGTAATTTTGTCGTATATGTGTTCCTCTAAAATTTCCGCTATTTTTGTGTATAATCGCATTTTTTCATTGTTATAAGATTTTTGCTCCTGCTTATTGCAATCTGAAAGACAAAGCAAAATAAGTTCAAGATAATTTAATATGATTTGCAATGCTACGTCGTTTCTGCTAAGACATTTAAAATAATTCGACGGATATTCCTTAAATTCCGTACAAAGATAGTTAAGCAATGTGCCCATAATATTTTTTGCATTATTCTCTAAGTGATAAACACCGCCAAGCTTGTGTGATAAACTACCATCCATCTCAAAAGAGCAAATTAAAACCTGTGGGCTTGTTCCGTCTGCACTCCATATCTTATGAAATTCCATAGGCTTGTGAAAAACAACCTCGCCGGCTGTTAGTGTATAAATTTTGTCACCTGCAGTGATTCCCACCAGACCGTCAATCACATATACCATTTCCCAGGGAGAATGACACTCTCCCTCAAAATAAAACTCAGGTGTCTGCTTTGCTTCAAAAAGAGAATATAATCCGGTTATTGAAATAAGACGCATATTTTTTTGACTCTTGCCCAGCTTTTTAATAAAGATTTTATCCGTTTTCATATAAAAAACATCCTTTTTCGAATTGATTATATGATTTTATATGATATAATAATAGCAGAATAAATAAATTTTGTAAATAGTATTTTACAGAAAAGGAGAATTTATATGGAAAGATTAAGGCTTGGTGTTATAGGACTTGGACAAAGAGGTAAGCAACTTATCGATCAGGTTTTTTCTACACACGATGCTGTTCAGGTTACTGCGTTGTGTGACGTTTATCAGGACAGGGTTGATGATGCCGCTAAAGTTATTGTTGATGCAGGCTTCGATGAACCCTTTAAAACCAATGATTATAAAGAGGTTATGTCAAAAGATTTGGTTGACTGCATAGTTATTGCGGCATCCTGGAATAAGCATATTGATATGACGATTGAATGTCTTGAAAGAGGAATTCCTTGTGGTTGCGAGATTGGCGGCTGTGAAACTTTGGAAGAATGCTTTGCTCTTGTAGATGCTTATGAACGCACAAAAACACCCTTTATGTTTATGGAAAACTGTTGTTACGGAAGATACGAGCTTATGGTTCTTAATATGGTAAAGCAGGGCGTATTTGGTGAAATTGTTCACTGTAGTGGAGGATATCATCATGATTTGCGTCATGAGGTATCACATGGTAAAGAACGTCGGCATTATCGCTTAAACGAGTATCTTACTCGCAATTGTGAAAACTATCCTACTCACGAAATAGGTCCAATTGCAAAAGTTCTTGATATAAACCACGGAAACAGATTTGTTAGTCTGACATCCATGTCTTCAAAGGCTGCAGGACTTCACGAATACATATTAAATAAAAAGGCTGATGATAAAGAACTTGTAAATGCAACCTTTTCTCAGGGCGACATAGTAACCACAGTAATTAAATGTGAACGTGGAGAAACTATTGTTTTAACATTAGACACAACATTGCCCAGAAATTTCTACAGCAGAGGCTTTACTGTGCGTGGAACAAAAGGTATGTATGAAGAAGCTACCCAGTCTGTGTTTATCGACAACGGTGAACAACGTGAAAGCAGAAAGGAAAACCTGGATAACGTTGGTCAGTTTACTGAAAAATATGAACACGAAATCTGGAGAAAGTTTTTAAACAATGGTGTTAAAGGTGGTCACGGCGGTATGGATTATCTTGTATACAGCGACTTCTTTGACTGCGTAAAAAATAACAAACCTATGCCGATTGACGTATATGATTCGGCGGCGTGGATGTGTATAACGCCGCTTTCTGAAAAATCTATCGCGGCAGGCGGTGCAGTTATGGAAATCCCTGATTTTAAAAATAGAAAATAGTACGTTGCATATAAAAATCCTATCACATTTTTGTGATAGGATTTTTCTTTACCAGAAACTATTTTGTTTTGACTTGACAAACAAATCTTTAATTTTAAGAAACACAACCGAAACCACCAGAGAGATAATATATGTTGCAAAAAAGGTAATAACAAATCTCAATGGTATTGAGGTTATGCCCCAATTGGTCAGCCAGAATTGTGTTTCTATGATTATAAGACAGTGTATAAGGAACACATAAAACGTAACCGGAGCAAGGTTATCGGCAATGTAGCCCTCGGATTTAGGCATAAGTACAAGCCACATAAATGATGCCGAAATACAAAAAACAATTTTAAGTATTTCGGTAAGAAAAATGTTAAAAATGCCTAAAAATTCGGCATATGACACGCCTGTATAAATTATAGTAAAGATTATTCCCAAAGGTACAATAATCTTTTTAAGACGTAAAAGACGGCTTATTGCAACGCGGAAATCCATTCCTATATAACAACCGATTACCCAGTAAAGAAGATAAACTGTAAAAATTCTGTCACCATACCGTGAGCCACCCGAAAAATAAAGGCACACAATATTGATTATTGCGGCAATAAATATACCAAGGTTTGATGGTATAATACGGCAGAACATCATTATGATGGGCGAAAGGATATAAAACTGCATAATCAGTGCAATAAAATAAAATGGAGCCACGATTGACCCGTGCAGCACATAATTAAACAGTTCTGAAATATCAAAGTCAAAATACTTTCGGTAAAAAACAAAATACAGATAATGTATAATGGTAAAAATAACATATGGCAGATAGATTTTTGCAAATCTGCCTCGCATGAATGAAAAATAGTTAAATGCTGTGTTTTCAAATTTGTGTGCAAATTTTATTCCCGCAGAAATCATAAAAGCAGGTACAACAAAGGTCAGCACTGTTGATGCCGAAAAAGACAAAAATGAAAGAATAGTTCCTTTGTCATATGATGCAATGCTTTCGGACAAAATATGAATAAGAACAACCGAAAGACAAAGTATAACTTCAAACGAAGAAATTTCAGAAAGCTTTCTTTGCATATAAGTGCCGCCCCTTTCTAAACATAATACGTGTTCTATTGTATAATAATTATTCTTTTTTGTCAAATGTAATTTTACTTTGTAAAAAGTTGTCAGATTTATTGACAGAATTAGAAAAAATTTCAACGAGTATTAGCGGCAATAAAGGTTAAAATAGTAACGAAGACAGATAAACAAAACGTTTTTCTGATAAAAGGGAGGTGAAACAATTATGTCAAACAACAAGAGCAATAACAATTTCGTAGTACCCGAAGCAAAGGCTGCTATGGATAAATTCAAGATGGAAGCTGCCAATGAAGTAGGCGTACAGCTTAAAAAGGGTTACAATGGTGACCTCACATCCAGAGAAGCCGGCTCAATCGGTGGCCAGATGGTAAAGAAGATGATCAAAAAGTACGAGCAGGACTTGGCTAACGGTAATGGTCAGTAATGTAGAGTAATTTAAATAAAATCCGCAAATCAAGTCTAGATTGATTTGCGGGTTTTGTTATGTTGAAGGGCAAATTTATATGAATGTCAGCCTTAAAAAACTAATTGGTCAATATGTTTATAAAGACACAGAAGATGAGCCTTGGGGAAGAGTAAAGGGAATATCTTTTGCAGACGAGGGTGACAGAATTTCTTCTATCACCTTGGAAACTCTTAGTCTTATACCCTTAAGTAGCTCTGTTCCTATTAATGAAATTTTAGATGACGGTGGAAAAAAACTTATTTTGCAATCAGAGATATCCGTAAGTAGAGGAATAGACAACTTAATGGATAGTAAAATTTCGAAGGCGGTATATAAAAACGGCAAATACAGCAAAATAAAGGATATGAGATTTGATTTTGAAACCGGTGAAATAACCGATGTTATTATAGGGAAAGGGGCCTTCCGCAGAGGTGAAAAAATAGCCGTAAATAAAATGTATATAAAAGAAAATACAATTTATATAGAATGAAGGGAGGAACTAGTATGGGAAATTTTTCTTTGGGACTTATGGTAGGAACAGTTATTGGTGCCAGTATGATAGTTGCTGTTCATCCAATGAATAAGCGGGCTATGCGCAGAGCATATCACCGCGCAGGCAGAATTATGAATAAGATGAATAATACAATCCACGATTGGACTTGCTGAATAAATAGAATAAATGCTCGCCTAAATTTTAGACGAGCATTTATTCTATTTATTTTTCTCTGCACCTGCTAACATGTTTTCGGTAAAAATTCCATATCCTTTTGTTGGGTCATTTACAAAAACATGTGTTACTGCGCCCACAAGTTTATTGTTTTGGATAATCGGACAGCCGCTCATTCCCTGAACGATGCCTCCGGTTTTATTAAGCAGTTTTTTGTCGGTAATTTTTATTATCATATTTTTTGATGATGTATCATTTGTTGGAATAATACGAACAATTTCAATGTCAAATTTTTCTATAAGGTTGCCTTCAATATTTGCCAGAATATATGCAGGTCCTGTTTTGACCTCTTCTTTTTCAGCTATAAAAACCGGTTGATGTGACAACACGAATTCATTGTTAACCGTGCCGCATATACCGCCTGAATGGTTTTGTATTATATTACCAAGACACTTGCTGTCTTCCGAAAAAATACCATTAAGCTCACCGGGAGAGCCTTTTTCACCTTTATCTACGGAAACTATTGTTGAGCTTAAAATTTCGCCGTTGCTGACTTCAATAATATTGCCGGAGTCTGCATCACAGATGCCGTGGCCTAAAGCTGCAAAGAATTTAGTTTCAGGATTATAAAAGGTAATTGTTCCTATTCCCGATGCCGCATCTTTTACCCATGCACCAATTTTAAATTGTCCATCCTCAGATGAAGCTTGTGGCAGAACAGTTGTATTAATTGTTTTGCTGTCACGGAATAGCGTAATGGAAGAAGATGCTCCATTTGATTTTTTAATTGCTGCGGATAATTCCGAAACATTGCTGATAGGTTCGTCATTAAAGAATTTTATAATGTCACCAGCCTTGATGCCTGCGTCCTTTGAAGGCGATGAGCTTTTGCCGTCTTCACAGAAAATGTCAGAAAGTCCAATAACAATTACTCCGTCTGACTTTAGTGTTACACCGACACTTTTGCCACCGGGAATAACCATTGTTTGCTTTGCTGACAATGAAACAGGTACTGCATCACTTAAATTGAATAAATTATATTCTGATTGTGCTGACAAAGTTGCAACCGAAAGGAAAAGTGAGAAAATCAATGGAAAAAACAGTTTTTTTCCCGGCTTCATACAGTCACTCCCTTCCTAAGCCGAGGGGAGTAATTTCTCTCGGCTTAATTAGTTTGTCACAAATAGGAGTAATTATAGTATGAAAAAGATATATGTATATTAAAAAAAGACCATTGTGGTCTTTTTTTAATACAATTTACATTATCTGTTATTGTTGTTTTCGTTATTTTTGTTGTTATTGTTGTTATTGTTGTTCTTATTGTTTTCGTTACGGTTATTCTGGTTTTCCTTGTTCTGATTTTCTTTGTTGTTTGACATTGTTAAAGCACTCCTTTTTAATTTTAAAAATTTCTTTTGAGATTTTTCTCATCAATAGTATTGGATTGAACTGAAAAAAATATTCATTTTGTTTCAAAAAAATTTTTTTTGCATATTATGATATAATGAATGAAAGGAGCTGGTAGCAATGAGAAAATTCGGAACAACTAAAAAAAATCCAAATCCACCCTGGCCAAACCAGCAATCTGCTGTTATTGTTCCCCCTGGGTCCAATACTAAGGCGGTAGGTCTTGCAGGACAGAAAGCGTATGAAATGCCCCGTGAAATGATGGACAAAGCTATGCAAAGCTCTGCAAACAATGCTGTGGTTGTAGAGGAAGATGAAAGAGGAATTCGTCGTGATCCGATTATGGGCAATATGCCGGTCAGACAAATGCAGCAAAATCCGCAAAGACAAAGCAGTAATAATATGACTATAGGCAGTATGTGCGGAAATATGGGAGTTGCAGGTTACCTGTGCGGTCAGATAGGAAAATATGTTAAGCTGGAATTTTTATTTGGCGAAAACACACATATGGAAAAGTCAGGCGTACTTCGGCAGGTTGGTAAGGATTTTGTTGCAATACAGGAAAATGGAACAAATAATATTATTGTATGTGCCACAAATAAAATAAAGTTTATAAACATATACGAACACGACTGGCAGTAAAACATAAAAACAATAGAAATTTTTTAATTTCTATTGTTTTTTTATGTGTATAATAGTATAATAGGTCATAAATAAAATGTTTTTGCTTGATTGCAAGCTAGAAAAGGAGATATTTTTATGATTCCCGCAATTATACTTTTTGTTGTAACCTACATTCTTATACTTACCTTTAGCAAGTATCGAACATATATTGCCCTTGCATCAGGTGCAATATTTGTTTTGACGGGTATGCTTCCTGTCTCGGATTTGCTTTCATCGATTGATTTTAATGTTTTGCTTATGATTATCGGAACAATGGGTCTTGTATCTTTGTTCACCGAGAGTAAAATGCCGGCAATGCTTGCCGATATGGTTATGGAGAAGGTTCCTGATGTGAAGTGGGCGGCGGTTTCTCTTGCTTTGTTTGCAGGCATAATATCGGCTTTTGTTGATAATGTTGCAACGGTGCTTATGGTTGCACCAATTGCTCTTGCTATATGCAAAAAGCTTGACACCAACCCCATACCGTTTATAATTGCTATTGCTGTTTCGTCTAATCTTCAGGGTGCGGCGACCCTTGTGGGAGACACCACGGCAATTATGCTTGGTTCGGCTCTGGATATGAGCTTTCTTGATTTTTTCTGGTATAAAGGCAGACCAAGTATATTTTTTGCTGTAGAGCTTGGTGCTGTTTTGTCAGCACTTATCCTTCTTTTTATATTCAGAAAAGAAAATGCACCAATTCCCAAAAGGGATGAACGTGCCAAAGTGACGGATTTTGTTCCTACAGTACTTCTTGTAATGGTGCTTGTGCTTCTTATTGCCGCATCGTTTATACCTGTTAAACCTGATATCACCAACGGGGCAATATGTTGTGTTTTGCTTTTAATCGGTCTTGTGTATACAGTAATAAAAAAGAAAACCTTTTCAGCCGTGGTTGCACCTCTTAAAGAAATAGATTTTCAGACAATCGGAATTCTTGTTGGAATATTCCTTATGATAGGCGGTATATCCGCGATGGGTGTTATTGATGCACTGGCAAATCTGCTTGCACAGACGGGTGGAGGAAATGTTTTTGTATTGTATACTGTGATTGTTGTTGCATCTGTTATTATTTCGGCATTTATTGATAACATACCGTATGTTGCAACAATGATTCCTGTAATTGCCGGAATTGCAACGACACTTAATATTGACGCAACACCGCTCTATTTTGGATTGCTTTCAGGTGCAACCCTGGGCGGAAACTGTACACCTGTTGGTGCATCAGCTAATATTACAGGAATCGGTATTCTGAAAAAAGCCGGCTATACAGTAAAGAACGGCGATTTCTTTAAAATCGGAATTCCGTTTACGGCAGCAGCGGTGATTCCTGCATATATTTATATCTGGATAATGTACGGAATATAATAACTCAAAAGGAGAACAAAAAATGAGAAAAATTATTGCAATATGGGCGGCAAAGCTCTCCGCAATTGCCGGCAGACTTTTGGGAAAGAATTCTTCTTCTGGTCCGGGAACTATTGCACTTAAAATATGCCCCGATATTATTGAAAAACTGAAGGGAAACATAAAATATAAGGTTATTGTCACCTGCGGTACAAATGGTAAAACAACAACAAATAATTTGATTTACAGCGCCCTTACACAAAGCGGATACAAAGTTTTATGCAATAATCTTGGTGCAAATATGTTAAGCGGTGTTGCAACGGCTTTTGCACTTAGATGCAACTGGTTGGGAAAGTTCAGGGCAGATTATGCCTGTCTTGAAGTTGATGAGGCATCAACAGTCCGTGTTTTTGAACATATAAAGCCTGATTTTGTTGTAATCACCAACCTTTTTCGCGACCAGATTGACCGTTATGGCGAAGTTGATATGACAGCGGCACTGATAAAGAAGGCTCTTGATAAGTCGGATGAGCCCACACTTATCCTTAATGGAGACGACCCTGTTACCGCTGCCTTTGGTCATAATTATAAAAATGCAATTTATTTTGGTATAGGCGAAAAGGTTTTGCCGCAAAATGATGATACAAAAGAGGGAAGATACTGCGTATTATGCGGAGCAGAACAAAAATATAATTATTTTCACTATAATCAGTTGGGTGATTATTACTGTACGGAATGTGACTATAAGCGTCCTGTTCTTGATTTTGAAGCAAAAAATGTAAATTTAACAAACGGACTGAAATTTACTGTTGGCGATGTGCCGATTGAACTTAATTACAGAGGTTTTTATAATATATATAATGTTCTTGCAGTATATGCAGTTATGAACAGTATTGGAATAAAATATGATACATTTAAAGCCGCTTTAGAGGAGTACAAGCCTCAGGTGGGCAGAATGGAAGAAATCAATCTGGGCAAGCCTGTTATTCTTAATCTGGCAAAGAATCCCGCAGGGTTTAATCAGGCAATCGCAACAGTTTTGCAAGACCCGCGAAAGAAGGATGTTATTTTTGCTGTAAATGATGCTGCAAGTGACGGACAGGATGTTTCGTGGCTTTGGGATGTTGATTTTGATAAAATTGTACACGAAGGACTTAATACTGTTTCGATTTCGGGTGTAAGACTTTATGACCTTGCTCTGAGGTTTAAATATTCAGATATCAATGTCGATTATTTGTCATCTGATATGCGTGCATTGATACAGAATTGCCTTGAAAGTGATGCCGAGGTATGTTATGCCCTTGTAAATTATACCGCACTATTCGGTACAGAAAAGATTATGCTTGACATAAAGAAAGAACATGAAAGGGGAACAAAATAATGAGCAAATACAGTTTGACAATTACACATTTATACCCTGACCTTCTTAATCTTTATGGTGATAAAGGTAATATTGAATGTATGAAAAAAAGGTTAGTATGGAGGGGTATTGACGCAAAGGTATGTGAGTGTACTGTTGATAATCCTGAAATAAATTTTGATGATACTGATATTCTTGTTCTTGGCGGAGGAACTGACCGCGAAAATGAACTGGTACGCAGTAATTTAATGAAAATAAAAGGTGAAATACTGAAATATGTCGAAGGCGGTGGAACCCTTCTTGCGCCCTGTGGCGGTTTTGAGCTTTTGGGAAAATATTGTCAAAAAGGTAAAATGAAGACCGAATGTTTAGGAATTCTTGATATTCATACTGATATTCCTGACAACAATTCCCGTCTTATAGGAAATATTGTAATTAAGTGTCAGGATATCGAAACCCCGATTGTAGGGTTTGAAAACCACGGAGGAAGAGTTGATATAGGCAATCATATGCCTCTCGGCTCGGTTTTAAAAGGGTTTGGCAATAATGGAGAAAGCGGTTATGAAGGCGTAATATATGAAAATGTTTATGCAACATATCTGCATGGCCCTTTGCTTCCTAAAAACCCCCAGTTGTGCGATATAATTCTTAAAGGTGCATTAAAGAATAAATATAGTGATTTTGCAGAACTTGCACCACTGGATGATGAACTTGAAAAGCTTGCAAACAGCTATATGGTGAATAAATTTTTATAAATTTCTGCAAAATATCTTTTTAATGACGTTTTACAGACATAATAGGTATGGATACCACATATTGTGACATATGGCGACGTCTACCACAATATCTAATAAAAAAGTTGGAAGAAATTGTAAAAAACTACTTGACAAATTTGTAATAGTTAGTTATAATCTAACCATAATTGGAAAATTTAGTAAAAAGGAGCTACAATTATGGATAAACAAATTAATGTATTAATCGCAGATGCGGATGTTGAATTTGCAGAACGTTTGAGCCGCAGTATTACAGGAGACTTTAAAATCAATGTTTGCGATATTGTAAGCAATGGCTATCAGGTTATTGAAAAGGTGGATATTATGAAACCTGATGTTTTGATAATGGATCTTGTTTTGCCAAACATTGACGGCATAGGAATTCTTGAAAGGCTAAAGAGCAAAAAACAGGAATTTGAAAATTTTTATATGCCCAAGATAATTGTTTTGTCAACATTTAAACAGGACAAAACCGCTCAGGATTGCATAAATCTTGGTGCAGACTATTATATGGTAAAGCCTGTCAGCTTTGACAGCCTGCGAAGCACAGTAAGACGCCTTTGTGATGCGGCTGAAGATAAAAAGGTATCAACATTAAACAGAAAACATTCCATTCAGGATAATTATGATGTTGAAACTTTGGTTACCGAAATTATTCACGAAATCGGTATTCCCGCACATATCAAGGGTTATCAATATCTTCGTCATGCAATTATGCTGGTTATAGATAATATGGATATAATCAATTCTATAACAAAAACTCTTTATCCAACTGTAGCTCAGGATTTTAAGACAACACCCAGCCGTGTTGAAAGAGCTATCCGCCATGCAATTGAGGTTGCCTGGGACAGAGGTGATACAGAAACTTTAGATTCAATATTCGGTTATACAATCGCAACTTCAAAGGGTAAACCTACCAATTCAGAATTTATTGCAATGATTGCGGATAGACTTAGACTACAAATTAAAAATGCAAGCTAAAGAACAAAGCGGCTACACCGCTCGCCGCAGGCGGTAGTCTCAGCATATACGCTTTGTTTGCCCATATGCATTTCGGCAAAGCCGCAAGTTTTGCATGGGCAATTAAATCAGTATTTTATATAATAGGAAATTGCTCATTTCCTATTATATAAAAAACGCGTCTTATACTGAGTGTTCTTAAGGACAGTTTAAAACCCGAAACAAAATTTTATTTCGGGTTTTGATTGGTGGATTTAGGCATGGAAAACAACCCCCAGTTCTACTGGGGGCTAAAAAAGCTTTAGGAAAAGAAAAACCTTCATGATATAATAGTAAATGGTTTGGCGACCACATTACTAAAATATATCATGGAGGTTTTTAACAATGTTAAAGAAAACAACAAATTAAAACATACAGCACATTCAAGTTATAGGTCTCAGTTCCACATAGTATTTGCACCAAAATACAGAAAAAAGACATATGTGGAAAGTTGAAGAAGGATATAGGCGAGAT
>JAZRJT010000002.1:0-14200 GCA_045645905.1 Clostridia bacterium
TACAGAAGCTTACGATCCGAAAACCTTCTTCCTTCACGCGGCGTTGCTGCGTCAGGGTTGCGCCCATTGCGCAATATCCCCCACTGCTGCCTCCCGTAGGAGTCTGGGCCGTGTCTCAGTCCCAATGTGGCCGATCAACCTCTCAGTTCGGCTACTGATCGTCGACTTGGTAGGCCGTTACCCCACCAACTATCTAATCAGACGCGAGTCCATCTTCAGGCGATAAATCTTTGATTGCAAAACCATGCGATTTCGCAATGTCATGCGGTATTAGCATCCCTTTCGGAATGTTGTCCCCCTCCTGAAGGCAGGTTACTCACGCGTTACTCACCCGTCCGCCGCTTTCCTCTCTTAAAATCATTCCGAAGAAATCAATTAAGAGATTCTCGCTCGACTTGCATGTGTTAGGCACGCCGCCAGCGTTCGTCCTGAGCCAGGATCAAACTCTCGAAAAAATCTTTTCCGAAAATTGATTAGCTCAATTTTGAATACTAACGTTTTTGTAAAGTTCGCTAAAACTTTTTTGGAATTGACAAGGTCACTAAACCTTGTGCAATTGTCGTAATAGTACTATCTGTACTTATTACCGCTTTTCTCACTGTGTACTTTTCAAACATCACGTCGCATCTCGCCTCTTTGCTCGGTCATCTTTATGACCTTCGCCTTTATCGGTGACTGCTTCTTCTTCCCAAAAAACTCGACGGTGTCTCCTTTTTCAGGAGCCCTGTTTTTTGGGGCCACTCCTCTTTTCGAGAGAGCCTATCTAATATATCACACCAACCACTATCTTGTCAAGTCTTTTTTTAAACTTTTTTTAAAAACTTTTCTTGACTGCCCTCAATCGGCGCAACTCGTTTATATTACCACAAAGTTTTTACATTGTCAACCCCTTTTTTAAATTTTTTTGATATTTTTTTCACTTTTTTTATTTTATAAACCAGGCGCACAGAAATAAATCCGTGCGCCCCGACATTTTATATAGAGTTTTTCAGTTTAGATAACCTTGTTTTCTACCTCATCGGCAAGCATTTTGATAAACTCATCAATTGACATAGCACCAAGGTCGCCCTGCTTACGCGAACGGACAGCAACTGTCCCTTCGTTCATTTCCTTTTCTCCTGCAATAATCATATAGGGTATCTTTTCAAGCTGAGCTTCGCGGATTTTATAACCAATCTTTTCGTTTCGGTCATCAACCTCAACGCGGAAACCGGCATCTCGCAACTTTGCATATACTGTATCTGCATAATCACGATAGTTTTCGGAAATTGGCAGAATCTTCACCTGAGTTGGTGCAAGCCAAGCAGGGAATGCGCCTGCATACTTTTCTATAAGCAAAGCCAAAGTTCTTTCATAGCACCCAATTGATGTACGGTGAATAATATAAGGATTCTTTTTGCTGCCATCCTTATCAATATATTCCATACCAAATTTTTCGGCAAGCATCTGGTCAATCTGAATTGTAATAAGAGTATCTTCCTTGCCAAATACATTCTTAATCTGAATATCAAGTTTTGGACCATAGAACGCAGCCTCACCAATACCAATCTTGTAAGGCAATTCAAGATGGTCAAGAATTTTCTTCATTGTATCCTGAGCTTCGGCCCACTGTTCCTCTGTGCCGATATACTTTTCTTTATCTTCGGGGTCCCACTGTGAGAATCTATATGAAACATCCTCATAAAGTCCCAGAGTTTTGAGCATATAAATTGCCATTTCAAGACAATTCTTAAACTCTTCTTCCAACTGGTCGGGACGGCACATAAGATGACCCTCGGAAATAGTGAACTGACGAACACGGATAAGACCGTGCATTTCGCCCGATGCCTCGTTTCTGAAAAGGGTTGATGTTTCGCCGTATCTCAAAGGAAGGTCACGGTAACTTCTCATTCTGTTAAGATATGCCTGATACTGGAAGGGACAGGTCATAGGACGAAGAGCAAATACTTCCTTGTCCTTCTCTTCATCGCCCATAACAAACATACCATCCTGATAATGATCCCAGTGTCCTGAAATCTTATACAAGTCGCTCTTTGCCATATACGGAGTCTTTGTTCTTACCCAACCGTGCTTATCCTCGTGGTCTTCAACAAATCTCTGGAGTATCTGAATAATTTTTGCACCCTTGGGGAGAAGTATGGGAAGTCCCTGACCGATACTGTCAACGGTTGTGAAAATCTCGAGTTCACGTCCAAGTTTGTTATGGTCTCTCTTTTTTGCTTCTTCCAGTCTTTCAAGATGGTCGTCAAGGTCAGCTTTCTTAGTAAATGCTGTACCATAAATTCTTGTAAGCATTTTGTTGTTTTCGTTGCCACGCCAATACGCACCTGCTGTATACTGGAGCTTAATTGCCTTTATCTTGCCTGTTGACATAAGATGGGGGCCTGCACAAAGGTCAACAAAATCGCCCTGTTTATAGAACGAAATAACAGCATCCTCAGGCAAATCCTGAATGAGTTCAACCTTATATTCTTCGCCTTTTTCTTCCATCAGCTTTACCGCCTCGGCTCTGGGAAGTTCAAAGCGTTCAAGCTTTGCATCCTCTTTTATAATCTTTTTCATCTCGGCTTCAAGCTTTTCTAAATCAGCATTTGTCAAGGGTGCTTCAAAATCAAAGTCATAATAAAAACCGTCATCGATAGCCGGGCCTATCGCAAGCTTTGCATTGGGATAAAGGCGCTTTACTGCCTGTGCCAGAATGTGAGATGTGGTGTGGCGGTAAACCTTCTTTCCTTCTTCATCATCAAATGTCAGGAAATTAACCTTGCAATCGGACTCAGGTGTATATGTCAGGTCGTGAACAACCCCGTCAACCTCTCCCGCAAGAATTACACGTGCAAGGCCTTCGCTGATAGCCTTTGCCATTTCGATAAGACTTGTGCCTTTTTCGAATTCCTTAGCGTCTCCGCTCTTTAGTGTTACATTAATCATCTTAACACATTCCTTTCTTCAATATTATACATACGGGCCAAAACCGCCCGGACTGTACCAAAAATTTATTATATACCCTTTTAGTTCTTTCTGTCAAGAAGGTTAAGGGCAAGTTTTTTCACAAAATAAGCCTTTTCGCCAAATTTGTCAAGAACTCTTACTGCATCCCGCGTAACTACATCAGCTTTTTTTATTGCATCTTCAAGACCGAGAAGTGTAACATATGTAGTTTTTTCATTTTCGGCATCACTGCCTATAGGTTTGCCCAGAACACTTTCGTCCCCGGTACAATCAAGAATGTCATCCTGAATTTGAAAAGCAAGACCCAACTTCTCGGCAAATTTTGCTATTGCCGCAACCTCTTCATCTGTTGCATTCGCCGCAAGTGCACCGCTGACTGCCGAAGCTCTTATTAGTGCACCTGTCTTTCGATAATGAAGATAATCAAGTGTAGCAAGGTCAACATCCAATTTGCCTTCACACTCCAAATCCACTACCTGTCCGCCAATCATACCTGCACACCCAGCAGCCTGTGCAATTTGAGATACTGCCTTTATTACGATTTCCGGAGATGCGGATTTGTATTTACTTAAATCAGCAAGATACTCAAACGCGCCCGTCAGCAATCCATCACCTGCAAGCAATGCTGTTGCCTCACCAAATTTTTTGTGGCAGGTGGGCATTCCTCGACGAAGGTCATCGTTATCCATACAGGGCAGGTCATCATGAATAAGAGAATACGTATGAATATGCTCGATTGCCACACCAAAACGCAAAGCATCTTCAATGCATCCGCCAAGCATATCGCATACCGCAAGACAAAGCACGGGTCTTAAGCGCTTGCCGCCTGCCATTATGCTGTAACGCATGGCATCATAAACCGACCTTTGAAGGCATTTTTCTTCTGCAAAAACTCTTTCAAGCTCGTTGTTTACCTTGTTAATGTATTCATTAAGCTGTTTTTGAAATTCCATCGTTTTCACCACTACTGTGCAGCAAATGGCTGCTCCTCCATCTCTCCTGAATTGTTTTTTATAAGAATGCTTATCTTTTGTTCTGCATTTTTTAACTGTTGGTTACATTCTTTTGTTCTGGCAATACCTTGTTCAAAAAGCTCCAGCATTTCATCAAGAGAAACATCGCCACCCTCAAGTTTTTTTACTATATCTTCAAGCTCTTTAAGATTTTCTTCAAAGCATACATTCTTTTTTGTTGCCATCTGCTATCTCTCCTTATTTTACCTTTGCCTTTATTTCACCATCCGAAACAACAACAGATATATCGTCGCCCGACTTTGCATCGGTAACCGACTTTATAACCTTGCCCTCAGCATTCTTTGCCACCGAAAAGCCTCGGTTCAAAGTGTTAAGCGGGCTGAGCCCGTCAAGACGGGAAACAGCCATACCAAAGATCTGTTTTTTTTCGTTTAATGATGTTTTTGCCGCATTTTCAAACATACGAAAAACGCTGTCGAGCTGCATTCCTTTTTCATTAACCTTCATCATAGGGTCACGCAAAACCTGCTTGTCGGCATAGACCTTTAACTGCAACCGACGTTTTTCTGTAATTTTATTCACCGCATTTGCAAGTCTTGCTCCTGCTGTACTGAATTTTTCAACAAGCTCCGCACCTGACGGAACTGCAAGTTCTGCCGCCGCCGAAGGTGTTGGAGCACGTAAATCAGCAACAAAGTCAGAAATTGTAAAGTCTGTTTCGTGACCCACTGCAGAAATAATCGGTATTTCACTTTTAAAAATCGCTCTTGCAAGAATTTCCTCGTTAAATGCCCACAAATCCTCCATAGAGCCTCCACCACGTCCAATAATAAGAACATCCGCAGCAGAATTTTTATTAAAGTATTCTATAGCCTTGCATACACTCTCCGCTGCTCCGTCGCCCTGAACAAGCACAGGGTAAAGGCATATATCGGCATAAGGGAAACGCCTTGAAAGAATATTTATTATATCACGTACCGCCGCCCCAGTAGGCGCAGTTGCAATGCCCACCCGCTTTGGAAACGAGGGTATCGCTTTTTTTGACATTGGGTCAAAAAGGCCTTCTGACTCCAACTTTTTTTTCAGTTTTTCAAACTGTTCAAACAAATTTCCCCTGCCGTCCTGAACCATTGAGTTGATGTATAACTGATACTGCCCATCACGCTCGTAAACGCCAACTCTGCCCTCGGCAATAACCTGCATACCGTTTTCGGGTCTGAACTCAAGACCGGCTGCTGCATTGCGAAACATAACCGCACGCAAAACGCCCGTTTCGTCTTTAAGTGACATATACATATGCCCCGAGGTGTGATGCTTGAAGTTGGATATCTCGCCCTTTATTCTTATGTCAGCAAGGGCAGGTATCTGATTGAATATATCTTTTATAAATAAATTAAGCTGACTTACCGTTAAAGTCATTTTTTCATACATTTTAAATCCACCTTGCACCGATTTCACAAACGCCTGCTGCGTTATCCGTACTGAACTGAGGCTCGGTAAAATACACGCCCGGCATATTTGAAAACTCCATCCGCAGCATTTGAGAAGACGAAACCCCGCCAACCATAAGTACATTTTCTACATTATACTTTTCTTTTGCATATTCAACCGATTTTTTTACCGATTCAGCAATACACTTCATTACACAGTACGCAATTTCACCGCTATCCGCACCCGCAGAAATTTTTCTGCTGTATCGGGTTTCTTCCCCTGAAAAATTAATAAATCCTTCATTTACGCAAGTTTTTACTTTGGGGAAATTCCCATGAAAATTAACTGCAGAATAATCAAGATACTTTCCGCAAGGGAAGTCCATACCCAACGCTACTCCTATTCTGTCAATAAACTGACCGGCCGGAAGGTCTTTTGTGCCACCGACAATACTGCAGTCAAACGTATTTCCATTTTTATTCACCAACAAAAGTTCTGTTGTGCCTCCCGATAAATGATATGTCAGAAAAGGTTTATCGCAAATACTGTATTTTTTGCAAGAATAAATTGCCGCCATAATATGCCCATCCTGATGAGAGGTTTCAATATACCTTGCATCAAGCACATCAGCAATTGCTTTTGCAAAAGACTGACCCGCAAGAAATACAGGCATATATGAACCCTCAACCGACCTGGGTTTTGCACTGACGGCAACCGTAATATCGTTAAATTGTTTGATGCTTATATTCTTTTTAAGCTCATCAAAAAGAGCCGGGAGATTTTTTATATGCTGAAACACCGCGTCAGACTGTCTCAGCCCGCACTCTCCCGATTTTACATCCAGCATTTTTTTGAAATGCAGAATATTGTCACCGTATTTTGCGGCAACCGATGTGGTGTAACAACTTGTATCAATCCCCAGAATTAATCTACTTTCGTCCATATGCGGCACCTACATTCCGCTGATTTTGCCCAAAATTCCGTTTACAAACGGAGCCGCTTCTTCTCCGTCGTATTTTTTTGCAAGACTTACCGCCTCGTTAACTGAAACAACCGGCGGAATGTCATCGCAGAACATTATTTCGTATACCGCGAGCCTTAAAACAGCAAGGCTAACACAGGACATTCTTTCAAGCTTCCAGTCATTTGAAACCCCTTCAATCTTTTTATCAATTTCCTCAAGGTTAGCAACCGCACCGCGTACCGTACGCTGAATATATTCCTGCTGTTCGCCCGGCTTATATTCTTCGATGAAATCCTGAAGAATTGTTACGATTTCATCAGGTTGAAACTTGTATTCAAAAAGCAGTATAAATGCAAACTCTCTGGCTTTTGTTCTGTTCATTATCTTACCTCAACTTTAAATCTTCTGTATATAATCCTTTTATTCTTCTGTTTCAGTATTTTCTTCAGCAGATGATTCGTCAATGTTGGCATCATCTACTTTTTTAGCTGTATTGACACTTTCAACATTGACATTTACAGCAACAACATCAAGTCCGGTCATAGCCTCTACTTCGTTTTTGGTTTTCTCCTGAATTTCCCAGGCAACGTCGGGAATTTTCACTCCATATTCAACCACCACATACATATCAATTTTCACTTCTTTGTCGGTGATGGTAACCTTAACGCCCTTGGAAGGATTTTTCTTACCAAGAAGCTCTGCAAATCCACCCGTAATTGAGCCGAACATCCCTGCAACACCGTCAACACTTTTGGCCGCAATTGATGCGATTGTTGCAACAACATCGTTTGAAATGCAAACATTGCCTTCATTATCTATATTGGTATTAACATTTGTTTCTTCAATAGCCATAAAATATCCCTTACCTTTCCGCCCAGTTTCAAAAAACGAGCTGATAAATGTAGTTAAATTAATTATATCATATTCTATATAATTTTACAATCGTTTTTTTAATTTTTTTAAGCTCCGAGATTAAACAAAACTCCTGCGGCTGCTCCAATGCAGATGTAAAGAAGCGGATGCTTTTTTAATTTAAACACCAAAAATACAAGCACTGCAAACAATGCTGTCTTTTTATAGTCAATCAAACTCCACATATTCTCTGCACCGCTAATGGTGAAATTTTGTATAAATACATTCACAACAGAAAGGAGCAAAAGTCCCGCCACCGCTGCGCGCAAGCTGTAAAACAGATATTTTACATACTTGTTTTCCTTAAACTTCTGAAGAATCATTGATACAATCAATATGACTATAATGCTTGGCATTACCAACGCAAGTGATGTAAGAATTCCACCCCATATTCCGCCCGTAGTATAGCCCACATACGTTGCCATATTGATACCTATTGGTCCCGGAGTAGATTCTGATACTGCAATCATATTTGTCAGTTCTTCTGCTGTAAACCACTTGTATTTATCCGCAAGCTCAAATAAAAAGGGCAGAGTTGCAAGACCGCCACCTACCGAAAAAAGTCCCACCTTAAAGAATTCAATAAACATTGTAACATAAAGCATCACTCTGCACTCCCTTCATCTTTGCCGTGCTTTTCGCCAATTATTCTGTATGCTATCCCAACTATTCCGGCAGCAATAATAATTACAATGGTTGATATATCAGATAGCCAGGCTGTCAAAAAACTAATCGCCGCCACTATCCATGTAAATCTATCAACTAGACCCGCCTTGCCTATTTTAAGAACAGCCTGCACCAAAATCGCACAAACCGCCACACCGATGCCTTGAAAGGCTGCTTTTACAAAGCTGTTTTCATAAAAAGTTTGAAGAAGTGATGCAATAAGTGATATCAGGATTATAGATGGAGTTATCACTCCAATCGTTGCAACACCCCCCCCTAAAATTCCCTTTGTTTTATGACCTACAAACGTGGCGACATTCACCGCAATAACGCCGGGGGTGCACTGACTTATGGCATAATAGTCCATTACCTCCTCCATTGTTGCCCATTTATGCTTATCAACAATCTCACGTTCAATCATCGGGAGCATTGCATAGCCTCCGCCAAAGGTCAAAGCACCCATCCTGAAAAATGAGGCGTAGAGTTCCCAGAGTTCTTTTATATGTTTCAATACTGTCATCTCCATTTTTTAATATAATAGTGTTATTATATACCATTTTTCTCTATAATGCAAACAAAACATATAGATTGACAAAAATTCTTTTTGGGTGTATTATTAATCTTACTACTTTTGACGGATTGGAGCATATACTATGACAGAATCACAAAACAAAACAAAAATAAACAATCAAAGTCTTGGCGAAGAAATCGCAAACTCTATTACTCACGGAATTGGTGCCATTCTTTCTATTATAGGTACAGTTGTTGCTATATTTTATGCCGTTCTTTTTGGTGATACAATGAGCATTGTTTCAGCGGCTCTTTATGGTGCGGGCCTGATTATTCTCTACACAGCCTCCACACTTTATCATTCATTGACAAACTATACCGCAAAAAAGGTATTTCAGGTGCTTGACCATTGCTCCATATATATTCTTATTCTCAGTTCATATATACCTGTTTCACTATCGCTGATGCGCGGCACTATGGGTTGGGTTTTGTTTGGTATAAACGCCGGATGCACAGTGCTTGGCATTACCCTTACGTCAATTAATATGAAACGCTTTCATCCCATTGCGATGGTAATTTATCTTCTTATGGGCTGGTCAGTCGTATTTCTGGGAATTCCCACATTAAAAGCGCTACCTTCTACCGCAATATGGTTGCTTGTATCAGGTGGCTTATGTTACACCGGAGGAATCCTTTTCTTCGCCCTTAAAAAGCCAAGATATATGCATATGATATGGCACTTTTTTGTTCTGGCAGGAAGCATTTTGCATTATTTTGCATTTTTGTTTTATGCCCTGCCCTATCCAAGATAATTAACGAGGTGATATCCTGTGAAATTAGGAATTGTTTTTGAAGGCGGTGCCAGCCGTGGATTATTTTCCTGCGGTGTTATGGACGCTCTTCTTGAAGAAAAAATTCTTGCCGACTATGTTATAGGGGTATCTGCAGGTATTGCATACGGAACGACCTATGTATCAGGGCAGATAGGCAGAAATCTTGAGCTGTCAACAAAATATATGCACGACAGGCGTTATATGGGATTTCATCATCTTTTAAACCCTAAAAAACGTAGTTTCTATAATATGGATTTTGCCTTTCGTGAAATACCTGAAAAGCTTGTCCCCTATGACTTTGAAGCCTTCAGGCAAAGCCCTACAAAATCTGTTGCGACCCTTACAAATATGCATACAGGGAATGCGGAATATATAACTTTGCCAAAGGAAGACCGCGAAAGACACCTGCAAATTCTGTGGGCAAGCTGTGCCCTTCCTTTTTTATTTCAGCCGGTAGATATCGATGGGATTCTTTATATGGACGGTGGCATTAGTGACCCCATCCCATTCCGTCATGCAATCGATGAAGGGTGTGATAAAATTATAACCGTGCTTACCCGTGAACGCAGCTATTCCAAGGGCAGCGAAGCAGGAGCAAAAATCGCTAAGGCTGCCTTCAGAAAATTTCCGGATTTTGCAAAAGCTCTTGAAATGCGTTCGGAAAAATACAACCAATCCCGCCGCGAAATATTTGACCTTGCCGACAAGGGACAGATGCTTGCAATTATGCCTCACGATACCTCGGGCTTTAAACGCACCGAACGTGACCCCGAAAAGTTAAGGCTTATGTATGAAGACGGATATAAAACTACAAAAGCAATGATGGCTAAAATTAAAGAATATCTGAATGATTGAAAACATAATACAACGCCTCGTTTAATATATTTAAACGAGGTGTTTTTATTTTGAAAAAAAATATTATATTATTATCTGTAATTATTATGTTTTTAAATATAGTCTGTCTTAATTGTTTTGCTTTGTCTGCACAAAGTGCCGTTATTATAGATGCAAATTCGGGAAGAATACTGTATTCTCACAATGCCCGGCATAAAATGGGAATGGCAAGCACAACAAAAATTATAACAGCAATAACTGCATTGGAAAATGCCGATATAAATTCTGTTGCAACCGTTTCTCCAAACGCCTACGGTGTTGAAGGCTCATCAATGTATCTTGTTTTAGATGAACAACTCACACTTGAAGAACTGTTGTGGGGACTTATGCTGGTATCAGGCAACGACGCCGCAACCGCTGTAGCAGAACACGTTTCCGGCTCTGTCGAAAAGTTTGCCGAGCTTATGAACAGCACTGCCTGCAAAATAGGAGCAACTGACTCAAACTTTACCAACCCTCACGGTCTTTCTGACGAAAACCATTATACAACCGCAACAGACCTTGCAAAGATAACTGCCTATGCACTAAAAAATCCAAAGTTCCGTGAAATCGTATCCACCCGAACAAAAAGCATCCCTTGGAAAGACCACGACTACAACCGCCATCTTGTAAACCACAATAAATTTCTTACTATGTACGATGGCTGTATAGGTGTGAAGACCGGCTTTACCAAGGCAACGGGCAGATGTGTTGTCACCGCAGTTGAAAAAAATGGAATGTGTCTTGTGTGCGTTACCCTTGACGCCCCTGATGACTGGAATGACCACAAAACATTGTATGACAAAGCATTTGCCGAATACACACCCCATACCCTGAAAACCGCAGGCGAGCATATTGCCTCCGCCGAGATAAAAAAAGGTACAACAGCTACAGTTGCCCTGACTGTCAATCAGGATATAATTATCCCCATCAAGTCAGGAGAGGAATCAAAAATCACCTCGAAATCAATTCCTTTTGAAGATTTACAGGCTCCCGTTTTAAAAGGTGATGTCCTTGGAACTTTTATAATAGAAATCAACGGTCAACCAATGGGAGAATTCCCCTTGGTTGCCGCCGAAAATGTCGACCTTAAAAATATAATCTTCAAGCCATCATCGGGAAACCTTGGAGTTTCCCTGAGAAAAATATTCTGGGCATGGATAACTTGTTTTAACTAAAATTATGCTTTTTCTGTATCTTAGACATTGTCATAGAATATGCGACAAGTAAAGTTATAATTGACAAAGTCCATCCAACCGGCCAAACCAGATACAAAAATGTGAGATTCGGGCACAGAGGATATATTGCGTAAACCCAGATAAATCTTAACACGCACATAAACATAAATGTTGAAATTGTAGGAATAATAGGCTTGCCCATTCCTCTCAGGGTTCCACACATAACTTCATTAATACCGCAGATAAAATATGTACTTGAGATAAGCCTCATTTTTTGCTGTGAAAATGCAATGACTGCCGGTGTTGAAGACATAATCGACGACAGCTGTCCGGAAAAGATTGCCGAAAGTGAGCCAAATGATGCCCCGAAAGCTGTTGTAATAAGCACCGCTCTCAAAAGTGTTTGCTTCACTCTTTTTATGTTACCTGCTCCTATATTTTGCGCAACATAAGGTGTTACCGCAAGTGACGGCGCATAAGAAATCTGATACAAAATTCCGTCAAACTGGTTTGCAATGGATATTCCCGTGGTTGCATCCGGACCAAAACTGTTGACAACCGATATAATTATAACATTTGCAAGAGAATACATTGCACTTTGAAGTCCTGCCGGTATACCAATATACAATATGGCTTTAAGCTCTGTAATATTAAATCTGATTTGCTTAAAATTAACACTTGCAGCTTGATTTTTTAATAATGTACAAAAAGCAAGAACGCTTATAATAGCATTTGAAATAATTGTGGCAGTTGCAACGCCGCCAACCCCCATATCAAAGACCGCAACAAACAACACCGTAAACAAGCATTTAAGTATTCCACCTAATATTAAAAAATACATAGGTCTTTTTGTATCCCCTATTGCCCTTAATATGGAAGCACAAAAGTTATACAACATTAACACAGGCAAACCATAAAAATAAATTTTAAAATACAACGTAGCTTGAGGAAGCAAGCTTTCAGGACAATTTGTCATTTTCAAAAAAGTTTTCGAAAAAGTTACACCTATGACCATCAAAATCAATCCACCGACAATTGACAACAGAATTGATGTCATAACAGCTCTGTCAGCAGATTGCCTGTCTTTGGCACCTATCCTTCTTGCAATAATAACATTTGCCCCGGTGGACATACCTATAAGCAAGCAGGTACACAACGTTATCAGCGAGCCACAGGTACCTATCGCTCCCACCGCACTGTCGTCAGAGAAAATTTTCATTACCGTCATATCTATGATGTTAAACAAAGACTGCATAACATTCATTATCATAATCGGTATTGTCATCGAAAGAAGTCCTTTTGTTATTGACCCTGAAAGCATATCAACATTTTTAGCCTTCATAACTATCCCTCCATAAGCACATACTATCTTTGATAATTATAGCACACACTCAAAAAACAGGTTATGTTTTTTTATAAATCGACTTGCACAAAAGATAGATTTTGTATATAATACTCTCGGTGATATTATGAATTTTTTAATTAACTATACAAGTAAAATAAGTGCTCCACACAAACACCCAAACTATGAAATTATTATTTACACAAAAGGGAGTGGAATTTTTCACTCATCCGGAAAAGATATTGAAGCTATCCCCGGAAAAATCATTATTGTCCCCCCAAAAACCGTGCATTACAGTTCAAAAACCGGTGATAGCTTTGAACGAATTTACATAGACGGAGATTTTAATCAGTTTTTTAACCTTGACGCACCAACTGTAATTGGGGATAATGCAGGAAACGAGGGTGCTTTACTTGCAAAAATGATTTATTGCAACCGATACTCCACCCCCGACTATGTTGCAGCACTGGTTAATGCTTTCACCCATTTTCTTCTTAAAAACATTAAAATGGAAAGCAATATTTTTAAGGCAACAAAAAACATTGCCGAAGAAATAAGCAATGATTTTTATAATTGCAATATTAACCTTAGCTCCATACTGGCAAAAAGCGGATACGCAGAGGATTATATCAGGGCACAGTTTAAAGCGATAATGGGAAAAACTCCAACAGAATTTTTAACCCAAATCAGAATAAATCACGCATGCTATCTTATTGATACATACAGACATTCACTTTCAATGGCTGAAATTGCAGAGAAATGCGGTTATACCGACTATGTCTATTTTTCAAGGAAATTTAAGCAAATAACAAATATGTCACCCCGTAGATATCTTGAAGAAATTTAAATGTTGACATTTATTATTTAATATGATATAATGATTAAAACTGAATATTGGGGGAGCTTTCAAAAAGGCTGAGAGGGAATTGTGCATTCCGACCCGTGAACCTGATACGGATAATGCCGGCGTAGGAAAATATTAAAATTGCAATTTTCGGAGATTATCTTTTCAGATAATCTCTTTTTTTAATCTGACTCAAGTTCATTATTCGGTTAAAATTTTACATAAGGAGTGGTTTTATGTCAAAAACCAAAAAAATTACTTTAAGTGCTGTTCTTATAGCACTGTCATTTGCATTGGTGTGTGCCTCCAAGCTGATACCTACCCCATGGACTCAAGGCGGGTCTGTAACCATCGCAAGTATGGTACCCATTATTCTTGCCTCATTAATCCTTGGCACAAAATGGGGTCTTGCCTGCGGATTTGTATTTTCGCTCATTCAGATGATGACAGGCTTTTATCTTCCGCCTGCACCAAACTTTTTAAGTTTTATCGGAGTAGTATTTCTTGACTACGTGGGTGCATTTTCTGTTTTGGGTCTCGCAAATTTCTTTGTCAGATTAATGGGCAATAAGCTTTGGGCAATCCCTTTAAGTGGTACAATTGTTACCGGATTAAGGTTTGTAATGCACATACTTTCAGGACTTTTAATCTGGGGCATATATGCCGACACCAACAGCGTGCTTATATATGCACTGACTTACAACGGTTCATATATGATACC
>JAZRJT010000003.1:0-2994 GCA_045645905.1 Clostridia bacterium
CATAGTGCTAAAAAGAATATACTTATTATAAATGTCGATGGTAAAATTATTATGGAATCCACCGTTGACGACACATACAATACGAATGTAAGATATGTTGACGAGGAATATTGCAAAAATGTTCTCGGCGGGTATGAACACATAGAAAAAGGAACCTTGGGTAATGTGTATAATGAAGATATGTTTACACTTCAGTTGCCCGTGATTGAAAGATATTCAAAAAAGGTGGTAGGAGCAATATTCATCAGTACACCCGCACCTGAGATGAAGCAAATACAGGGTCGGCTTTTTAAAACGATGAGTATGGCACTTGTTGCCGTGCTGCTTATCTCAGTGGTACTTTCTTATGCATTGTCAAAAAGGATTTCAAACCCAATAAAGGGTATTGTGACTGCTGTAAAGAAATTCGCAAAGGGCGACTTTTCAAGCCGAGTGGAAACTGATGAAAATAATCATAATATTACTGAGATTAAGGAACTGACAGACTCATTTAACAATATGGCGTTCCACCTTGAAAAGGCAGAGGATATCCGAAACAACTTTATTTCGGATGTTTCGCACGAGCTTCGAACACCAATGACCTCAATTGGCGGATTTGTTGACGGCATACTTGACGGGACAATCCCTGAAGAAAATCACAAGGAATACCTTGCAATTGTAAAAAGCGAGGTTTCACGGCTTTCTTCGCTTGTAAATTCCTTCCTTGATGTTACCCGTAATACCGACGGAAAGCAAAAATTGGAAATAACGGATTTTGATATAAATGAAGTAATAAGAAGAACACTTTTTAATTTTGAAAACAGAATACGCGAAAAACAGATTTTTGTTGATATGATTATTGAATCTGATTGTTGTGTGGTGCGGGCAGACCGTGATGCTATAACCAGAGTTATGACCAACCTTATTGAAAATGCAATAAAATTTACTGATTATGAAGGCACCCTGCGAGTTTCAACAGCGGTTCAACAGCAGGAGGTTATCGTTTCGGTTTACAACTCGGGTTGTGGAATTTCAGAAGATGATAAAAAACTGATTTTTGAGAGGTTTTACAAGGTGGATAAATCGCGTTCGGTCAACCGCGAGGGTACAGGGATTGGCCTTTATATAGTAAGGGATATTATTAACCGTCATGGAAAGAGTATTTCTGTTAAAAGTACCGAGGGCGAATATGTCGAGTTTGTATTTTCCTTAGACAAGGGAAAGCATAGTGTTGATTAAATTTTTAAATTATATTCATATATTTGTAATAATTCGGTGTTAAACTATATACAAAGTCACAGAAAGGAGATATTTTCTATGAATGAATTTGAAGAAAAGAAGTTTTTTCCCGAAGATGAGTCTACCATAGAAGAAACATCTGAAATTAAAACTGAATATGAAGATGATGTTACAACGGATGCAGATATAATTGAAACAAATCCGGTATATGCCGAGGTGGAAGAGGTTGCTGAAATCACTCAGCCGGATGAAGAACCGGAGAATTCAGTTCCATTCACCGAAACAGTAAAAAATAAGCAAGGGTTTAAACGTTATGTTGCGATAGCGGTTGTTGCCGGTGTAGTGAACCTGGCAGCTCTTGGTGGCCTTTTCGCGGCAGGATATAATTTGGGTCTGCGTGGCGCGGGCGGTAAGTCAAACGTGCTTGCAAATCTCAGCAATGATACAGAAGATACAAGCGGTGCAAAGGAAACTGTTGCCAAAGGTCCGGAGCTTACAACTGTAGAGATTTCAAAAAAAGTTGGTCCTGCTGTTGTGGGAATTACCAGTAAAATTCAAAGTGCTATGAGCTTTTTTAATACGCCGATGGAGAGCGAAGGTACAGGCTCGGGCATAATTATCAGTTCGGACGGATATATCGTTACCAATAACCATGTTATTGAGGGTGCCTCCAAGGTTTCGGTTACTCTTAACACAGGCTCCGAATATGAGGCAAAAGTTATTGGCAATGATTCAAAGACAGACCTTGCGGTTCTTAAAATTACACCTGAGGAGCAGCTGACAGTTGCAGAGCTTGGTGATTCGTCGGCAATTGAGGTCGGCGAAAGAGCGGTTGCAATCGGTAATCCGCTTGGTATGGAATTCTTTGGAAGTACAACTCAAGGTATAATCAGTGCAATTAACCGAACAATTACCGTTGATAACCGTACAATGAGTGTTATCCAGACAGACGCGGCAATCAATGAGGGCAACTCGGGCGGTGCACTTGTTAATGCATATGGCCAGGTTATAGGCATTAACGCTGTAAAGATTTCTTCATCAACTGTTGAGGGGATGGGTTTTGCAATTCCTATTTCCGAGGCAAAGCCTGTCCTTGAAGATTTAATTAAATTCGGTTATGTTAAGGGCAGACCGGTAATCGGTATTTCAAGCCGCGATGTCACCGAGTATATGGCAAATCGTCAGGGATGGCCTGTTGGTGTTCAGGTTATGGGCATTCAGGTTGGCAGCGGCGCAGAAATTGCAGGACTTCAGCAGGGAGATATTATTACCAAGGCAGACGATAAGAGTGTCGCATCTACCGATGAACTGAATAAAATCAAGGACACCCATAAACCGGGCGAGGCTTTAAAGCTTGAAGTATGGAAATATGAAACCGGACTCACCAAAACTGTGTTGGTTAAACTTTCTGAGGAAAGACCCGATTAATTGATATATTTTTTCTGTAAAAGGAACGAAGATGTAAATCCTCGTTCCTTTTTGTGATACAATTCAAATAAAACTATGGAAATATTTTAAAATATATGATAAAATATAATTTAAATGCACATAAAAAGGAGAAGATCTATGAATAAACCTGTTGCAAAAATTATGAGCAAAGTTGTACTTGCAGAAAAAACAGTTAAAATTAAACTCCTGGGGGATTCCATTACTCATGGACATAGCGGAACCGGTTATGCACAAAACGGTGAGCCTATTGTGGAAGGTTTTTTTCGTAATAAAGATGGTTATTGCTGGGCAAAGCTGTTTAAAGAATATATGGAGGAGCAATTTGAC
>JAZRJT010000004.1:0-3455 GCA_045645905.1 Clostridia bacterium
CCAAAAAAATTTGCACTGTTTCAAAAAAAGAAAAAGTGCGGAAAGCATAAATCTCCGCACTCAAAAAATCAAACTCAAAACCCTGTTGCCAAAAGCTAAGGGGAGAAGCGGACCTTCTGCTTTACCATGATAGTATATCATGCCTTCTTGAATTTGTCAACTGTTTTTTAAAGTTTTTTGAATATTTTTATTGGTAAAAAAGCAGTTTTCTCTTGAATAATGAAAAACAATATGATACAATATACAAAACAGAAAGGATGTGTTTACATAGATGTATAAATTCACGAATACACTTATTGAAACAATCAAGACATTTTGTATATCCATAATTTGTTCGGTGATTTTTTCGCTGATGATATACAGAGAAACGGCTCTATTCAGTGCTTTTGCCTGCTTCATCCTTAATTCGACATCTTTTATTTTGTTTTTATTTTTATACTATAAAAGCTGGTCACGTGTCTATATACGTTCATTCTCAAGCGCTGACTACTGGGTTCCGGCTTTAATTTCTTTTGCTGTTTTCTGCACTGTTTCAAGCTGGCTGTATATTATACAGGCAAAAGATGTCTTCCCCTGGTTGTTTCAGCAAACCAGATTTTTGGAGCCTTTACTCAACAGAGACTATAAGTTTATCTCCTTTATCGTATCACAACTTTTGATTTTGGCTACATTAGTTGCTGTGCCCTTTACTAATTTTGACAAAAATTAATCTTAGATAGCTTCCGTCAGGCAGGCCTCGCATCTGTATATAGGCTGACCCTTTTCGGAAAACAATTTTTCATATTCGGTCATAACATTGCCCTCAAATGCGCTATTGTGCAAATCGAGGGTAATGTTTTTTAATTTCAGCCCGAAATCTGCAAAAGAATTCAGCGAAAACTCAAAAAGCCCGCGATTATCGGTTTTAAAGTGGATTTCTCCTCCAACTTCAAGCAGTCTTTTATATATCAAAAGAAAGTTCTCGTGTGTGAGTCTTCTTTTTTTGTGCCCTGCCTTTGGCCACGGGTCGCAGAAATTAATGTAAATACGCTGAATTTTTGTTTTTGTTTCCATATCGCCAAGGACACCGGCATCCCCCGGGACAAATCGTACATTTTTAAGACCCATTTGCTGTACCTTCTCCATTGCCAGTACCAAAACATCAAGATTTTTTTCAAAGGCAATATAATTAACATCAGGGTTCCTTCGTGCAGTTTCACTGATAAAACCGCCTTTACCGCACCCGATTTCAATATTCAGTGGCTTGTCCTCGCCGTATACCGCACGGATATCGTCCTTATATTTTAAAATATCTTTTATCATAAGCCCTGAGCAGCTTTCCATACGCTCCTCGCGGTGCTTTTTTCTTCTCATTCGCATAATGCAATGACCTCCGTAAAATCATCTGTCTTTGCTACCTTTCAAATGTTTGAGAGGTAGCAAAGATTATTCTACCAAAATGCAGCCAAAAAGTCAATCAGTCATTAAAGGTAAATGCGCTGTAAGTATCGGCAATAATATTCCACAGTTCGCGGTCAATTTGTCCCGACGGAGTTTTTCCGTAATAACGCTCAATATCCTCTGCTGCCTTTTTGGTATCTTCATCAAAGACACCCGTAATTTGGGGCATATGGATATTAGGGAAAATTTTTGCAAGTCTGCGCAGCATTATCTGCAGAATATATATTTCCTCAAAGTCATCCCCTTCCTTCATATTGGGAATATCAACGGGGTATACAAACACAGGCTTTACGTGTTTTTCAGCACGAACAATATCATCATACTCTTCTACAATGCGGGTCCAGGTTTCAAAATTCGCATCTCCGGTCACCGGCAATCCAAATCTTTTTTGAAAAGCCCCGACTGCCGCACGTGTCTCGGGTCCGTATATACCATCGGGATTTATACTCGGAATTCCCGCCATATATCTTGATATATATCTGAGATATGTCTGCAGTTCATAAATATTTGCCCTTTCGTCACGATGCGAAAAATACAAATTGTTATTCACTTAATCTCTCCCCCTCTCATTTACTGCATAACCGGGATATTGCCCGGGAGTTTTAAGGTCACCGTTTTTCAAATTAAAATATGTGTCTTCGATAAGTTTCCAAAGTCCCGGTCCGACAAACCCCTTTGGTGGAAGGCCCTGGTCTTCTGCAAAGGCATCCGCGGCATTTTGAGTCTGTTCATCAAAGGTTCCCGTAACCTCCACATCGGGTACATTTTCATAAAACTTGGATATAAGGCTGAGCCTTGTCTGGAGTGCCCTTACCGCATCACCCTGACTGCCTAAAGTCAGCGGTGTGCCGGGATACGGTGCATAATCCTCGGCAATAAACTGCGGCGGATAGCTCTCTAAAATCCCCAGATATGTTCGGTTAAGCTCGTTCCATGTGGTCTCGTCAACCACACCTGTTTCAGCAATTCCCTTTGTTCGTTGAAAACTGCGTACCGAATTTTCGGTTGCCTCCCCGAAAATACCATCAATGTTAACCGAAGGAACGGAATTATTATACACAGCAATAACCGCCAGATAGTACTGTATAACACGCACGGGGTTGCCCGTATCGCCACGTCTTACCTCGGTGACAAAATTCTTTGGCACGTCTGCAAGTAATATACCCTCGGAATTAAGCGCCCCAAGCCGTGCCACTGCCACGAAAATTGACTTTATTCTGTACCACGTCGCCTTACCGATTATTCCGTCGGCAGTCAGATTAAAAATCTCCTGAAACTTTCTTACTGCATCCTCGGTTTCCTCTCCAAACACCCCGTCAACCGTTGTTATTTTAGGAATAAGTGGATAGTCCCTTGAAATTCTGTTAAGCTGAGTCTGGATTGTGCGTACCTCCTGACCGGAGCTACCAAGTCGAAGGGACGTGCCGGGGTAGGTTTCGGTTACATTCTGTATGGGAGCATCCTGAACAATCTCAATATCATTGCCGTAATAACGTGTAAGAATATCATATGGTCCCAATCCCTGATTGGCAAGCTCCACCGACCCCCACTGTGAAAGTCCGTCACATACCACCTCACGTCCGTCGCAAAAGGCGGCAAACAGAGGCTCGATACTGCCCTGACGCCGAATGTAATCATTAAAGATTTCATCAACAATCAGACTGATATTTTCAAATACGTCACGGTTTTTGACAAAGGACTGGTCAAAAGCCGTTGAGTTTGTTATATCAAAATCATAGCCACGCGAGCGATACCATTCGGTATAGATACGATTTAAGGCATAGGAAATCTGCGCATATATATTTGCACGCAGAGCACTTTCGGGCCAGGTGGGAAAAATCTCACTTGATGCAACATTTTTTATGTAATCCGCAAAGCTGACCGTCACGTTTTCGGCATCGGCATCCGGCGCACCCAGGTGCACAGTTATTGTTTCGGGAATATAGGGTCTTCCTACCATTTACAACACCGCCTTTCACTCATTTTCAAATGGCTCTTCTTCAGTAACAGTAACA
>JAZRJT010000005.1:0-7151 GCA_045645905.1 Clostridia bacterium
AGGGCTTTTTGAATTTTCGCTGAATTCCTTTGCGGATTTCGGGCTGAAATTAAAAAACATTACCCTCGATTTGCACAATAGTACATTTGAGGGCAATGTTATGACCGAATATGAAAAATTGTTTTCCGAAAAGGGTCAGCCTATATACAGATGTGAGGCCTGCCTGACGGGAGCTATCTGAGATTAATTTTTGTCAAAATTAGTAAAGGGCACAGCAACTAATGTAGCCAAAATCAAAAGCTGCGATACGATAAAGGAGATAAACTTATAGTCTCTGTTGAGTAAAGGCTCCAAAAATCTGGTTTGCTGAAATAACCAGGGGAAGACATCTTTTGCCTGTATAATATACAGCCAGCTTGAAATTCCGCAGAAGACAGCAAAAGAAATTAAAGCCGGAATCCAGTAGTCAGTGCTTGAGAATGAACGTATGTAGACACGTGACCAGCTTTTATAGTATAAAAATAAAAACAAAATAAAAGATGTCGTATTAAGGATGAAACAGGCAAAAGCACTGAATAGAGCCGTTTCTCTGTATATCATCAGTGAAAAAATAACCGAACAAATTATGGATATGCAAAATGTCTTGATTGTTTCAATAAGTGTATTCGCGAGTTTATACATCTATGTAAACACATCCTTTCTATTTTGTATATTGTATCATATTGTTTTGCAATATTCAAGAGAAAACTGTTTTTTAGCAATAAAAATATTCAAAAAACTTTAAAAAAGCAGTTGACAAATGCAACGAGGCGTGATATACTATCGTGGTAAAGCAGAAGGTCCGCTTCTCCCCTTAGCTTTTGGCAACAGGGTTTTGAGTTTGATTTTTTGAGTGCGGAGATTTATGCTTTCCGCACTTTTTCTTTTTTTGAAACAGTGCAAATTTTTTTGGAGGTGTTTAGGTATAGCTAAGCAAGAGTTGATGATTAACGAAGAAATCAAAGACAAAGAAGTCCGTCTTATCGGTCCCGAGGGCGAACAGCTTGGCGTAGTTTCAGGCAAGGATGCACTTGCGATGGCAGACAAGCACAATCTTGACCTCGTTAAGATTGCGCCTCAGGCAAAGCCACCCGTGTGCAAAATTATGGACTACGGAAAGTACAAGTTTGAAATTGCTAAAAGGGAAAAGGAGCAAAGAAAGAACCAAAAAGTTATTGACGTTAAAGAGGTTCGTCTCAGCCCCAATATTGACGAGCATGATTTTCAGACAAAGGTTAATCAGGGAATCAAGTTTTTAAAGTCCGGTGACAAGGTTAAGGTTTCTGTACGCTTCCGTGGTCGTGAGATTGCTCACAGTGCCAGCGGCAAGGAGCTTCTTCTCAGAGTGAAGGATGCAATGGCAGAAGTTGGCGTTGTTGAAAAGGACATTAAACTCGAGGGCAGAAATATGGCTATGTTTGTATCACCCAAGAAGGCATAAGGCTTCGGTCAGTTAGGACAAAAGCTTTAAAAGTTATTTATGGAAGGAGAATGAAAGATGCCTAAAATTAAGACTCACAAAGGCGCTGCAAAACGTTTCGGCGTTACAAAGAATGGAAAAATCAAAAGAGGTAAGGCGTTCAGAAGCCACATCCTTAACAAGAAGACAACCAAGAGAAAAAGAAAGCTCAGAAGAGCAGGTTATCTTGCAAAGGCAAATGCTGCTACTATCAAGGCTATGATGCCCTACAAATAAAGGGTAATTTTCGATTGCGGCACTATGTCGCATACTTTCCGCTGAGAGCGGAGTGATTTACAGCGGAGTGTTCCGTAATAATTGATTTAGATAAGAAAGGAGTCTTTATCATGGCAAGAGTTAAAGGTGCTATGCACACAAGAAAAAGACGTAAAAAAATATTGAAATTAGCAAAAGGTTACAGAGGCGCAAAGAGCAAACTCTTTAAAACAGCCAACCAGGCAGTTATGAAATCTCTTACTTATGCTTATCGTGACAGAAAGCAAAAGAAGAGAAACTTTAGACAACTCTGGATTGCTCGTATTAATGCTGCAGCTCGTGCAAACGGTATCAGCTACAGCAGATTTATGAATGGTCTCAAGAACAATGGTATCGAAATTAACAGAAAGATGCTTGCTGAAATTGCAGTTTCTGACCCTGCAGCTTTCACAAAACTTGTTGAAAAGGTTAAATAATATCTGATGTGTAAAAAAGTTATACCGCAATCGCGGTATAACTTTTTAATACAATAAACGATTAAGCTGTGGAGCAATTTTCACAGCTTAAACTGAGGGGATATTTATGATTGAAGAACAGATTTATAATCCCGTTGCCGCTATAAACAGTATGCTGGTAGATATTAAAGCAATGATTAATCCCGTTGTTTTTAAAATGCAACCACTACTCAGAGTTATGAGTGTTATGAATGATAGATTGGTTGTTGTTGTGTTCTTCGTATTGCTGGTTTATATGATTTATGTAAGGCATCATCATATTAAGCACAAGATAAAAAAACCAGCCAACTATTTTGCGGCAATGACGCTGTTGATTATTTATGCCATTCTTACCGAAATACCTATGAAAATAGGCCCCGGAATGGAACTGAATTTTGGGCTTGTTGTTATGCCGCTTGCGGCAAAGCTGTTTGGACCGGTTTTAGCAGCTGTTTTTGGTATAATTCAGTATGCAACTTCATTTATTATGCATTCGGGTGAGGTATTCGATCTCAGTGCTATGTTGATTGCTGGCATAAGCGGTATGCTTTACGGCTGGGTTATTTATGCTCATAGAACAAGGTATATAAGATGCCTTAAAGCAAAGATTATGGTAAATATTGTTAGCAATATTCTGTTGGTTCCTATGGTTCAAGGTGAAGTAATGACAAATCAGATTGCTGATTCAATTTCACAAACTGTAATGTTCAATGTAGTCTTTGCACCGATTCAAGCGTTGATTATTTTTGTTGCTTTGATTATAATGAGAAAAGTCAGAAAGGAATTAAGACAGATTTCCTGGGGATGGGGCAAATGATACTTGAGATAACAGGAAAAGACAACAAAACCTTGAAACTTATCAAGGCATTAAAAAAGAAAAATAACCGTATTGAACAGGGCAAGTTTGTGGCAGAAGGCAGAAAGCTTGCTCTTGAGGCGTTTGAATATGTTCCGCAGGATGTTTATTGTATTGTTATGACGCGGGAGTTTTTTGAAAAAGAACCGCAGATAGTTGCTTGCGCCGAAGATATATGCGACAAAGTTTATGTTGTATCGGGGCAAATTTTTGATGATATATCCGATACCGACACTCCACAGGGAATTCTTACAGTTATAAATATGACAGCAAAGGAATTTGCTTTGACTGAAAATGTGCGGGATATTGTAATCCTTGACGGCGTTTCAGAACCCGGTAATATGGGCACTGTTATAAGAACTGCCGAAGCTTTGGGGTTTGACGGAATATATCTTATGAAAGGCTGTGCGGATATATACAGTCCTAAAACAGTTCGTGCCACTATGGGCTCGGTTTTCAGAATGAAATTTAAGACGGGGTGTACTTTGGCAGATGTTGAAGAATTACAGAAGAAAGGTTTTTCTGTGATTTCCACCACTCCCGGCGGAGATACAGTTCTTGAAGAACTTTCAGTCAGGGGCAAAACTGCCCTTGTTATAGGCAACGAAGCTCACGGTGTCTGCAGTCAGATGCTGGAGCTTTCGGACTTACGCGTAAAAATTACAATGGAGGGGCTTGCAGAGTCTCTTAATGCGGCGGTAGCTGCAGGAATTGCTATGCATTGGATAAAAAATTGCAGAGCATAGTAGTTATTTATTGGAAATAGTATTATGGAAATTTTGTACGAATTGTGGCTGCACACTATGTGTGATTTCGAGCCTGAAACAGTTGAAAAAGCAGTTATTTTGTTTGAAAACAGAGGAAGAAGATTTACCTCCAATATGGCTGATCGTTTCAAACTTACTAAGGCGGGGCTTTCTCCTAAACTGGCAGACAGAATAGGCGAGGCTGAATATTTCAAGCGTGCCCAGGAAATACTTGATTACTGTAGCGACAATGACATAAGAATTATTGAGCAGGATTCAGAGGAATATCCTGAAGCATTGAAACATATTAATTCTCCACCACGTATTTTGTTTGCCAAGGGCAAGAAAATAGACCTTAATACCAATTTGTGTGTGTCTATAGTGGGCAGCAGAAAGCCTACACTTCAAGGTAAGGCTGCCGCACGCGAAATAGGCAAAAGCCTTGCAACTGATGGCATAGTGGTGGTAAGCGGTATGGCAGAGGGTATTGATACCGAGGCGCATCGCGGCGCCATTGAGGTGGGGGGAAAAACGGTTGCCGTTTTGGCAGGCAGTGTTGACACTATCTACCCCAAATCTAATCAAAAGCTGTATTATGATATACTTGAAAATGGCACGGTTATTTCCGAGCGTCCGCCAGGTACCATTGTCAAACCGTATTTTTATCAGCAGCGAAACCGCATTGTTGTGGGTTTGTCACAAGGGACTGTTGTTGTGGAGGGCGAGCTGGCAAGCGGTACGGGAATTACTGCAAGACTTGCCGCAGAAAACAATAGGGATGTTTTTGCTGTTCCAGGAAACCCGATGGTGAAAATGGCGGAGCTTCCCAACAGTTTAATCTGTGAAGGTGCGATGATTGTTGATAAAATAGCAAGACCTCTTGAATATTATAAAGAAACAAAGGCAGAATATTTTGAAAAAAATCTTCCCCCAAAGCAGGAGGAAGTTAAAAGATTTGAAGGCTTTTCTGGTGATGACAGGGAAATTCTTGAATTCATTGCCGGATGCGGAGGCGTTGCCGATGCAGAGGAAATGGCAGAAGAACTCGGAATTGCTCCAAACGTTCTGAGTACCAGACTGACTGTTTTGTGTATACGTGGCGTATTGCGTCAGGAAAGTGGTAATAGATTTATTGTTGTTAAATACTAAAATAGAGCATAGGTGAGCATATGGCTAAAACAGTTGAAAAAACGTCAACAGACAAAAAGAAAAATCTTGTTATTGTTGAGTCGCCTGCAAAGGCAAAAACCATAAAAAAATATCTGGGTGCAAAGTATGAGGTTACAGCCTCTATGGGTCATTTGCGTGACCTTCCCAAAAGTCAGCTCGGAGTTGATTTGGAAAATGATTTTGAACCCAAGTATATAACAATCCGCGGCAAGGGTGATTTAATTACAAAGCTCAAGAAGGATGCGAAGAATTCTGCAAAAGTATTCCTTGCAACCGACCCTGACCGCGAGGGCGAGGCAATATCCTGGCATCTGGCAAACCTTTTGGACATTGACCCACAGGATAAATGTCGTATTACATTTAAAGAGATTACAAAGACAGCCGTAAAAGAGGCTGTTACAAAGCCAAGGGCAATTGACGGCGATTTGGTTGACGCGCAGCAGGCAAGACGTGTGCTTGACCGCATTGTTGGCTATCAACTCAGCCCCCTTCTCTGGAAGAAGGTTAAAAAGGGTCTTAGCGCAGGCAGAGTACAGTCTGTGGCGACCAAGCTGATTGTTGACCGTGAGCGTGAAATAGAAAATTTTGAAGAAGAAGAATATTGGACAATTGATGTGAAGCTTACCGACGAAAAGGGCAAAAAGCCTTTTATTGCAAAATTCCACGGTAAGAATTCAAAGAAGATGAAGCTTAGTGACGGCAAAACCGTTGAGGGCATTGCCGAAAAGCTGAAAGAGTCTTCATACACAGTTAGCAAAATTATAAGAAGTGAAAAGAAAAGATACACAGCACCGCCGTTCACTACAAGTACATTGCAACAGGAAGCTGCCAGAAAGCTGAATTTTACTACCAAGCGTACAATGGCAACAGCTCAGCAGCTTTATGAGGGTGTTGACATTAAGGGTAGTGGCAGTGTTGGTCTTATTACCTATATGCGTACCGACTCCTTAAGAATTGCAACAGAGGCACAATCGGAATGTCTCAAATATATCGGTGGCAGGTTTGGTGCAGAGTATGTTCCCATCAAGCCTAAATTCTACCGCTCAAAAAAATCGGCTCAGGATGCTCACGAGGCTATTCGTCCCACGTCTATGGAGTTTGACCCTGAAAAAATCAAAGCCTCGCTCAAAACAGACCAATATAAACTCTATAAGCTTATCTGGAACAGATTTCTTGCAAGCCAGATGGCTGATGCAGTTATGGATACTGTTCAGGCAGACATTACAACTGGAGAATATCTTCTTAAAGCAACCGGTGCAAATGTGAAGTTTGACGGCTTTATGGCGGTTTATGTTGAGGGTCAGGATTTTGCAGAAGAAAAGGAAGGTAAGATTCCTTCAATAACCGAAGGTCAGAGCTTGCTTGCCAAAGAGGTGGAGCCAAAACAGCATTTCACACAGCCACCCGCAAGATATACCGAGGCATCTTTGGTTAAAAAGATGGAGGAGGACGGCATTGGCCGCCCAAGTACTTATGCACCTACCATTACTACAATCACCAGTAGCCGTGGCTATGTGGCAAGGGATGGCAAATCTCTTTATCCTACCGAGTTGGGAACAATCGTCACCAACTTGATGGAGGAACATTTTAATAATATAGTAGATGTTGAATTTACCGCCAATATGGAACAAAAGCTGGACAGCGTTGAAGAAGGCGACAAGGATTGGAAGGAAATAATAGGCGATTTTTACACACCCTTTGCAAAAACTCTTGCTGATGCCGAGGAAGCAATAGGCAAGATTGAGGTTCAGGACGAGGTATCGGATATTCCATGTGAAAAGTGCGGACGTATGATGGTGTATAAGCAGGGCAGATTTGGCAAGTTTCTTGCCTGTCCCGGATACCCGGAATGTAAAAATACAAAATCTATTGTTGAAGAAATCGATGCCCTTTGCCCCAATTGCGGAAGCAAGGTACAGGTTAAAAAGTCTAAAAAGGGTGCAAAATATTACACCTGTGAAAAGGGTACCGACTGTTTTATCTCATGGGATGAACCAACCAATATGAAATGCCCTGAATGTGGCGGCGTATTGATGAAAAAACACCCCTTCCGCGGTCGTGGACCAATTAAGTATGTCTGTTTTAATGAAGACTGCAAATACGAGGAAATGCCTGCAAAAAGTAAGAACAAATAGAGATATAACATAAAAAGAGTTCAGTATACAACTGAACTCTTTTTGTATTGATTGTTTTTTAGTTTACGCAATTTACTTATCAAGTGGCTTCATTGT
>JAZRJT010000006.1:0-2502 GCA_045645905.1 Clostridia bacterium
AAGAATTACGCCTTCACAGAACACAAGTTTTGTATTATCACCGATTTCAATTTGCTCGGAAATTTTATAAATACCGGGAACAGTAACTTGAACTGCCCCTCCATTATCAACCGCTTTTTGAAAAGCTTCGGAGTTTTTATAAGGGTTGTTTTCAGGCAAAAAACCGTATTCGTTAGCATTAATCATAGCTTTCATTCCTACAAATTCATATTTGTCAAACTGAGTTAATCTCAGATGTTTTTGCTTCAAGTTCCTGAACGAACTGACCGACAAAAATATTCGTCAATAAAACAGCCGTTAACGTTCATATTGGTGATATTATACCGTGGTTTAATTTACTTGGATTTATCCTTTTTCCAGCTGCCCGAGAAAAAGAAGATGAGTCCTATGACTATAGGCATATAGCCTGCCAGTGCATCACCGTACCAGAAACCTTGGCAACCCATTCCAACCGCAAAGCCAAGCAGAGCTGAGATGCCGATACGGCTTATCATACCGTCAATGATGGCAACGGCAAAGTTCAGTTTAGCATTTCCTGAACCGTTCATAAGTGAAAAACTCACAGAACGTGTGGCGGAACCGTATATATTGAGAATTGCAGGAAGAACAACTATAGATGCTATCGCAAGCACATCTTCGTCTCCGGTGAACATTCTGAAGATAGGCTCGGAAAAGAAAAACAATGTAACAGCAAGGACTGTGGATATAAGAACACTGCTGTACAAAACCACTTTCATAATTTTAGGCACACGGTCATATTTTTTTGCACCGAGACTCTGACCTACCATTGTGCTGCCGGCAGTGGTGAATGACTGAGAAACAATGCCGATCATCATATTGATTTTGTTGTAAAGTCCTGAGAGCGCCGAAAAGACAACACCGTAAAGATTTATCCACGATGTAAGAACAATCTTTGAAAGGTTAATGGCTGCAGATTGGATTGCCATAGGTACGCCGAGAGCCACCAGTTTTTTGAATGCCTGACGGTCAATTTTGAAAGAGGCAGGTCTGAAGTCGAATCCAAAGCTCTCTTTTTTTATGTACAAATATGTAAGTGCGATAATGAAGCTTAACCCCTGCGAAATTACAGTTGCCAACGCCGCACCGAAAACCTCCATTTTTAAACCTGCAACAAACCACAGGTCGAGCACCATGTTAACTACTGCAGCAATGGCAATGAACACAAACGGTCGGCGGCTGTCACCCATACCGCGAAGAATTGCGCTTATGATATTATAACCGTAAATGAAGAACAAGCCGAAAATGCAGGTGACGGTATAGTCCATTGTGAAAGCGTAGGACTCAACGGGTGTGTTGAGTAAATCAAGCATTGAGTTACGGATGAAATAACAACTGACGGAAATAACAACCGATATACCCAGAAGAAAGGTGAACATAGTACCTATTGTCTTTCGGACAGCATCCATACGCTTTGCACCCACATCCTGCGAGATGAGCACCTGACCTGCAGACGAGAAGCCCATAGCTACAAAGGTCAGCAGATGCAGAACGTCGCCGCCGATAGAAACAGCTGACATGCCCTCTCCGCCGATATACTGCCCGACAACGATCATATCAACAATATTATATACAGCCTGAAGTGCGTTTGAAACGAATAACGGAAATGCGAATTTGAGCAGCAGCTTGGTGACACTGCCGTTTGTAAGGTCCGTGACCATAGTTGATTTTTGTTTGGACATATGCTTTCCTCTTTTTTATATAAACAATGATTTATTGTGCTAATTATATCATAAATGCAACAAAATACAACTTGAATTTTTGTGCTGTTTATGCTCATAAATAACCGGATAATATTTTTTTCAGAGTTGATATAACCCGAATAATTTCATTGGGTTTTACAATTACTGTACACTTAATAAAGATCAGGATTTAACAAGCAAGCCGCACGGATTTTATGTCCGTACGGCTTTGGCTGCTTATATGTGTACAGAGCCTTTTTTGCTTGAATTATTCGCTTGCGGACTGTATAATCTCAGCGATTGGGAAGTAATTACGGAATAATCTTTATAATATAATGACAAACAAAACCACTTCATCATAACGGTGAAGTGGTTTAATGTTTTTATGCAATTTTTTTATTTTTTTTTCTTTTTGAATTCCTTCTGACCTCTTGTGCTTCCGCCGTCGCAAAGAATGTCAACACCTGCAAGGTAGCCGTTGCGTTCATCAGCAACAGTTGCAATAGCATAGCCGAGCTCTTCGGGTGTGCCCATACGCTCTTCGCAGGATAACTTGATAAGGAAACCGCCGTGTTCTTCTTCCATCTTACCCATATCTGTTGCAATCAGGCCGGGGCTGAGAGATACAACTCTGATGCCCTTGGGGCCAAGGTCAAATGCGCTCTTTGCTGCATACCAGCAAACAAAATTCTTTGAAAGACCGTATGCAAAGCCGTTCTTTTCATAATCGGTTTTAGCCATGTTTGCTCTTTTGATGAGTTTGGCAAGGAAAGCTGATTCATCTGTTTCTGCAAGAGGATAT
>JAZRJT010000007.1:0-6717 GCA_045645905.1 Clostridia bacterium
TCCATTGACGGACAGCGGACAAAACCTGAGGGTTTTCGTCACCCTGAATAATACATCTGTCAACATCAATAACCCTGTGGCTGTGCTGTGCATAAATTCCAATGCCGTCACCGCTGACAGGAAACTGCCCCTTGTTGCGATATCCTTTACAGTTAAGACACCCCAAGGTTTTGGGAACATCCACATAAATCTTTCCTATCCGCTCCAGACAATCCTTAACATTTCGTCTTTTATATTCCAGCTCCTGAGAATATTCCACATTCCAGAACCGACATCCGCCGCACTTGTAAAAATAATCACACTCAGCTTTTATCCTGTTTTGCGATGGCGATATTACCTCCATCAACTTGCCATAGGCAAAGGATTTCATCACCTTGACAATTATAACGCGCACAACCTCGCCCATAAGTGCATAAGGAACAAACACCGCCATACCATCGGCTCTGCCAACACCATCACCCTGATCGGTTGTTCCTGTTATTTCTATTTCAAAAATATCATTTTTATTCATTTATGTCCTCCAGTTGAGAAAACAATATCTTTAAATTTCTTTCAAGCACACCTTTGCCGCGCCAGGAGAATGCATACTCACCAAACTTCTCTTTAAACTCCCGGTTGCTCAGCCCTGCCACATCTTCGGGTTTTAAATGGGTTATTCGTCTATCACAAAACTCAGGCATTGCAGTAGTGGGCAAATCCTTATTGTGAGGGCAAACCGCCTGACATACATCACAGCCCCAACAAAGACCGTTGTTTTTCAACAGTTTCTGTTCGTCAGCAGAAAGTTCTCCCCTTTTTTGCGAAATCTGTGATAGGCATTTGTCAATTTCAAACCCATTCTCGTTTATTGCACCACCCGGACAGTTTTTCACACAAGTGCCGCAGGACAAACAATTCTCGGTCAATGGCTTGTCAGCTTCAATTTTGAGATTGTGCACAACCTGCCCGATAAAAAAATACGACCCGTATTCTCGGCAAATCAACATCCCGTTTTCTCCAAAAAAACCAAGCCCCGCATCATATGCCGCCTTGCGGTCATCAAGAGTACCCTTGTCTGCGTGAACAAGGGTTTCGGTAGCACCTAAAGACTGCAAAAATGCCTCCAGCTTTTTCAACTTATCTTCGGCTACGCGGTGATAGTCAAGCCCACGTGCATACATTGATATGTTTCCCTCTTCACCTTTGACGAAATATGGAAACAGCACAACCACCGCACTATCCGAAAAGCCAACCTTTTGCAATCCCAAAGCTCTTGCAAATTCACGAATTTTTTCTTTAATCATAGCTCAACACGCCATTGTAGCGCCCTTGCCAGAGTTATCTCGTCGGCATATTCAAGCTCGCCGCCCACAGGTACACCGTGAGCAATCCTTGTAACCTTTACCCCAAAAGGCTTTATCAGCTTTGAAATATACATTGCTGTTGTTTCGCCCTCTAAATTTGGGTTGGTTGCCATAATAACTTCACTGACCTCACCCGATGCAATCCGGGTCATCAGCTCTTTTATGCGTATATCTTCAGGCCCCACATTATCCATTGGCGAAATTGCCCCGTGAAGAACGTGATACGTGCCCTTAAACTCATTTGTCTTTTCCATCTGGATTACATCCCGGGGATTTTCAACAACGCAAATAATGCCCTTATCACGGGCGGGACTGCTGCAAACCGAACATTCATCACGGTCGGAAAAGTTTTGACACACCTTGCAATAGGTAATCTTTTTCTTTGCATCAACAATAGCATTTGCAAAGCGGTTAGCTTTCTCGTCAGGCATATTCAGCACGTGATATGCAAGTCGCTGTGCGGTTTTGTTGCCGATACCTGGCAGCTTTTGAAATTCGTCTATAAGATTTTGAAGCGGTGAAACATAATAATCCATTTTACAATCCTCTCCGTGGAACACTCTTCCTCTTTTAAAGCAAAAGACCTGCCGGGAATTTGACAGATCTTTTATTTTGCATAATTCCAGTTCTGCAAAGCTAGGTAGCAGAATGTTTACAAGCCTGCCATTTCCTTCAGGGCACCTGCTTTGTCGATTGCCTCCCAGGGAAGGTCAATATCGGTACGTCCGAAATGTCCGTAAGCTGCAGTCTGCTTGTAAATTGGTCTTCTGAGATTAAGAGTATTGATAATTCCGCTCGGTGTCAGGTCAAACACCTTTCCAACAAGCTCAGAAATCTTTTCTTCGCTGATTTTACCTGTACCAAATGTGTCAATTCTAAGGGATACAGGCTCTGCAACGCCGATTGAATATGCAAGCTGAACTTCACAGGATTTTGCAAGCCCTGCTGCAACAACGTTTTTTGCAACATATCTTGCCGCATACGCCGCCGACCTGTCAACCTTTGTGGGGTCCTTGCCCGAGAAAGCACCGCCGCCGTGACGAGCATAACCGCCATAGGTGTCAACAATAATCTTTCTGCCGGTGTGACCCGAATCACCCTGAGGCCCGCCGATAACAAATCTGCCTGTGGGGTTAATAAATATCTTTGTATTTTCATCCATCAGTTCTGCCGGAACTGTTGCACGTATAACCCACTTTTCGATATCAGCACGAAGGTCAGCCATTTCAACCTTTTCGTCATGCTGGCTTGATACAACAACTGCGTCAATTCTCTTAACCGTTCCGTCCTCGTTGTATTCAACAGTAACCTGAGTCTTTCCGTCGGGTCTGAGATAGGGGAGCCTTCCGCTCTTTCTTACCTCGGTAAGACGTCTTGCCATCTTATGAGCAAGGTCAATTGCCATAGGCATATAGCTTTCTGTTTCGTCGCAGGCAAAACCAAACATCATACCCTGGTCGCCCGCACCGTGGCCTTCGCCGTTATCGTCAACGCCCATAGCAATGTCGCTTGACTGCTTGTCAAGAGCACAGATAACACCGCAGGTGTCACAGTCAAAACCATATTTCGCACGGTCATAACCCACTTCGCGAACAGTTTCTCTTACAATCTCCTGCACGTCAATATTTGCGGTTGTACTGATTTCACCAACCACAACCACAAGTCCTGTGGTAACGGTAACCTCGCAGGCAACACGAGCCTGAGGGTCAATGGCATAAATCGCATCAAGCACCGCATCAGAAATCAAATCGGAAATTTTATCGGGATGCCCCTCGGTAACCGACTCGGATGTAAACAATTTCTTGTAACTCATTTTTCTTCCTCCTATATTTTAAGCCTTTAACAAGCTTACACAATTCACCTATTTTATTAAATAACATTATACCCCTTTTTTTGCATGCTGTCAACCACAAAACTCTTTATATTTCAATGAAATAGCGGTTTCTTCGTCAGAAAAACTTGACATATTCTGATAAAAGTCTTAAAATAGTATTATTAAAAAAATGAAACGAAGGAGAATAAATATGAAAAAGACATTAAACACCAAAGATATGGTAATCACTGCATTGCTCATTGCATTTGGCATAATCATTCCCACTATGTTCAGCGGTCTAAGAGTTTATTTACCGCCGTTTTCCGCTACACTTACGGCTCACGTTCCTGTTTTTGTAGCTATGTTCATTTCGCCGGTTTCTGCGATTTTCACATCTATCGGCACAACAGTCGGATTTATTTTTGCAGGTCTTGACCCTGCCGTTACCGCCCGCGCTTTTTCGCATATCATTTTTGCAGTTATCGGTGCTTTTATGATAAAAAACAACGCCAGCATTATCCTTACAGGTGCAGTTACCATGATTTTCCACGCACTTTTTGAAGCACTTGTTTCACTGCTTTTCTTAAGCACAGGCTGGTCAGCATCAAACGGAAATATGTTTTACACCGCTTTTTACATAACCGGTATAGGTACAGTTCTTCACCACGCGGTTGACTATATCATTGCCATTGTCCTTGTTAAAGCTCTTGCTAAAACAAAAGCGCTGAAAAAAACTCCAAAACTGTTTTAAAGTGTTGATTTTTTGCATAAACTAATCAAAAACAAGGAGAACGTGCTTATGAACATAGACAACTCGGCATTATTCAAAATCGGTTATGGGCTGTATGTTGTCACATCCTACGACGGGAAACGTCACAATGGACTGATTGTAAACACAGTTACACAGCTTACCAACGCTCCCAATCGAGTTGCAGTGACAATTAACAAGGCAAACTATTCACACGATGTAATAAAGTCTGCGGGAGCGATGAATGTCTGCTGTCTGTCGGTTGAGGCTCCTTTTTCTGTATTTCAGAACTTTGGTTTTAAAAGTGGAAGAGTCGCCGATAAATTTGAAAACGTGCCGTTTTGGACATCCGAAAACGGCCTTGCCGTACCATCGCAATATGTTAATGCATTTATCTCGCTAAAGGTTGAACAATATATCGATTTTGACACTCACGGAATGTTTGTGTGCACAATTACCGAGGCTAAAAATATAGTAGATAAAGAAACTATGACATACACATATTATCAGGATAATGTCAAGCCAAAGCCGCAGCCTCAAAAGAAAAAAGGCTATGTTTGCAAAATCTGCGGATATGTATACGAGGGCGAAACTCTCCCCGAAGATTTTGTTTGCCCCCTTTGCAAGCATGGTGCAGCAGATTTTGAAGAAATAAAATGAGTATTTTAACACAACCGCCCTTGGTAAACAAGGGTGTTTTTTCTTGCAGATATTCCCCTATAGGAAAAATATCTTTATTTTTACCCTTAAAAACGCTTGATATTTTTCCTGTAATGTGGTATACTATAAAGGAAATAGTTTAAAGGAGTCTTGTGTATGAAATATTTATCGGTATCTGATTTTGCCAAAAGGTGGGGATTGACGAATCGCAGTGTGCGAAAATATTGTGCAGATGGTAAAATCCCCGGGGCTTTTTTGACGGGAAAAACATGGAATATCCCAGAGGATAGTCAAAAACCCCTTCGCCAAAAAAGAAAATCCAATAAGCCCAAAACCTTGCTTGATATATTAAAAGAGCAGAAAGAATCCAGACTTTCAGGCGGCATTTATCACCGGATACAGATAGACTTAACATACAATTCAAATCATATAGAAGGTAGTCGCCTTACTCACGATCAAACTCGATATATTTTTGAAACCAATACCATCGGTATAACAAATCAAAGCTTAAATATCGACGATATTATAGAAACTGCTAATCATTTTAAATGTATTGATTCTATTATAGATAACGCACATTATGAGTTGTCTGAAAAATATATAAAAGAATTACACCGCATTTTAAAAAGTGGTACCAGCGACAGCAGAAAAGATTGGTTTGCTGTTGGTGAATATAAAAAATTGCCAAATGAAGTTGGTGGAATGGATACAGCAGCACCGGAAAAAGTTTATGAAGAAATCAGAAAACTCCTGAATTCATACCATTTAAAAAAAGAAATTACTCTGGATGATATTATTGAATTTCATGTGTATTTTGAACGCATCCACCCATTTCAGGACGGAAACGGACGCGTAGGCCGACTTATAATGCTTAAAGAATGTCTAAAAAATAATATCACTCCGTTTATAATAGATGAAGAGCACAAACTGTATTATTATCGTGGATTAAAGGAATGGGACAACGAAAAAGGTTATCTTGCGGATACATGTATGTCAGCTCAAGACAATTTTCATAATATCCTGAAACATTTTAGACTTGATGAATTAATACCAAGTAACGAGATGTAAATAACAAAAGAGCGGCTTGGCCCCAAAAGCGAAAACAGGCTCTCATACAGCCTCCCGTACAGCCTCCCGTACAGCCTCCCTCTCCGAGGGAGGTGGCACAGCGGTAGCTGTGACGGTGGGAGTAGGGAGGTGGCACAGCGATAGCTGTGACGGTGGGAGTTATAACAAATAAGGAGATATGTAAAATGTCACTTCCATATAGACACGATTTAATTAAAAATGCAAAAACATTACGAAAAAACGCAACTCGCCACGAAAAACACCTGTGGTATGATTTTTTGAGCAACTATCCTATAAGATTTCAACGTCAGAAAGCAATTGGATGTTTTATAGTTGATTTTTATTGTCATAAGGCAAAATTAATAGTAGAACTTGATGGTTCTCAGCATTATATTGAGAACATCAGAGAAGCCGATACACAAAGAACCGAAATTCTTTCCCAAAAAGGCTTAAAGATATTACGTTTTTCAAACTCTGATATAGATAAAAATTTCAGGGGTGTGTGCGAAACAATAGATATATGTGTTAAAAATAGAATTTGCTAATAACTCCTTCCACCGCAAGCGGTCCCCCTTCCTCAAAGAGGAAGGCACTTTAATCCTCCCGTATAGCCTCCCGTACAGCCTCCCTCTTCGAGGGAGGTGGCACAGCGGCAACTGTGACGGAGGGAGTAGGTAGGTGGCACAGCGGCAGCTGTGACGGTGGGAGTAGGGAAGACTATGCGAAAATAAACCTTGACATAAAACTAATATTATGATATTATAATTATAGAAAAAGGCAAGACCTCAAACGGTTATGCCAAATAAATATCGTTTATAAAAAATAACGCACTACTTGGCGGTGGGCGTTATTTTTTTATGGAAATTACTAAAAGTAACAGAATAATCATAAATGAAATTATGTATTCATTATCCATAATCTATCCCCCCTTTCTGATAAAAATGAGAGGATGGCATAACCGCCCAGCTTTTACACTGTTTTAAGTCTTACCTTTTGTCAGATTTCTCCGACAAAAACATTATACAACATATTTTATATTATTTCAACATCTTTTTATAAAAACTCCTCCTCATTGTATAAAAAAG
>JAZRJT010000008.1:0-4264 GCA_045645905.1 Clostridia bacterium
GGCGAACCCCTTTACCTTGATGTTTGCAACCTTTACTACGGCAAGGAAAATGCTCCCAAAATCGTTGGCGGCCGTTATGGTCTTGGTTCAAAAGACACAACACCTACACAGATTATGGCAGTATACAACAACCTTGATGCAAACGCTCCCAAGAACAACTTTACTATCGGAATCGTTGATGATGTTACCAACCTTTCACTTGAACTTCCCGAAAAGATTAATGCCGCTCCCGAGGGTACAACTCGTTGTAAGTTCTGGGGCTTCGGCAGTGATGGTACTGTTGGTGCAAACAAGGATGCTATCAAGATTATCGGTGACAATACCGACCTTTATGCTCAGGCATACTTTGACTATGACTCAAAGAAATCAGGCGGCGTAACAATGTCTCACTTGAGATTTGGTAAGCAGCCCATCAAGTCAACGTATCTCCTTGATGAAGCTGACTACATTGCATGCCATAAGCCTGCATACCTCACACAGTATGACGTTCTTGAAGGACTCAAGAAGGGCGGCACATTCCTCCTCAACTGTGTATGGTCTCCTGAAGAACTGGAAGAACATCTTCCTGCAAACGTAAAGAAATACCTTGCTGAAAACGAAATCAACTTCTACATCATCAATGCAGTTGATGTTGCAGTTAAGGTAGGTCTTGGCCCCAACAGAATTAACATGGTTACCCAGAGTGCTTTCTTTAAGCTTGCTGAAGTTATTCCATTTGAAAAAGCTGTTGAACTCATCAAGAATGCTATCAAGAAGACCTACGGCAAGAAGGGTGACGAAATCGTTAAGATGAACTGCGACGCAGTTGACGGCGCAATTGAAGCTCTTGTTAAGGTTGAAGTTCCTGCCGCTTGGAAGGATGCTGTTGATAAGGACGTTAAGGAAAACAACGTTCCCGACTTCATTAAGAACATCGTTCAGCCCGTTAACGCTCAGGCTGGTAACAAGCTCCCCGTAAGCACATTTGCAGGCATTGAAGATGGTACTTTTGAAACAGGTACATCAAGATACGAAAAACGCGGTGTTGCAGTTTTGGTTCCCTCTTGGGATATCGACAAATGTATCCAGTGTAACCAGTGTTCACTTGTTTGTCCTCACGCTGCAATCCGTCCTGTTCTGCTTAACGCTGACGAAGCTGCAAAGAAACCCGAAAGCTTTGCTACAAAGGCTGCAACAGGCTTTGCTGGTATGGAATACAGAATGCAGGTATCACCTCTTGACTGTCTTGGCTGCGGTGTTTGTGCTCAGGTTTGTCCTGCTAAGGAAAAAGCCCTCACAATGAAGCCCATTGCTGAAGTTGAAAAAGAGGCTCCCAACTGGGAATTTGCTATGACTGTTTCTTCAAAACAGGATCAAATCGACATCACAAAGAGCACAAAGAACTCACAGTTTGCAACACCTATGCTTGAATTCTCAGGTGCTTGTGCAGGTTGTGGTGAAACACCTTACATTAAGCTCATCACTCAGCTCTTTGGTGACAGAATGATGGTTGCCAATGCTACAGGTTGTACATCAATCTGGGGTGGCTCTGCTCCTTCAATGCCTTACTGCAAGAACGCTGAAGGCAAGGGTCCCGCTTGGGCTAACTCACTCTTTGAAGATAACGCTGAATTTGGTCTTGGTATGGTTATGGCCAACAAGAAAATCAGAAATACTCTGGCAAGCAGAATGAATTCTGTTATGGACACAGTTAAGCCTGAACTCGCAGACGCATTCAAGGCTTGGATTGAAGGCAAGGACAATGCAGACGCATCAAAGGCTGCTGCAAAGGATATTATCACTCTCATCAAGGATGCTGATATGTCTAACCCCGCAATCAAAGAAATCGCAGACAGAACCGACTTCCTCGTGAAACGTTCACAGTGGGTATTCGGTGGCGACGGCTGGGCTTATGATATCGGTTACGGCGGTCTTGACCACGTTATTGCATCAGGCGAAGACATCAACATCTTTGTTGTAGATACAGAGGTTTACTCAAATACAGGCGGTCAGGCATCTAAGGCTACTCCTACTGCTGCAGTTGCTAAATTTGCAGCATCTGGTATGAAGGTTAAGAAAAAAGACCTTGGTATGATTGGTACAACATATGGCTATGTATACGTTGCACAGATCGCTCTTGGTGCTGATATGAACCAGGCTCTTAAGGCTATTAAGGAAGCCGAAAGCTATCCCGGTCCTTCACTGATTATTGCATATGCTCCTTGTATCAACCATGGTATCAAGACAGGTATGGCAAACACAATCGCTGAAGAAAAGAAAGCTGTTCAGACAGGTTACTGGCACCTTTGGAGATACAACCCCACACTCAAAGAAGAAGGCAAAAACCCCTTCATCCTTGACTCAAAAGAGCCCACAGGCACAGTTAAGGAATTCCTTGAGGGCGAGAACCGTTATCTTATGCTCAAGAAAGCATTCCCCGAAGTTGCTGTTCAGCTCTTCGACAAGGCTGAAAAAGACCTTATCGAAAGATACGAAATCTACAAGAAAAACGCTGAATGCTAATTCTTTGGTAAATCCAAAAACACCGTTGGAAAATCCCAACGGTGTTTTTTTTATTTATTATATCGATTTATATTCATTGCACAAAAAAACAATAATGATATTCCTCCTCCGACTATTGCTCCCAAAACAAAAATAATTGTTTCTTTCATAACATCCTCGCTATTATTGCACATCAAACATATAGTCAAGCAATGACCAGTTTTGCTGAAAGGGTCGCATTAAATTCCAATAACCTGCACCTCGTAAATTCTTTTCATTTATAAGGTTAAATTTTTGCTGAATACTGCGTACATCCTCAAACCAAACCTCGTGTTCTCTTCCGCTGGCGTCTGTATATCTGAACCAAGGTGATTGCGAAACCTCGTCATACTGAATTTCGGCACCGTTTCTTGCAGCAATCTGTATCGCCTCGACATTGGATATGGAATCTGTCCTTGACTCACCCTTTACATAAGGAAGTGTCCAGTCATAACCGTAATTTGGTATGCCAAGAAATATCTTTTCTGGCGGAATTATTCCCAAAGCATACTCCACTACCTGACGAACATTTCTTATAGGAGCAACCGCCAACGGCGGTCCATAGGTATATCCCCACTCGTATGTCATTAAAAGCACCGCATTGGCATTGTCACCTATCGCCTGATAGTTATGTCCCTCGTACAAAAGACCACGCTGTGTATCTGAAATTTTTGGCGCAAGTGCAGCAATCACATCATAACCCAAAGGGTTTAATGCTCCTGCCAATTTACCGATAAAATCACCATAAAGAATTGCGTCCTGAGGATAGACAAACTCAAAATCGATATCAAGACCGCTATAACCCTTATTTTGAATATTCTGTATAATATCATTTGTAAGGCTATCCTGTATTTCTGGACTATTTAGCACCATACTCGCAAGTTCATTGCTGAACCCGCCTTGTTCAGTAAGGGTTGAAAGGTGCATAAGTGGCAATACATCATATTCATTAGCAAGCGCTATAAGTTCTTCATCGTCAAGATTAACCAATCCACCGCTGTTTGTTATTCCATACGTGAAGGGTGTCATATAATTTATATAAGGCAAGGTACTGCGCAAAAGATTTCTGTCTATATAGGGATAAGCATAGCCATTTACGTCAATCTGTCTTGTTCTGTCAAACTCAAAGGATATTACAAGTGTCTGACCGGGATAAAGAATGTTTTGTCCCCTTAAAATTGGATTATTGCGGTAAATTCTGTTGACAGATACTCCATACTGCTGTGCAATTGAATAAACCGTTTCACCTATATTTACCGTATGATACTGTGTTGGAGTAAGTATCAAAAGAGCCTGACCAACAACTAAATTGGGGATATCTTCGAGATTATTAAGACTTGTCACTACAAACTGCGGAACTCCGTATGTTTGCGCAATTGATGAAACTGTATCACCTGATTTTACAATATGTATATTCATAATCCACCTCCACTCATTATTATATTAGATATACCTTAAAATGTTAAACAGCTTATATATCGTCAAAAAATGCCCTTTTTTTGCACAAAAATATTGACATTTACGAAAATTTAGTATAATATATCTATAACCATTGAAGCTTTCAGAATTCAGGTAAAACTGAAAGTGGAGGATACTCCGGAGAATCTCATTTTGAGTGCCGAAGGTGCAAGGTCGGATACGGTCGAATCTCTCAGGCAAAAGGACGGAGCAGACAAATCTTTTATGTTTATATATGTCTGTATGTCAATCCGGAGCTACCAAATAATTTGGTAGCTATTTTTAT
>JAZRJT010000009.1:0-5217 GCA_045645905.1 Clostridia bacterium
ACCAGCGTCCATGAGTAAAAGCTGTTTACCGCCACAATGGGCAAAAACATCATTAAATGGTCCCAATTAAATATTCTGCAGGTGGTACAGCATTTGTTTTTCATAATAAGTCTGAACGGGCACCATATAAGAACGCATATCAAATCACAAACATAAAAGAAGGTTGAAATAATTATCATCATTCCCGTGTCAATGATTCCCAACAGGTGTAATATGCTGATTACTGCCGTCAGGACAACCCAGATAACCATCACTTTATATGCCGATGCGGTTGTGTCCTTAATATATTTTTTCAAATTATTGTAATTTATTTTGTCTTTTATAGGTCTGAACAGCGATTCAAACACTTTTTGTGAGCCTATGGATATGTGGGCTTTCACAGGGATAAGCTGCAGCACCATATCCCACATCCATATTATCCATAAAAAATGCAGCGGGGAAAATTCATTAAAGAAATTCCAACCGTCTGCTATATCAAATTCTTCTATGTCAAATATGTATATCATTATCACAATGAAGAATATGGCTATTCTGCCTATTAATCTTAAAAAATAAATTCCCCTTGTTTTTGATATATGCTCTCTTTCTTTTTTCATTGGTTATATACTCTCCGTTCCAATAAAAATGTCGTTATTCCAATTTTGTTTTTCTATAAATAAATCTATATAAGAATCCGCCCAACCAATCCTTCATAAGAGATAAAAAGTCTGCCTGAGTAAGCATTGTATTCGTTGACAGAAGCTCGTAAACAACACCCGCTTCATTAACTTTAATGCAAAGCCGCTCAAATCCGTTTCGTTCGTAAAATTCAAGTCTTTTTACCCGCTCCTCAAGGTTGTCGGCATTTTCATCTTCTGTATTCTCTATTGCAAGAGTAATAATTTTATCAGGATTCATTTCCTTAATTTTTTAAGAATTATACTGCCGTAACCCTTGCCCCGGTTTGCTTCTTCAACCGCAAGGAAAAACACATAAACCAGTTTTTCTGTGCTTATGCTATAAACCAAGCCGATAAATTCGCTTTCTTCCACAACTGCGAAAAAATTATCCCTGCCATTATCAGTTTGACGAATCAAAAGCGAAAATGGTGCTCTTTCATTTCGCGGAAATGCCGATTTGTACAATTTCTTTATTTGCTTTTTATACTTTCTTGCGTCTTCAAATTGCATACAACACCTCGCCAGATTGATGTTTGCCTAAACTGCTCCTTACGTTTTGGTGGTCAAATCAAGACTCCGTTGCAATGATCGATTTCGTGCTGTATTATTTGCGCTGTCCAGCCTTCAAAGGTTTTTACGCGAAGTTTAAAATCTTCGGTATTATATTGCACCTTGATTTTTTTATAGCGCTTTACTTTTCTTGGCCCACCCAAAAGTGAAAGACAGCTTTCCTCGGTATCAAAAGGCTGTGAGCATTTTATAATTAGCGGATTAAACATTATCATATATGTTCCTTCTGCATCAAAACAGATAATACGTTTTTTGATTCCTATCATATTGGCAGCCATACCCACACACTCATCCTTGTGAGCAACAAGCGTATCCATCAAATCTTCAGCCACCTGAACGTCTGCCAAAGTTGCATCTTCTGACTTTTGTCCCAAAAATATCGGGTCGTGCATTAATTCTTTAATCATTTTTACCCCAATCTGTATTTTGCTATTTTTGAATCCTTCCTCACCGAATCGTATAACTTATATAACCACCGATACCATCATAAATATCTCACACAAAATTCCGCCAAGAGCAAATGAAAATATTGTGAATTATCCATGATGGTGGCGAAGCAATGTGCTGTTTTTATATTACCATATATCTTCTAATTTTTCAACTTTTTCTTGAAATATAACACATTTTGTACTATACTTACAGTATAAGGAGTTGAACATTATGGAATTTGAAAAACTAATCAGCGATAGGTACTCAGTACGGAAGTTTAAAGATAAACATATAGAACAAGAAATAATAGATAAAATTCTGTATGCCGGTCACATTGCTCCAACAGGTTGCAATAATCAACCGCAGAGAATTCTTGTTTTGAACAATGATGAAACAATCTTGAAATTAAAAAAGTGTACCAAATGTCACTTTGACGCCCCCTGTGCTATGCTTATCTGCTATAACAGCGACGAAACCTGGACTCGCCCCTATGACGGAGCAATTTCTGCTCCCGTTGACGCAAGTATTGTTGCCACACATATGATGCTGGAAGCCTCAAACCTTGGGGTAGGATGCTGCTGTGTGATGCACTTTGACCCCACGGCAATGAAGACGGAGTTTAACATCCCTGCCAATATTATTCCCCACGCCCTGCTTGTGATGGGATATCCCCACGAAGGTGCCGTTCCGCTTGATATGCATTCAAGGGTAAGGCCTCTTGACGAGGTTGTGTTTTATAATAGTTTTTAAAGAAAGGACGCGGCAAAACCGCGCCCTTATTCTTTTAATGATGATGGTGATGGTGGTGGTGATGGTGTCCGGAAGATACTGTTGTATCTACGTGGCAGTGCTCTTCACCGCAATTTTCGCCTTCTGCCTCAAGTTCAAGCGTTGCATGGCATATACCGTGCTCATGCAGTTCCTCCCTGACACTTTCTTTAATTTCCTGTGCCGATTCATTTGTAACAATGTGCATTGTTGCATAATTACGATGCCCGTCCATACTCCAGATATGAATATGATGAACATCAAGGACTCCGTGGACTCCCATAAGGTGTTCTTTTATTTCTTCAACGCTGACTCCGTGGGGAGTTTTTTGTAAAAATAAATCCAGCACCTCTTTGAGATTTTTTATGGCATTAATTAAAATAAATACCGCAACACATATAGACAGTATGGGGTCGATAATAACAAAATCGGTAAACCGCATCACAACTGCACCAACCAGAACCACAATCCAGCCCAGCACATCCTCCAACATATGTAGATTTACTGCTTTTTGATTTAAGGAATCACCATCTTTGGTCACAAGGGCTGCACAAAAATTTACAGCTACGCCGATTACCGCAAAAATTATCATACCATTGTAATTGATTTCAACCGGATTGATAATTCTGCTGACAGCATTAACTATAACCGCCGCCGAGCCCAAAAGCAGAATAAGGGTTGTAAAAACACTTCCCACAACCGAATATCGTGAATAGCCGTAAGTATACTCAGCATCCGGCTGCTTTTTACTCTTTTTCTCAAGAAAATACGATACTCCTATGCTTGCAGCATCACCTATATCGTGCACAGCATCCGAAACAATCGCAACACTTCCAGTGAAAATTCCGCCTATAAATTCAAAAACCGAAAATGCCAGATTTAAAATAAAGGCAATTAAAATATTTTTTTCTGTTTTCATAAATCCTCCTGTTGACTAAGTCTCCATTTAGTCGTATAATATGTTTGTTACCGAACTAATTGTTCGATAACAGTATACGATGAATGAGTTTTGAAATCAACATATTATTTATCAAAGTTGTTCGATACCGAACATTTTTGATAAATTGTACGGAGGTATTATGGACAGACGACAACAAAAAACAAGAGATGCAATATTTAAAGCCTTTATCAGGCTCCTGTCAAAAAAGAATTTTAATCAAATTACTGTAGGAGAAATCATCGACAGGGCGAATGTGGGCAGAGCCACATTTTATGCCCATTTTGAAACCAAAGACTTTCTTTTAAAGGAACTTTGCGCAGAGCTTTTTGACCATGTTTTTGAATCGGATATTGGTCTTGAAAATGCTCACCAGCATATTTTTGACTGTGATGCCCCCGATTCTGTATTTTTGCATCTGCTCCGACATTTGCAAAACAACGACAACAACGTTCTGGAGCTTTTGTCTTGTCAGAACAATGGCCTGTTTTTAAGTTATTTTAAAGAAAACCTGAAAGAGCTTGTCAAAAATCAGCTTTCGGTATTTAAGCTGCAAAAGCCTGCGGAACTTCCGTCGAATTTTTGGATAAACCATATATCCGCTGTCTTTGTTGAAACAATCAAGTGGTGGATTGATGGCGAAATGAAGGAATCTCCAGAGCTTATTACCGAATACTTTTTACAGGCAATACAGGTATCTGATTCATAAAAAGATGCTGTTTAAAAGCTTTGTTTTTAAACAGCATCTTTTATTTTCGTACAACCCTGATTCCGTAAATAATGCCTATCACTGCATAGGGTATCAAAAGAACAATACAGAAAAGTGTAAATACAGGTGGTAAAAATATGCTGAGTATAAACAGCATACCCATAATCACTGTTTCAAATCCCAAGAAACGATTTATCTTTCTTGCTTTTTCAGTATCTATATCATAGTTTTTAATGTAATCAAATTTAGGCAGATAGTTGCCAACTACAAGAAGTACCCCGCCTACAATAAGTGCCGCTGCCACTCTCATATCAACCATCCAACCTAAAGCATAGCCCAGAATCAGTGTCTGCAAAATTATTGACATAACAGGGATAATCCACTTTGTTGCAATTTCAAACTTTACACAGTTGCCGTGTTTGTGCGCATTCAGGTCGTTGACAAAACAGCAAAAACATTGCAGAACTATCATTAAAATCGGAAAGCCGAATACCGCAAATCCCTTTGATGCAAAATTGTCTGGATTGTTGTAAAAATCAAAATGAACCGCCACTGTATCGGGTAAAATGTCCCACACTGCCAAGCCAAAAATTATCGGCAAAATGCACACCAGACACGTTATAATAAGTATTTTCCATCTTATGAATTTCATTTTTTCTCGCCTCCTAATGCGTAAATCCAGGTGAAAACCTCTTCAAAAACCGATGCGTTAAGCTCATAATAGATAAAATTCTTGTATTTTTCTTCAGTTATCAAATCCGCTGCCTTCAGTTTTACAAGATGATACTAAACCGTAGCCCCCGTCAGATTTAAATGGTCACCGCATATGCGATGACTATTTTGTTTAATACTTTTTAGCTCCTGATATTATCAACATTTTATCGACTTTTGTATTTATTTCGGGCTTTACAACCTTTTCTTCCCAGATTTCAGGAGCATATTCCTCAATGGAAATTGAAATAGCCTCCTGAGGGCAATCCCAATATTTGAGAAACACCTCGTTAATTTCATCCACTACCTTTTTCTTTGTTTCTTCGTCCTTTGGATAACCTTTAATTGCAATATACGGCATTAATAACACTCCTTTTGTATATTATAAATATTTTTTCATCCATATATGAGGGCAATCTTCTTCATATTCAATC
>JAZRJT010000010.1:0-12647 GCA_045645905.1 Clostridia bacterium
TTTAAAAATATTACACCATTTACATATATGGTATAGAAAAATGAGACTGTGAAAACAGTCTCATTTGTTTTATTTTATACTATATCCACCTTTAATCATTACAATTATATCGGTTTGAGCCTTTAAACCTCTGCCGTCAGCAACAGGAACAATCAGCAAATGGTTTGCCGGCATTGCTGTGCCGTTTGCCAAATCGGTGCCCGCAGTAGTATCTGCAAGTCCGCCCTTTTCAGTGGCAATAATTTCAGCCTTGCCCATTCGCAAAATCAGTTCAGCTCCGGCAGAACAGATAATTTCGTCCCCTTCCTTTGCCTCAACCACCACAAAGGTATTTGCCGCAGCACCTTCTTCTGTACCGCCCGAGGACAAGCCCGCAAGCTTACTGTCAATATACTGTTCTATCTTGGGCATAAGCACGTCTTCAATATATGATAGTGAAATTAATGGGTCATCATCCGTGCCCGGTTCTGCCAGAACAACAGTAAACATTGTGCAAAGGCAAATCAATCCCGAAACAATCAAAAATCTAAGTCTACTTTTTTTCATAATGTATTCCTCCGTATTTCTTTAGTCTGACATCATCTGTCCCTTAAAGACCAAAGCTTATTTCCAAAGCCTCGTTAACCCTTGACATAAGTTCATCATCAATATGACCTATCTTTTCTTTTAATCTTCTTTTGTCAATGGTTCGTATCTGCTCGGCAAGCACCACAGAATCCTTTGAAAGCCCGTATTCATTGGCGTCAAGTTCAATATGTGTGGGCATTTTTGCCTTGTTTATCTGTGAAGTAATGGCAGTAGCAATAACTGTGGGACTGTATTTATTGCCTATGTCATTCTGGATAATAAGTACAGGCCTCACTCCGCCCTGCTCCGAACCAACCACAGGGCTTAAATCTGCATAATAAATATCTCCTCGTTTAATTATCACGATAATTCACACTCCGCAAGTATTCAAGAATTGGTGCGGGAACATGATATCTGTTGCCATCACGCACATTCAATCCTTGGTACATTATACGCAAAGTATGAAATTTTGGCTCTATGTATCCAGAAGATAATTAACAGCTTCTGTCACTTCGCCGTCCCTGATATAAATGCGCGGAACACGGCGCCCCACCGCACAAACAAGTTCATACCCGATTGTGCCGATAAGCTCTGCCGTATTCTCAGCAGAAAACTTACCCGAGCCGCCAAACAAGATAACCTCGTCACCGACATTTATATTATTAACCGCAGTTGCGTCAATCATACATTGATCCATACAAATTCTTCCTATCTGTTTTGTTTCCTGACCGCAAACGCATACAACCGCCTTGTTTGAAAGGCTGCGCATAAAGCCATCAGCATAGCCGACAGATACTGTTGCAATTTTTGATTTTTTACTTAAAGTATAGGTTCTGCCATAACTGAGTGTCGAGCCTTCATCAAGCATCTTTATATGACTTACCCTCGATTTAAAGGTCATAGCAGGCAATAAATCAATCGTCGACTTATCAAAGTCGGTGGATGGATAAATGCCATAAAGAATTATTCCTGCACGCACCATATCAAGATGCATCTCAGGAAATTTGATAAGACCTGCACTATTGCAGATATGCTTTAACGGGATTTTCAAACCTCTTTCTTCAAGGCTTTGCACAACCGCCATGAAACGTTTAAACTGTCCTTGGGTATAATCGTCAGCATCCTCATCAGCCACAGCAAGATGTGAAAACAGACCTTCAATTTCGATTCCGGGAAGCTGTGAAATCTTTAAAATTTCATCTATTGTATTATAGTCTTCGGCAAGAAAACCTATTCTTGACATTCCCGTATCAAGCTTAATGTGCACCTTTGCTGTCTTTCCCGAAGCCACAGCCGCCATCGACAGTTTATCTGCAAATGAATAGTCCGACACTGCGGGCATTATATCAAAGTCTATCAGTTTTTTTATATCAGATTCGGGTGAATTACCAAGAACAAGAACAGGCACACCAAAGCCTGCCTTCCTCAGTTCCACTGCCTCGTCAGCAAAGGCAACCGCCAATTGGTTGGCACCGTTTTTCAACAACACCTTTGCCGTCTGACAAACACCATGACCATAGGCATTTGCCTTTACCACGCCCATCAAAAGCGTACCCTTTGACAATTTCTTCTTTATTTCTGATGTATTGTGTCCTATAGCATCCAAATCAATCTCTGCCCAGACTCTTAAATCGGTTGTCATTTTACCATCTCTTTTTACAAATTTTCGAGTTCGTCCGCAATTGCAAAGGCTGTATAATCTGCCACATCCCCTGCAACAAGGCCGTGAATTCCAAATTTCTCTGCCGCCATATCACCAGCTTTTCCGTGAATATATGCACCTAAAACCGCCGCATCAAACACTTCGAGCCCTTGACCGAGAAATGCACCAACAACGCCCGAAAGCACATCTCCTGTGCCTCCCGTTGCCATACCGGGATTCCCCGTATGATTAATCTTTACATTACCACTACCGTCTGCAATTACAGTTTCGTTGCCCTTAAGCAAAACAGTAATACCGTATTTTTTTGCAAACTCCGTCGCAACTGCCGCACGGTTTTGCTGAACTTCTTCTGTCGAAAGCCTTGCCAGCCGTGACATCTCGCCGGGATGGGGTGTAATAACTACGTCACACGCCTTACCTCCCAGAATATCACAATTTTTGCCAAGAGCGTTAAGCCCGTCTGCATCTATAACCAGCTTTCCTTTATAATCAGAAAGCAAGGTTTTCAGTATACTGTGTATATCACCGTTTTGCCCCAAACCGGGGCCAAAAACTACAGCATCGGCTTTGTTTGCGTATTCCAGAATGGTTCCAATTGATGCATCGGTTATTATTCCATCATTAGCTTTCAGCGAAGCAGTCATTGCCTCGGGTAACATACAGGCAACAATATGCCTTTCACTTTCGGTCGTTCCAATAGTTACAAGCCCAATTCCACTCCGCAACGCTCCCTTTGCAGCAAGATATGCTGCTCCTGTCATACCACGGCTGCCGGCAACAACAAACAGCCTTCCGCAGCTACCTTTATGTGCATCAATGCAGCGCTTTGGAATAAGCTCCTTCATTTCTGCATTTCGTATCCTATTGCACCCGTCCTCACCGCAAACAACCGCCACCGCGCTTGTTTTGTTGTGAGAAATAGTGAGAGATACCTTCTGCCATTCTCCGCGAAAAACAACAACCGGTGCTCCAAGGCTATCGTGTTCTACAGAAATCTCTGCAAGCTCAAGCCCTCTTATTCCTGTTTTTTTATACTTGACAAATGCCTCCTTGGCAGCATAGAATCCGGCTAAGGTTTCCATTCTTTCGCCCGATTTCCTGAAATGCTCCAACTCAGCCAATGAGAACACCTTTTCGATAAAATGCGGATTTTTCTCAACAGCCTTTTTTATTCTCTCAATTTCGATTATATCAACGCCGCAGTTTATCATCTTTTAGGACTGAATTTCTCGATGTTATTAATCATCTTTTCCGAAGGGCTGAAAATCAGCATTGTCTTTACGCAGTCGCTCATATACACCACAAAATAGTTGCTGTCTGAATTCTTTTCAGCGGCCGCATAAATCTTCTTTACTGAAATATCTGAAAGATATCTGTTAAAATCGTCTCGTTCTGTGCCACAAACGCCATACGCTTCAAGCCCTGTAACTTTAGCAGTCGTCAGCTTTTTTCTGTTTCTGCGGTTTATAATCTTATCAACATCAATTTCGGTATTAATCATTGAATATTCAAACTCTACATTCTGTGAAACCACAAGGCGATATGCAAGATAAAATACCCCTATTGCCAAAAAAGGTGCAATCCCCATAAGGATTGGAAGCACCGACGGAAGAACTGCAGTTATGATAAATGCAGCCAACACGCTGAGCAAGACAATACCGAATGATGCCGCAATACTCTTAAAATCTCTCTTTCTTTCAACTATTTCCTCGATAAAAATATCCATTATAAAATCCCTCCTTGGTTATTTATCCTTACTTTGGTGTGGTGTATGAAACCACTCCTTGTCGTCCTTCTTTAAAATTCCCATAATTCCCACGGGAATCCAGGTCACAAGATAAACTGCAAAACCCCAGGCGTTTTTTATCACATTACGGTCAAGCCGCCTGTCGTTGTACAGCCCCGCAAGAATAAGAAAAATATTACCGAATACCAGCACTGTAAGCAACAAAAACTTCCAGGGCTCAGTCCACATTCCGCAAAACAATTCAAACCAAATCGACTTTTCAGGAGCTATAAACATCATTGCATACACTGCAGTAAAGAATACCGCCGTAACGGGATAAAGCGTATCACCCCAGAAATTCATAAGCATATGAAGTGCCGATGCCGATTTTTCTTCAAAACCCTTTTTCATCAAAGGCTTTACATAGTGGGACGCCACATCAGCAAGCCCCTGCATCCACCGTTGTCTTTGCCTTATAGATGTATCAAGGCGGGTAGGCTTTTCATCATAGACAACTGCATTGTGTGCCCATCCAACCTTAATATCGCTTAGCGCCAGTTTAAGTGTAAATTCGGTATCCTCGGCAAGACAGGTTGCCCCCCAACCGAATTTTTTTATCAGCTCACTTTCAACAGCAAAGCCCGTGCCGCCAAGTCTGCAGCCTAAATCAAGATTTCCTCTTGATAATTGTGCTAGGCGGTTGTTAATCCAATACCACAAAGAATATGAAAATGTCAGCCATGAATCGGTGGGATTTTTACTGTCAAGATATCCCTGAACCGCACGGTAGCCTTCATTTATTTTATCATTCATATGAATCAGGAAATCGCCTTCAACCAGATTATCTGCATCAAACACGCAAATGTACTCAAACTGTTTCTCAAGGGCAAAAATACGTTCAAATGCAAATTCCATTGCATAGCCCTTACCCCGTTTTGATGTGTCAAAACGTTCAAGCACGGTTGCACCTGCCATCCGAGCCTTTTCTGCCGTGTGGTCATCACAGTTGTCTGCAACAACAAAAACCTGAAAGCATTCCTTTGGATAGTTAAGATTATTTAAACTTTCAACAATCTCGGCAATAACATTTTCTTCATTATGTGCCGCAACCAGCAAGGCAAAAGAATGATTTGTATTCACTTTTCTTTCTTTACTTGAAACCTTCAGCGAAAAAAGGGCAACAGCAAAATAATAGCACCCTATAAAAAACAATATAAGCTGACAAATCTCAATCAAAACCTTAATCAACAATCTTACGTCAACCTTTCGATTATAAAAATTCGCACTATAATTCAATTTATATTATACATTATGTGACAAATAATTTCAATAGATTTGCAAAAAGTTTTTTCACTCAACCGCACCCGTGCATATAATAAAAATAAATTTAAATATTTTGCAGAATTTCCTTTACTATAATCAAACTTTGGTGTATAATATTATATGTATGCAAATTAATCCGTTATGAGGTTCATTATATGGTTTTTTTTAAAACTTTAAAAGAAGAGATTACTCTTGTTTTCGAGCGTGACCCTGCCGCACGAAGCAAATGGCAGGTACTCTTTCTTTACCCCGGAGTAAAAGCCGTGCTAAGCTATCGTCTTGCACACAAGCTATACTGCAAGGGGCATTACTTTCTTGCCGATTGGGTATCAAAACGTGCCCGTCGCAAAACAGGTATTGAAATTCATCCCGCAGCACAGATAGGTAAGGGACTGTTTATTGAGCACGGTATGGGCGTTGTTATCGGCGAAACCACCATTATCGGCGAAAACTGTACCCTTTATCAGGGCGTGACACTTGGTGGTACCGGTAAAGACAAGGGCAAACGTCATCCAACCATCGGTAACAATGTTACCATCGGCAGCGGCGCAAAGGTTCTTGGGCCATTCACAGTTGGCGACAACAGTAAAATTGCCGCAAATGCTGTGGTACTTAATGAAATTCCACCCAACAGCACTTGTGTGGGTGTTCCCGCTCACATTGTAAAGCGCGATAATGTAAAGGTTGCGCCTGCTAAAATCGACCTTGACCAGATTCATATTCCTGACCCTGTGTCAATGGAGCTTTGCAAGCTACGTGTCGACCTTGAACGCCTTAAAACACAATTTGAAGATACTCAACAAAAAGGAGAGAAAAGCAATGAAAGTCTTTAATACATTAAACCGCAAAAAAGAGGAGCTTATTCCTGTTGAAAAGGGTGTATTCCGTATGTATTCATGCGGACCCACAGTTTATAACTACTTCCATATAGGTAACGCACGTCCTTTTATCATCTTTGATACCCTGCGCCGTTATCTTGAATACTGCGGCAACACAGTTTATTTTGTTCAAAACTTTACCGATATTGATGACAAAATGATTAACAAGGCAAACGAGCTTGGTATCACCGTAAAGGAGCTTGCCGACCAATATATCGAAGAATACTTCAAGGATGCCGATGGCTTGGGCATCAAGCGTGCCACCGTTCATCCAAGGGCAACTGATAACATAGATGCAATTATTGAAATTGTCAAAGAGCTTGAAGACAAGGGCTATGCCTATAATGTAGGCGGAGATGTATACTTTGCCGCAAAAAAATTCAAGGAATACGGAAAGCTGTCACATCAGCCCCTTGAAGATTTGGAAAGCGGTGCAAGAATTAACATCAACGAAGACAAGGAAGACCCTATGGACTTTGCTTTGTGGAAAAAGCAGAAACCGGGCGAGCCTGCATGGATGAGCCCCTGGGGTATGGGTCGACCCGGCTGGCATATTGAATGTAGTGCAATGGCAAACAAATTTCTTGCCAAGACCATTGATATCCACAGCGGCGGTCAGGACCTTATCTTCCCCCACCACGAAAACGAAATCGCACAAAGTGAATGTGCTCACGGCGTAACCTTCGCAAATTACTGGATGCATAATGGTTATATCAATGTTGACAACCGCAAAATGTCAAAATCCTTAGGTAACTTCTTCACCGTTCGAGAAATTGCTGCAGAATTTGATTATGAAGTTATCCGCTTCTTTATGCTGTCTGCACATTACAGAAGCCCCATCAACTTCAGCAAGGATTTGATGGAATCTGCAAAATCTGCTCTTGACAGAATTTACAACTGCCTTTCAGATATGCGTTTTCTGGCAGGAAATGCCGAAAGTCGTCCGGAATTTACCGATGCAGAAAAAGCCTTTACCGAGACACTTGATGCATTTAAGGCAAAATATATCACCGCAATGGACGATGACCTTAACACCGCAGATGCAATTTCTGTTCTCTTTGAAATCGTATCTGAAGCAAACAAAAGCATTACTGCAACCTCGGGCTTTTCAAAGCAGGCTATAGAATACGCAATCAATATGCTGACAGAGCTTGGCTGCGTGCTTGGCTTACTCCAGAAAAAAGACGAAGAAACAGATGACGAAGTCAACGTAATCTTAGAAGAACGTGCCAAAGCCCGTGCCGAAAAGAACTGGGCAAAATCAGACGAGCTTCGTGATAAACTGAAGGAAATGGGCATAATAGTAAAAGATACCCCACAGGGACAGCAGATAACAAAAGCATAGAGCTTTTGTAAATCAATAAGTAATAATGAATAAATAATAATGAAAAATTATGGTACAAATGCTTTGCATTTGAATTTATAAAAATTGCTTTGCGATTTTTTACCGCGATTATTCATTATTCATTTAAAGGAACTTTTCTATGCTTGATACATTTTTAAAACAATTCGCCTTGGGTGAGCAAGTCTCACCCAAGCAATATTCCCCCCTTACCCTTGCGTATATCGGGGATGCGGTTTATGAACTGTTTGTACGCACATATCTTATAAAGGACGCCAACTTCCCCGTAAACCGCCTTCATAAAGAAGCCATTCACCTTGTAAATGCCAAGGCACAGTCTGACCTTTATCAAAAAATAAAGGACAAGCTTACAGAGGAAGAAATGCAGATTTACAAGCGCGGCAGAAACACCAACTCTCATCCGCCAAAAAATGCAGATATGGTTGATTATAAATCTGCCACAGGCATTGAGGCATTAATCGGCTATCTTTATCTTATGGGCAACGACAGCCGTATTGCAGAATTACTTAGCTATCTGGTTGATTAGCCTGACAAGCATTTTTACATATTTCAAAAAGGAGATTGGTAAAAATGCTTGCTGTGATAAAAAAATGTCTTTCCGTGCTCCTGGGCACCTTTATTGTAGCACTGTCTTTGGATTTATTTTTAGTTCCTGCAGACATTGCACCGGGCGGCCTGAGCGGAGTTGCAATAATACTTCACCACTTGGCAAATATCCCTGTAGGTCTTTCAATACTGTTCCTTAACATTCCCATATTTATATGGGCACTTCGGTATTTTGATGCAAAATTTTTATTTTCCTCGCTTTTTGGTATGACATCACTTTCAATTCTTACCGATGCTTTTGCGTGGATTAAACCTGTAACAGGCGATATGCTGCTTTCTGCCGTATATGGCGGTGCTCTTATGGGGTTTGGCTTAGGAATAGTTTTTATCTCAGGCTCCACCACCGGAGGAACAGATATTGCCGCACAAATACTGAAAAAACACTTCCCCTCAATTTCTGTTGGAAAGTTTGTTCTTATAATCGACGCCTTTATCGTAGCTCTGGCAGGGCTGACCTTTGGCAGATGGGAAATAATTCTTTATTCATCTGTGGCTCTTTATATCTGCACCTATATCATAGACCTTCTTGCAGAGGGCATTGATTTTGCCAAGGTGGCATATATTATTTCGGATAAACCCAAAACAATTTCGTCCGAAATTTCTTCCCGACTTGAGCGGGGAACCACCGCCCTTCACGGCTCGTCCCACTACAGCGGTGCAGAGAAAACCGTTCTGCTGTGCGTGGTTAAAAAATATGAAATAAATAAACTAAAAAGACTGATAAAAGAAATAGACAAGGATGCATTCGTCATCCTTTCAGACACCCGGGAAGTTCTTGGGAATGGATTTAAAACTAATTAACATTTTATATACAACGGAGGCACAAAGCAATGAGCAACAAACAATGCAATCTTAAACTTTCTGCCGCTAACATCCGCAAAATGGCACTTGAGGCAATTCACAGTGCCAAGGCAGGTCATCCCGGCGGATCCCTTTCGGCTGCAGATATTCTGACATACCTTTATATGTCAGAAATGAACATCGACCCACAAAACCCCAAAGACCCCAACCGCGACAGATTTGTTCTTTCAAAGGGTCACGCAGCACCCGGTCTTTATGGTGCTCTGGCAGAAAGAGGATTTATCCCCAAGGAGGATATCAAAACCTTCCGCCATGCAGAAAGCTATCTTCAGGGTCATCCTGATATGAAGGGTGTGCCCGGCGTTGATATGTCAACAGGCTCGCTTGGTCAGGGTATCAGTGCAGCCTGCGGAATTGCTCTCGCCGGCAAGCTGGATAATAAAGATTACCGCGTTTATACAATTCTTGGAGATGGCGAATGTGAAGAAGGTCAGGTTTGGGAGGCAGCAATGTTTGCGGCTCACTATAAGCTGAATAACCTGACTGCGTTTCTTGATTTCAACGGACTTCAGATTGACGGCGACATCCGTGAGGTTATGAACCCTACACCCTTTGACAAGAAATTTGAAGCGTTTAACTGGAATGTAATAATAATTGACGGTCACGATTTTGAACAAATTGCAGATGCGATTGAATCTGCAAAGGCTTGCAAGGATAAGCCCACAATGATTATTGCAAACACCGTTAAAGGTAAGGGTGTATCTTTTATGGAAAACCAGGCAGGTTGGCACGGCAATGCTCCCTCTGACGAGCAGTATGAAATTGCGATAAGCGAGCTTGACCAATACATAAAATCTTTGGGAGGTGCATGCTAATGTATACAATTGGAGAAAAAAAGGCAACCCGTGAAAGCTACGGTGCTGCCCTTGCAGAATTCGGCTGTGACGAAAGAATTGTAGTTTTGGACGCTGACCTTTCAAAATCAACAAAAACCGAAACCTTCAAAAAAGCATATCCCGATAGATTTATCAACTGCGGTATTGCTGAGGGCAATATGGTATCTGTTGCGGCAGGTATGGCAAGCTGCGGCAAGGTTGTGTTTGCAAGCTCTTTTGCTATGTTTGCGGCAGGCAGAGCGTTTGAACAGGTGCGAAACTCTATCGGTTATCCCTGCCTGAACGTAAAAATCGGTGCAACACACGCAGGTATCTCGGTTGGCGAAGACGGAGCTACTCACCAGTGCCTTGAGGATATGGGCATTATGCGTACAATTCCTAATATGGTTATTTTAAATCCTGCCGATGCAACAGAAGCACGTTTGGCTGTAAAGGCTGCAATTGACCATAATGGCCCTGTATACTTGCGTTTTGGCAGACTTGCTGTTCCCACTATATTTGGCGAAGACTATAAGTTTGAAATCGGCAAGGGTGTACAGCTTGCGGATGGTAAGGATGTAACCATTGTTGCAACAGGACTTATGATACCCTATGCTCTGGAGGCAAAGACAGCTCTTGCAGAAATCGGCATTGATGCAAGGGTAATTAACATCCATACAATCAAGCCAATTGACCGTGACATCATAATTAAGGCGGCAAAGGAAACCGGTGCAATTGTCACCGCTGAAGAACATAACATTATTGGCGGTCTTGGCTCAGCCGTTGCAGAAGTTCTTGCAGAAGGCTGCCCTGTTCCTATGGCACGTGTCGGCACTCAGGATGTATTTGGACGTTCAGGTGTGCCTGCTAAACTCTTTGAAATCTATGGTCTTGACACCAAAACAATAGTTGAAAAAGCAAAAGCTGTAATTGCAAGAAAGAAATAGTTTTTACATAATTTTAACCCCCAAAGGAGTATCAATATATGAAAATCTATTCTTCAATCTCTGACCTTATTGGTGCAACTCCCTTGATGGAGATTAAAAACTACAGCAAAGCCAACAATTTAAGCACCGCTATTCTTGCAAAATTAGAACATTTTAATCCTGCAGGCAGTGCTAAGGACAGAATTGCAAAAACAATGATTGATGATGCCGAAAAGTCGGGGAAGCTATTTCCTGACTCGGTAATTATCGAGCCTACAAGCGGCAACACCGGCATCGGTCTTGCGGCTGTTGCGGCATCAAAGGGTTATAAGACAATCTTTACAATGCCTGATACAATGAGTGTTGAACGCCGCAATCTGCTGGCCGCCTACGGCGCTGAAATTGTTCTGACGATGGGTTCTTTGGGTATGAGCGGTGCAATTGCCAAAGCAAACGAACTTGCAAAGGAAATTAATCACAGTTTTATCCCTTCACAGTTTGAAAACCCCGCCAACCCATCGGCGCATTACAATACAACGGGCCCCGAAATCTGGGCTGATACCGAGGGCAGGGTTGATGTGTTTGTTGCAGGAGTGGGCACAGGCGGTACCATCAGCGGAACAGGTAAATTCCTTAAAGAACAAAACCCCGACGTAAAAATAATTGCCATTGAACCAAAAAACTCACCACTTTTGTCGATGGGAAAATCAGGCAGCCACAGACTTCAGGGAATCGGTGCAAACTTTATCCCCGACACCCTTGACAAAGATATTATTGACGAGATAATAACCGTCACCGAAGATGATGCATATGCATCTGCACGGCTTATGGCAAAGCTTGAGGGTATACTTGTGGGAATATCCTCGGGAGCCGCTCTTCACGCCGCAACCGAAGTGGCAAAACGCCCTGATATGCAGGGCAAAACAATAGTTGTTCTTCTTCCTGACACAGGAGAGAGATATATGTCAACTGACTTATTTAAACAATGAAAGGACCCAGAATTTATGGAAACAGAAAAAACTTTATGGAACGGTTTTGAATGTATCAATTTTAAATTTGAAGACCACGATGCCGCTCTTGTTTTCCCTGATGGTGAAAGATGTGGCAAGTGGTTGCTTAAAACCGAATTTTTTGGTGCATTCCCCTACCTTGAAATTGAAATGTTAAAGCGCGGCTGGTGCGTTGCATTTGTAAAGAACGCTACTCTGTGGGGTCTGGACGAAGACCTTGACACAAAAGCCCGCTTTGCAGACTTTTTAAGCAAAGAGTTTGGGCTTTACGAAAAATGCGTACCTGTTGGTATGAGTTGCGGCGGTCTTATTGCAGCAAGATTTGCAATAAAATATCCGCAGTATATATCCTGTCTTTATCTTGATGCACCGGTTCTTAACCTGCTTTCCTATCCGGGAGGCTTTGGCGACGCAGAGCTCTCATCCGACAAAGAATATATTAAATTCCAAAATCAATCAGGAATCACCCATACACAGCTGCTTTCATATCGTGAGCATCCCATTGACAAGGTTGATGTTCTTCTTGAAAACAATATTCCTGTTATGCTTGTTGCAGGTGGTGCCGACAAGGTTGTTCCTTATCACGAAAACGGTGCTGTCCTTGAAAAACAATACAAGGAAAAAGGCGGATGCATTAAGGTTATTATAAAACCCGGTTGCGACCACCATCCTCACAGCCTTGAAGATTCTACCCCAAGTGCAGAATTTATTCTGGCTCACGCAGAATAATTTAAATATTTAAAATAAATAACGAAAGGAATTTCTACAATGGAAACAACAAAATCTCTTTGGAACGGCTTTGAACGCCTTGACTTTAAATTTGAGGACAGAGAAGCTATCCTTATTCTCCCCGAAGAAGGAAAAAAATGTGGAAAGTGGTTACTTAAAACCGAATACTTTGACGCATTC
>JAZRJT010000011.1:0-34626 GCA_045645905.1 Clostridia bacterium
GATGAATTAAAAAGATATATTGATTATTACAACAACGAAAGGATTTCTATCAAATTAAAAGGAATGAGTCCGGTACAATACCGAACTCATTTACAAGCAAGTTAATATTAAATTTTGTCTAAACTTTGGGGTTCACTTCAAAACCCCGTGTTCGCTTTTTGTGTAATACTATAAGTTGTTACTAAAAAATCTTGACATGATGGGTTCAAAAATTGAACCATGTTCAATTTTAATATCGGGATATTTCATAGTTTCGGCAATTGCTTCCTTAATAAAATTAACAGCAAGTGCAGATGACTCATGCATTGATTTACCCTGCAAAAGACCACCGGTAAGGACTGCTGCAAAAATATCACCGGTTCCGTGAAAAGGGCGGTTGATATATCCACAGTCCAAAAAGGCAATTTTGTTTATGGTTTTATCAAGAACACAGGTGCACATTTTGTCTGTGTCGGTCATAACAGATGTTATAGCGATTTTTTGAGGGCCAAGCTCTGATAAAGCATAAAGAATTTCTGTAATTTCTTCTTCTGTCACGGGGCGCTTGGGGTATTTTTTGCCCAGCAGTAAGCAGGCCTCGGTGAGATTTGGGGTAATTACATCAGCAAGACCAACAAACTCTTTCATTGAATTAAGCAGGTCATTCATTCTGTCATAATAAACGGTTTCTGCTTCGGACAAATCGTTATCACCAAGAACCGGGTCAATAATGGTGATGAAGCCCGGCTTTTTTTGTGTCTTAATAAAATCCGAAAGAATTTCTATCTGACGGGGACTACCAAGATAACCTGTGCAGATGCCGTTAAAAGTTATGCCCAAATATTGCCAGTGATTAAGAATTTTTGGCATTTCGTCGGTTAAATCGCAGAAGGTGTAGTTTTCAAAATTATATGTGTGTGTCGAAAGAACTGCTGTAGGTAAAGGACAAACCTCCGCACCCATTGCAGAAAGTATGGATATTGCTTCGGTCAGGGAAACCCGACAAAAACCTGAAAGGTCATTAACTGCAACAACACGGGGTATGTAACTTGGTATCATAATACTATCTCCTTTATTTGAACATTGTTCAAATTAATAATGTGTTACGGAATTAAAAGTTTCATCTCTTCTTCGGTAAGCTCCCGCACTGCCCCCAATGGTAAGGATTCATCCAGGGGAAGCTTGTTCATCTTGGTCCGTTTAAGATAAATAACTTTGTTTTCAATAGCTTCAAACATTCGTTTTACCTGATGGAATTTGCCTTCGTTTATTACAATCTCTGCAAAATACGGCTCTGCCGATGAAAGACTTTTTAACATTGCGGGCATAGTTTTATAGCCGTCATCCAAAGTTACGCCGTCAGCAAATTTTATAATATCTTCATCTGTTACAGGTTTTTCAACCTGTGCTACGTAGGTTTTGGGAATATGCTTTTTAGGTGCAAGCAATCTGTGAGCCAGGTCACCGTCGTTGGTAAGAAGCAAAAACCCTTCGGTATCAATATCAAGTCTGCCTACTGGAAAGGGTTCAAAATGCAAATATTCCCCGGGGATAAGCTCCATAACCGTTGGGGTTTTTCCGTCACGGGTGGCTGAAATATATCCTTGCGGTTTGTTAAGCATAAGATAGATGAAACGTCGATAGACAACCTCTTTTCCCGAAAGGGTAACAATATCAGTGTCAACATTAAGGTGAACATCTGGTTTTGTTACAGGATTGCCACCTACAGCAACTGCACCTGAACGGATTATTTTTTTTACTTCTGTTCGGGTACCCACACCACATTCTGCTAAAAATCTGTCAAGCCTCATAAAAATCTCCATTTCGCCGCCATACGTCGGTACAAATAGTAATAAATTTCTCTTATCCGTATGGCAAGAAATGATAAGAGATTTTTACGCCCATGTGCGTTTATGAGCGAACGTGAAGAAAATTTCTCACGGGCAATCAGATCCGTCGGAAGCAATGACGAGAAAGGAACTTTCAGGTTACATTACCTCTTGAATATATTTTCTAAAAATAACATATATTAGTAAAGACCGTTTGTGCCCAAAGGAGGTAAAAATTTGAGAATAATACAGTCAGCAAAAAAATACCGATATATTATTGCCAGCCTTGCTTTTGCAAGTATACTCCTGATAACAATTGTAGGACTCTTCAGCATCGATAATGCCACAAACGAGATGATTGTTGATTATATTGAAGGGTTAGGGTGGGAGATTGAGCCCACACCAAAAGAAATTACTCACCTTACACTCCCTGAAAGCTTTGATGTGGTTTATGAAACATATAATGCGGTCCAAAAACATTCAGGATTTAACTTTGAGGAATTCAAAGGCAAAAACGTAACCCGATATACCTATCTTGTTCTTAACCACAAGGAGTCCGAAAATTCAAGGGTAGTGGCGGGAGTATTTGTTTATGATGACACGATTATTGCCGGGGATATTTCCTCAACGGATATGAACGGATTTATGCATGCCATAACCGAAACATCAAATATCAGGCAATAAAACCCTGTATTTTAAAAGTATATCACAAAAAATCCGGTTTGACTATAGTTTTACTTGACTTTTTTTAATGCAGAGAGTAAAATAAGTTAAAAAAGGAGGAGTTACCAATGAGAATTGAAACAAAATGTATTCAGTCGGGATACACACCCGAGAACGGAGAACCCCGAGTTCTTCCTATATATCAAAGCACAACTTGGAAGTACAGCTCAACCGAGCAGATGGGCAAGCTTTTTGACCTTGAAGAAAGCGGATATTTTTATACTCGTCTTGCCAACCCTACAAACGATGCTGTTGCGGCAAAAATTGCAGACCTTGAAGGCGGTGTGGCTGCAATGCTCACATCTTCGGGTCAGGCAGCCTGCTTTTATTCGATATTTAACATCTGTAACGCAGGCGACCACTTTATTTGTTCATCAAGCGTTTATGGAGGAACATTTAACCTTTTTGGTGTAACAATGAAAAAGCTGGGCATTGATGTGACTTTTATTGACCCTGATTGCGACGAAGAAACCTTTAATGCGGCATTCCGCGAAAATACAAAGGCTGTTTTTGGTGAAACTATTGCAAACCCTGCGTTGGTTGTTCTTGATATTGAAAAATGGGCAAAGATTGCACACGCACATAATGTACCGCTTATTATCGTCAATACATTTGCAACACCTGTTAATTGCCGTCCTTTTGAATGGGGCGCAGACATTGTTGTTCATTCGACAACCAAGTATATGGATGGCCACGCAACACAGGTTGGCGGTGCTGTGGTTGACAGCGGCAACTTTGATTGGGAAGCTGCGGGCAAGTTCCCCGGACTTACAACACCCGATGAATCTTATCACGGAATCACCTATACCGAAAAGTTTGGTAAAGCGGCATATATTACAAAGCTTACAGCACAGGTAATGAGAGATTTGGGCTCAATTCCTTCACCCCACAATGCATTTCTTCTTAATTTAGGGCTTGAAACCTTGCCTCTCAGAATGGAACGTCATTGCAGCAATGCACAGACAATTGCTGAGTATCTCAGCAAAAACGATAAAATTTCCTGGGTTAAATATTGCGGACTTAAGGGCGACCGGTATTATGACCTTGCACAGAAATATCTGCCCAATGGCTCCTGCGGAGTAATTTCCTTCGGTGTTAAAGGCGGCAGAGAGGCAGCTGTTAAATTTATGGATAGTCTTAAGCTTGCGGCAATAGTAACACACGTTGCAGATGCAAGAACCTCTGTTCTTCACCCGGCAAGCCACACCCACAGACAGCTAAATGATGAAGAGTTAAAGGCGGCAGGCGTAACACCTGACCTTATAAGATTCTCGGTGGGTATTGAGAATGTTGATGATATAATTGAAGATATTCAGCAAGCGCTGGATCAAGTAAAATAGAATAAAGAAAACCTAAGTAAGGGAGTCTTCATCTTTGAAGGCTCTCTTTTGCAATGCAAATGTTATGTGTATTGACAAAGAAATTGGACATATAATTGTATATACAAATGTATTGCAGAGGTGTTATATATGAGAAAATTTAAAATACCGTCCATTCCTCCTACAACAAATAAGTGTGTCAGATTTCCAAACGATATAATTGAGCAGGTTGAGGAAGCTATTCGAGGCAAAGATTGTACATTTTCGGCATTTGTGGTTGAAGCGGTAAGAGTTGCTTTAGAAAATATTTCGGAGAACGATGAATAAAGATATTGAAATTAAAATAGGCAAAAATATTAAACAAGCAAGGGAAAGAATAAAAATGACCCAAGAAGTGCTGGCAACAAAGCTACAGCTAAGAGGTTGTGATATTACACGAAGTGCTGTTGCAAAAATTGAAGTTGGGCAAAGGCATTTGTATCCTGATGAAATAATCTTTATAAAAGAAATTTTAGATACAGATTTCGATGCGATCTTTTATGGTAAAGATTAAATGAAGATAGGTATTTTTAAAATCATAAAAAACTTTTTCTTTTCGCCGCAATGTATATTTTGCGACAAAGTTCTTGAGATAAATACCGAAAGTTGCATATGTGATGCTTGCAAAACAGCGGTAAAGCGATGTGCAGACAAAATTTGCTGCGAAAAGTGCGGTAAGCCTATTGTTAGTCACGGCAAAAAGGTGCGATGCTTTCATTGTATTGAGAATTCAACACAGTATTTCAACAGAATTGTATCTGTTTTTGAATATGACGGTCCGGTTAAGCAATCGGTACAAAGATTTAAGGGAAGAAAAATTCAGAGCTATGCAACAACCTATGCAGAGTGTATGGCAGAGAGATTAGAACAGGAATACAGTGATATAAAATTTGACTTAATATGTGCTGTGCCTTCAAGCAGCGACAAAAAGCTGACACAGGGCTTTGATAATGTAGAGCTTATCTGTAAATATCTGTCAACAAAAACGGGAATTCCGATGCAGAAAAACATGCTGAAGAAAATTCGCAGGACAAATAAACAAACACAGCTTAATTATTATGAAAGAGCAGAAAATATTAAAAACAGTGTATCTGTCAATCATTTTGATGTTGTGAATGATAAAATAGTCTTACTTGTGGATGACGTTTGTACAACAAGAGCTACCCTGACCGAGTGTTCACGGGCACTGAAAAAGGCAGGAGCAAAGAAGGTATTTTGCCTGACTTTTGCGACAGCGATAAAAAAATACGGCAACACATAAAATAAGAAAGCGGAAATACTCCAAATTCAAAAATTTGGGGTATTTTTTTGCCAAATAGAAGGAATTTTTAAATTTGTGTCGAAGAAAAAAGGGACAGACCTTTTTGCTATCGTGCTAAAAAGGAGAAAAAATGAGGTAATAAAGCTATGTCAAAAGAAAACAATCATGAGGGACTGTTTGATGCCTCCAAGCTGAACATTATTCCCGTAGAAATTGAAAAGGAAATGCGGAAGTCATATATCGAGTATGCAATGTCTGTTATTGTAGGACGTGCGCTGCCCGATGTGCGTGATGGTCTTAAGCCTGTTCATCGCCGTATACTTTATGCAATGTATGAAGACGGCTTGACTCCCGAAAAGGAATACCGCAAGAGTGCTACCACAGTAGGTAATGTTCTTGGTAGATACCATCCCCATGGTGATGCGTCTGTTTATGATGCAATGGTACGTATGGCACAGGATTTCTCGATGAGATATCCCACAGTTGATGGCCATGGTAACTTTGGTTCTGTGGATGGCGACCCTCCTGCTGCTTATCGTTATACCGAGGCAAGAATGTCAAAGATGGCAACACGTATGCTTACCGATATTGAGAAGGATACGGTTGACTTTATGCCAAACTTTGATGAAAGCCGCAAGGAGCCGATTGTTCTTCCTTCACGTTTCCCGCATCTTTTGGTAAACGGGTCTGATGGTATTGCCGTTGGTATGGCAACAAAAATTCCGCCACACAATCTGACTGAGATTATTAACGGAATAATTGCAGTTATAGACAATCCTGAAATTACTATAGACGAGCTTATGGAATATATCCCGGGCCCTGATTTCCCCACCGGAGCACAGATTATGGGCACAAGTGGAATCCGCTCGGCTTATCATACAGGTAGAGGTAAGCTGCGACTTAGAGCAAAGGCAGAGATTGAGGAGCACAACGAAGGCCGTCAGCGGATTATCGTGACCGAAATTCCCTATATGGTTAATAAGGCAAGACTTATCGAAAATATTGCAAAACTGGTACACGAGAAGAGATTGGAAGGTATTTCTGACCTCCGTGACGAATCCGACCGTGACGGTATGCGTATTGTGATTGAGGTTAAGCGTGATGCCAATGCAACAATTGTTCTTAATCAGCTTTATAAGTATACTCAAATGGAGGATACCTTCAGCGTAATTATGCTGGCACTTGTTAACCGCGTTGAACCAAAGGTTTTAAATCTTCGCGAAATTCTTGACCAGTATATAGAGTTCCAAAAGGATGTCATCGTAAGACGTTGCCGTTTTGACAAGAAAAAGGCAGAGGCAAGAGCGCATATTCTCGAAGGCTTGAGAAAGGCGCTTGACAATATTGACGAAATTATAAGTATTATCCGAAACAGCTATAACGATGCAAAGCCCAACTTGATGGAACGCTTTGACTTTACAGATGTTCAGGCACAGGCAATTCTTGATATGCGACTTGCAAGACTGCAAGGATTAGAACGTGAAAAGCTGGACGCTGAATATGAAGAATTGATGGCATTTATTAAAGAAATGGAAGAAATTCTTGCCAGTGAACAAAAGGTGTTGGATGTTATCAAAACTGAAATCGCTGAAATCCGTGATAAATTCGGTGACGAAAGAAGAACAACAATTGAGGCTGTGGCAGATGATATCGACATTGAAGACCTTATTGAAGAAGAAGATAATGTAATAACGATGACAAAGCAGGGCTATATTAAGCGTCTTGCTGTTGACACATACAAAAGTCAAAAACGTGGCGGTAAGGGCATTATTGGTATGCAAACCAAGGAAGAGGACTTTGTCAATACAATGTTTGTTGCATCAACCCATGCGTATATTTTGTTCTTTACAAATGCCGGCAAGATGTATCGCATAAAGGCTTACCAGATTCCGGAGGCAGGTCGTCAGGCAAAGGGAACGGCTATAGTAAACCTTCTGCAGCTTGAACCGGGCGAGAAGATTTCGGCAATGATTCCTTTGCGTGAATATGTTGAGGGTGAATATCTTGTAATGGCAACAAGAAACGGTGTTATAAAGAAGACCGACATTATGGAATATGAAAATGCACCCAAGGGCGGAAAAATTGCCATTAATCTTGATGAGGGTGACGAACTTATCAATGTAAAGAAAACCAATGGCACCGCACACATATTTATGGGAACACATCAGGGCAAGATGATTCGCTTTGAAGAAAGCGATGTCAGAACGCTTGGTCGTGTATCCCGAGGTGTGCGTGGCATCCTACTGAAAGACGGCGACTATGTTGTGGGTATGGATATTATGCGTGAAGGGGCAAAAGTCCTTGTCATCAGCGAAAATGGTTACGGCAAAAAGACCGAGCTTAACGAATACAAGGTACAAAGCCGTGGCGGTCAGGGAACTACTACCTACAAAATTTCTGAGGAAACAGGCGAAATTTCAGGGTTTGGACTTGTTACCGATGAGGATGATATTATCATTATTACCTCCGAAGGTGTAATTATCCGTATCAATGCCGAAGATATTAACACCCTTAAACGTGTAACCAAGGGCGTAAGACTTATGCGACTTGGCGAAGGTGTAAAAATTGTATCTGCAGCATCGGTTGCCCGCGAAGAAGAACAGGACGAATCAACCGAAAATGCCAGTGTTAACGTGGAAAACAACGCAGAATCTGTTGATAACTCTGTGGATAATGTGTAAAACCTACAGTTTCAGGCACTTATACTCTTGTGGAAAACCTCAAATATGTAAAATAAGACATCTTTTTGGCGAATTTTCGCAAAAATTAGCCGGATATGTGCACATTGATGGAAAACCGGCAATTTTGAAACTGTAAATTTAGTTAATGCATACAATGTGACGGTAAAACCCCGAAACCCCTGATTTTACTAGGGTTTCGGGGTTTTAAAAATTTTAATTGTGCGATGTGCACAAAAGTGAAATGCTAAATTTGGGAAAATAACCTCTAACATTTTGTGAAAAAGTATGCTACAATTAATCTATCAAATTACGTTTAACAACGTGGGAGGTTATTATAAATGGCTAGTTTAAGTTTAAGACAGATTGGTAAAATTTATCAGGGCGGTGTTGTTGGTGCAAGAGATATCAACATCGAAATTGAAGATAAGGAATTTATCATTCTGGTAGGTCCTTCGGGTTGCGGTAAGTCTACTACTCTTAGAATGATTGCCGGTCTTGAAGAAATTTCAGAAGGTGAGCTTTATATCGACGACAAGCTCGTTAACGATATGGCTCCTAAGGACAGAGATATTGCGATGGTTTTTCAGAACTATGCTCTCTATCCTCATATGACAGTATTTGACAACATGGCATTCGGCCTCAAATTGAGAAAGGTTCCGAAGGATGTTATCAAAGAAAAGGTACATGCAGCTGCAAAGATTCTTGATATTGAACATCTCCTTGACAGAAAGCCCAAGGCTTTGTCAGGTGGTCAGAGACAGCGTGTTGCACTTGGACGTGCAATTGTTCGTGAACCTAAGGTATTCCTTATGGATGAACCTCTTTCAAACCTTGACGCAAAACTCAGAGTTCAGATGAGAGCTGAAATTGGTAAGCTTCACAAGAGATTGGGTACAACAGTAATCTACGTTACACATGACCAGACAGAAGCTATGACTATGGGTACAAGAATTGCTGTTATGAAGGATGGTTATCTCCAGCAGTGCGCAACACCTACAGAGCTTTATGATGAACCTGTTAACCTCTTCGTTGCAGGATTTATCGGAAGCCCCCAGATGAACTTCATCAACGTTACTCTTGAAAAGAAGGAAGATGGTGTGCATCTTGTAAATGATACTCTTGATGTTAAACTTCCCGAAGGCAAGGGCAGCCGTGAAGAGCTTGCTGATTACATCGGCAAGGAAATTATTATGGGTATCAGACCTGAATGTATCTACGAAGATGAAGCTCACATTGCAGCGATGCCTGAATGTGTTGTTGATGTTGACGTTGATCTTACCGAAATGATGGGTGCTGAAACCTATCTTTACCTTAAGAACGGTGATGCTTCAATGATTGCTCGTGTTAACCGTCGTACAACAGCACAGCACGGTGACAAGATCAAAGCAGTATTTGATACCAACAAAGTTCATCTCTTTGATAAGGATACTGAAGTCGCAATTCTTCACTAAGATTATATTTAAAAGGACTATGCATTGCATAGTCCTTTTAAAATGTCGAAGAGTCAGTTTTGTATTAAGTAAAAATCGGGCTCTTTTTTCGTTTCTATTTAACAATATCTGCAAATTCTGCTCCGATAAGTACCGATAGGTCTATGGGATTCATTTTCAGTTGAGTTCCAAGTCGACCGCCACTGAACATGATTATATCAAAATCTTTTGCACTTTGGTGTATAACCGTTTTAAACTGTTTTTTCATTCCAATCGGGCTGCATCCACCGCGGACGTATCCGGTGGTTGCAAGCAAATCCTTTACGGGCAGCATTTCAATTGATTTTTCGCCAACAGCTTTTGCGGCTTTTTTTAAATCCAGCTCTTCTGCAACCGGAACAACAAAGACAAAAAAATCACCAGGTCGACCTTTTGTAACTAATGTCTTGAATGTTTGTGAAAAGGGTTGACCGAGTTTTTCTGCTATAGCGGTTCCTTCCATAAAGCCATCACTTTCATAATTTATTGCTTTAAAAATCAGTTTTGCTCGCTCAACAATTCGCACGGCATTTGTTTTTATATTTTTATCTTTTGCCACTATTCTATCCCTTCCTTGAAAAAATTATTGTTTTATTATACAACTTTTTTCAAGAATAATCAAGATTGTAAATTTTATAACATATTTTCAAGAATAACCTTGAATTTTTTTTCTAAAAGTGGTAAAATGTATAATGGGTAAAATTTGAATTCAAGTGAAGGGAGGCGTCTGTTATGTCTAATACTTTTGTTTGCCTTATGGGTATGGGAACTGTGTTCATCGGCCTTATTTGTATTGTGCTTATTTGCAATATTATGAGTGCTGTTATGAAAAAGTACTCAAACCTGGCGGCAGAAACTGTACCGGCAGCTTCGGCTACTGATCCTGCAGGGGTTAATATGCCAATCCAGGACAAGCAGGCTATGATTGCAGGGACTTGTGCAGTTATTGCAGAAGAACTGGGAACAGATGTTAGAAATATCAGAGTTTTGTCCTTTAAAAGGGTATAAGCTCAAAACGTAATTTGCTGGAAATCAGCAGGAATTCAATTTATATAAAATGGAGGTTTTACAAAATGAAAAAGTATAAGGTAAATGTAAACGGCACAGCATATGAAATCGAGATAGAACTTATGAGCGAAACAGAGGCTACAGCGGCAAAAGCGGCAGCACCCGCACCCGCTGCAGCACCCGCACCGGCAGCAGCTCCTGCACCTGCTCCCGCAGCAGCACCTGGCGCAGGCGAAGAGGTAAAAAGCCCTATGCCCGGCACAATTCTGTCTGTAAACGTTAAGGCAGGCGATGCTGTTAAAAAGGGTCAGGTTCTTATGATTTTAGAAGCTATGAAAATGGAAAATGAAATTATGGCAGGTGCAGACGGCACAGTTACATCTGTTATGGTAGCAGCAGGTCAGGCTGTTGAAGCAGGCGCTGCTCTTTGCACAATTCAGTAAAAAAGAAAGGCAGTTGACCCTGATATGAAAAAAAGAATTTTTGCAGCGTCTCTTGCGATAATGGTAATGATTTTATCAATGGGTACCTGCTTTGCAGCAGAAGGTGCAGATGCACTGATAATAAAAAATGCAGCTTATGACAACAGTCAAAAAACTTTGAGTTTTGATGTTGCAAACACAACAGGAGAAGAACTCATTTTTGCTGTTGCGGGTTTTACTTATGACCAGTCTCAGGTTGTTATCGGTAAATTACAGAAAGAATTGTCCGTAATGGCTATTGAGCCCGGAGGCGAAGTTGCATTTACTTTGCCCGTCGAAATTCCTTCATATAATAAAGAAACACTTCCTGAGTTTGGAATTACAATGCAGTATATGCCTGCAAATTCAACAGATATTGATTTGACCAAAGCGGCAGGTGTTCAGGAAATAATAATTGACAACATTTTTGCACCGGTCACAACACCTATGGAGGCAATCGTGAACTTCCTTAACCAGACAGGGTTTATGGCAATTGTAAGCAACTGGAAGGTTGCAGTTATGCTTCTTATCTCATTTGTACTGATGTATCTTGCAATTGTTAAAAAGTTCGAGCCTCTTCTGCTCCTTCCAATTGCATTTGGTATGCTTCTTACAAACCTTCCCGGGGCAGATATGTTCCACGAAGAGCTGTTTGCCGATGGTCATGTTCACTGGGAATTGTTTAGTGCAACAAATGCAATTACGCCCGGCCTTATCGACATCCTTTACCTCGGTGTAAAGCTTGGTATTTATCCTTGCCTTATTTTCCTTGGTGTTGGTGCAATGACCGATTTTGGCCCGCTGATTGCAAATCCCAAGAGCCTTCTTCTTGGTGCAGCAGCACAGTTGGGTATCTTTATTACCTACATTGCTATGAACATATTCTTTGGATTTAATCCTGCAGAAGCATCTGCAACAGGTATTATCGGCGGTGCTGACGGACCTACTGCAATTTTTGTTACTTCAAGACTTGCTCCTCATCTTCTTGGTCCTATTGCTGTTGCGGCATATTCATATATGGCGTTGGTTCCCGTAATTCAGCCGCCTATTATGAAGCTTCTTACAACAAAGAAGGAGCGTGCAATTGTTATGAAACCCCTTCGCGAGGTTTCAAAAACCGAAAAAATTGTATTCCCCATTGCGATTACAGTATTTGTAACACTCCTTGTTCCTTCAGCAGGCCCGCTGGTTGGTTGCTTAATGCTTGGCAACCTGGCAAGAGAGTGTGGTGTTGTTGACAGAATTTCAAAGACAGCACAGAATGAGCTTATGAATATTGTAACAATATTCCTTGGTATTTCTGTTGGTGCAACTGCAACAGCGAACACCTTCCTTGCTCCAAAGACTCTGGCAATCCTTTGTATGGGTATTGTTGCCTTTGGATGTGGTACTGCAGGCGGCGTTCTTCTTGCAAAGTTTATGAACCTCTTCCTGAAGAACAAAATCAATCCTCTTATTGGTTCGGCAGGTGTTTCTGCAGTTCCGATGGCGGCACGTGTATCGCAGGTTGTAGGCCAAAAGGAGAACCCCCAGAACTTTCTGCTTATGCACGCAATGGGTCCCAATGTGGCAGGTGTAATCGGCTCTGCAATCGCTGCAGGCGTACTTATTGCTTTGTTCGGTTAATTCCAAACGGTTTATTGAAAATTCACACAGAAAGGAAAATAGAATTATGTCAAAAGTATATATTACAGATACAATTCTTCGTGATGCTCATCAGTCACAGGCTGCAACCCGTATGAAGCTTGAAGATATGATTCCCGCACTTGAGACACTTGATAAGGTGGGATATTGGTCTTTGGAATGCTGGGGCGGCGCAACGTTTGACGCATGTATGAGATTTTTGAACGAAGACCCTTGGGAAAGACTGCGTACATTAAAGAAGCATCTTCCCAACACAAAACTACAGATGCTTTTCCGTGGTCAGAACATCCTGGGCTATAAGCACTATGCAGATGACGTTGTTGAACAGTTCTGCAAAAAGTCAATCGAAAACGGTATTGATGTAGTAAGAGTATTTGATGCTCTCAACGACCCCAGAAATCTTGAGGCGGCAATCAAGTATGTTAAATATTATGGAGGACATCTAGAGGCCGCAATCAGCTATACAGAAAGTCCTGTTCACAATGAGGAATACTTTGTTGATTTGGCTTGCCGTCTTGAAGAAAAGGGTGCAGATTCAATCTGTATTAAGGATATGGCAAACCTTTTACTCCCCTATGACGCATATAGTCTTGTTAAAAAGCTTAAGGAAAAGGTTGGCGTTCCCATTCACTTGCATACACACAACACCGCAGGTACAGGTGATATGACAAATCTTATGGCAATTCAGGCAGGCGTTGATATTGTTGACTGTGCACTTTCTCCTATGGCAAATGGTACTGCCAATCCATCAACCGAAAGTCTTGTTGCAACTCTCAAGGGCACAGAATACGATACAGGTCTTGATATGGGTCTTCTCAGCGAAGCTGCGGCCCATTTCAGAAAGGTTGCAACCAAGATGAAAGAAGAGGGAACTCTTGATCCCAAGGTTCTTAACGTTGATGGCAACACACTTCTGTATCAGGTTCCCGGCGGTATGCTTTCAAACCTGATTTCACAGCTTAAGCAGGCAAATGCCGAAGATAAGTACTATGAGGTGCTTGAAGAGGTTCCCAGAGTTCGCGAAGATTTTGGTTATCCTCCTCTTGTTACACCCACCAGCCAGATTGTTGGTACTCAGGCAGTTCTCAACGTGCTTATGGGCAGATACAAGATGATTTCAAAGGAATCAAAGGGACTTCTCCGTGGTGAATACGGAAAACTTCCTGGTAAGGTTAATGAAGAGGTTCGTAAGATGGCAATTGGTGACGATAAGGTTATCGATGTTCGTCCTGCAGACTTGATTGAACCCGAGCTTGAAAAATACAGAGAAGAAACAAAGGGTATTGCAAAATGTGAAGAAGACATTCTCAGCTATGCACTCTTCCCACAGGTTGCAAAGAAATTCTTTGAAACACGTGATGCTGCACCTGCTGTGGATGAAAACGGTGTAAGAACATTATATGTAGAGGACTTGTCCTAATGAGATTTAAAGGAGCCTATCTTTTGATAGGTTCCTTATCTTATTAAAATAATTATGTGTTTTTTAAAAAATTCTCTTGACATTTAAAAAAATTTATGGTATTATAATTCTTGTCCTTTGGACAAGTATATGGCGGTATAGCTCAGTTGGCTAGAGCATACGGTTCATACCCGTAGTGTCACTAGTTCGAATCTAGTTACCGCTACCACCTTAAAACCCGTGTTTTAAACACGGGTTTTATACAAGGGATATAAATTTAATATGGCTCCTTGGTCAAGTGGTTAAGACTCCGCCCTCTCACGGCGGCTACAGGGGTTCGAATCCCCTAGGAGTCACCAGAAAAAAGCACTTCTTACGAAGTGCTTTTTTCAATGAAATTTGCCTGCGGAAAGTGAAATACACTTCGCGTATGAAATATTGCTTCGCATTGTGAAATATGTCTTGTGGCATATGAAAGGGCAAATTTTATTCCACATTTTTTGAAAAAATAGTAAGGATTATTTTATATCAACGAAGTTGATATTCCATTAAATATTATGCATCTATATCATTCTGCTTTGTCAAAAAATCCGTACACGATAGTGTGTGGATTTTTGAAGTAATAGTGAAGAAGGGAGAAGGTAAGGTTGCTTTACTAATGCAAAGCGTATTTTTATTTGCATATATTTGGTGCTTGAAAGCCAGAAAAAAGCATCGACATTTGAAGTGTTATTAATATATTTGTCACTAATTATATATGAAACAAACAGATAGCTTGGTTTATATAAGACTCGCCAGAGTTTTGATACACTTTTCGCAAATAAGTTTCTTTTTATACATTACAGTATCCTGAGCTTCTCCGCAGAATATACAGGCAGGCTCGTATTTGCCAAGAACAAGCCTGGTATCATCCACAAAAATTTCTAAAGCATCCTTGGGTTCCAACCCGAGTTTATTGCAAATTTCTTTTGGAATAACAATTCTGCCCACATCGTCAACGTGCCTAACAATTCCCGTATTTCCTTTTGTTGAATCGTTAAAGTGTTTTTCAAGAATTACGTGCGCTCCATCAACAAAAATTTCAAGGCTACCTTTGGGGTCAATTCCTAAAGTATCCCGCAGCTCTTTGGGAAGAACTATTCTGTCTAGGCTGTCAACATGTCTTACAATACCGGTTGATTTCATAATATCCGCTCCTTTGTGATTTAACAAAATAAACTTCTGTTTTTCAATTGCGGAAGAAGGGGGATTTTTGTCCGTTTTGTCCGCTTTTTTATTTATACTACCATATTTGGAAAAAGCTGTCAACAGAAAAAATAAAAAATTTCTTCTTGTCGAAGGATGAAAAACCTTGATATGTCGCAGTTTGTCGAAAAAAACACCCTTGTTGTGAATAGACAAGGGTGTTGTAGAAATTAAAGATTATCTGTTTTCATCAGACACATAAAATCTGACAAGTTCTTCAAGAATTTCGTCAGTTTCAAGCTTTTGAATCAATGACCGAGCCCCGTTGTGCGCGGTAATATACGAAGGGTCACCTGACATAATATATCCCACAATCTGATTTATGGGGTTATAACCCTTTTCGGTCAGAGCGCTGTGAACTGAAAGTATAAGCTCTCGTGGATTGGGCTTTTCCTTTTCGACCCTGAATTTTACGGTTTTTGAAAGGTTTGTGTTTTCCATTTGTATGACCTTCCTTTCGGCAAGAGTACATTTGTTATATATATTCTAACACAGTTTCCTTGTCAAAACAAGTATATTATCTTAAAAATAGATTACAAATATGTTACTTAAGGTGTGCAAAATAGTCACCGATGATTACAATATCATTGATGTTAAAGGCTTTGCGGACATTTGTGTTGCCTGCATTAATTCTTTCTGATAACTCGGGGAGAATTGCCTTGTCTGAAGGGGTATAATAAATTGCATCATCAATCCAGGCTGAGTTACCAAAATAAACAAACCCACTGTGGTTATCATCAAAAACATCCCAACCAATATAACAGTGATTGTCTTCAAGGTCAAAAAGATTGATTATGGTAGGCAAAAGGTCTGCAGTGTGTGTAGGCTTGGTTATTTTTACAGGCTCAAGCCCGGGGGAGTAAATAAATGCAGGGACGCGATACATTAAATCGTCGCCGACATCTTTGTTAAGTTGTGCTAACTTGTTCTGGTCGGAATAGCCATAAGCATAGTGGTCGGTAAAAACAATAATTACTGTGTCATCAAGCATGCTGTCTGTATCTAGCCGTTCAAGGAGTTGACGGAAAAAATCATCAGTATCCCTTGCGAGAAGGTGACAAGCATTTTCTTCAAAATCCATTGATTCGTCAATGAGCTCGGGGTGGTTTTCCTTAACCAACGCCAGCTTTGAATCATCATAAGTATATGGGACATGCCCCGAGTATGTTATAATAAAACTGAAAAAGGGCGAATTCTTTACAATATCCTCGTAAATATCTTCCATCTGCAGAATTTTACTGTCGGACTGAGCTGCATAATCGGTCATACCATAATCCTGAAAGGAATGATATTTTTCAAAGCCAAGGCTTTTGTGCATAATCCCGCGATTGTAAAATTCGGAGTGGTTGTAATGAAATGAATTTGCCGAGTAGCCAGTATTTGCAAAAAGCTGAGGCAGGGCGTAAGGATAGCTGTTTGATGCATAGTTTGCCGCACTGACAGCAGAAGGCGGGGTATAAAAGCCTGTATTAAAGCAGAATTCCGAACCAAGCGTATATCCTGTACCAAATGTGGGAGCATAATGATTTGCAAGATTAATGCCGTTGTTCATCATATATTTCATAACAGGGGTGTATTTGTCTGTTATCATCCAGTCATCTATTCCTTCAAGCATAACGGCTATTACATTTTTACCCTTCAGAAGACCGGTGTAGTGATTGTCGGCATCATTGGCGGCGTTTTCTGCAATATATTCATCAACAACCTTAAAGTCTTCCTCGGTATATTTATCCGCTTCGAGCCAGGTTTTATAAAAATCCCTTGCTACAAAATGATAAATGCCCACGATATCAATACACTTGTTTGCGTCGTTAAATTTGCTGTATACAACACGGGGCTTACTCCAGGAATCCCAGTCCTGGTCGGATTCTCCAAACAGCGATGGCTGCATAAATATGTGCAGGCAAACCAGTGCCAGGACAGGAAGACCGGTCAGGAATTTTGCAAACTTGCCCGTATGATTCGGGCGCTCCCATTTTATTGCCGTAATAATCAAAAACAGAACCGACAACAATGTACAAACGACAAGACGTGCATCTATATATGACAATGCATAAGAAAGATAGTCGCCGCCTTCTCCTGCAAGAACAATGCTGCTCAGGCGAAAGAATTGTTCAAAAATTCTGAAATAAATGTATTGAGAAAACGAAAATAATATAAAAATACTTCCAATTAAAATATATAAAATTCTGCCCAATTTTTTGGAGAAAAGAACTAATGAACTATAAAGGAACAAAGATATCCACATCAGATTAAAGGCAAACGGAACCACTGTAGCATAGAATTCTCCATAAACCTTTGGCCAGACAAGATATCTGAGCTGCAAGTCAGGAAGCAACAATGCAAGGATTGCAAAGATATAAAAATAGCGTTGGTTTAAAAAGTGAAAAAATCTTTTTATTCCGACCTTCATAAAATCACCTCAAATAAATTTTATCAAATGGTATATAATAAATATTATATCATAAAAGCTGTCAAAAATCAACGATATTACGCAAACAACACTTTTCTGCAAAAAAATAACGCCTTTTTTATTGACATATTTTTTAAGGAATGGTATCATATATAAAGATATATTGAAGTTTTAATTCAGGAGGAAACAAAATGTTGGTATCAGTTAGCGAAATGCTCAAAAAAGCAAAAGAAGGAAAGTACGCTGTTGGTCAGTTCAATATCAATAACCTTGAGTGGACAAAGGCTATTCTTTTGACTGCACAGGAGTGTAATTCGCCGGTTATCCTTGGTGTTTCAGAGGGTGCTGGTAAATATATGACAGGCTTTAAAACCGTAGTTAATATGGTTAAGGGTATGATTGAAGGCCTTAACATTACTGTTCCGGTTGCTGTTCATCTTGACCACGGTAGTTATCAGGGCGCGCTTGACGCAATGGAAGCGGGCTTTTCATCAATAATGTTTGATGGTTCACATTATGGAATTGAAGAAAATATTGAAAAAACCAAGGAAATGGTTGCTCTTGCAAAGTCAAAGGGTATCTCTGTTGAAGCAGAAGTTGGCTCAATCGGCGGCGAGGAAGACGGCGTTATTGGTGCAGGCGAGGTTGCTGACCCCAACGAATGCAAGTTGATTGCAGATCTGGGTGTTGATATTCTGGCTGCAGGCATCGGCAACATTCACGGTAAATACCCCGAAAACTGGAAGGGTCTTAACTTTGATGTTCTTGCCGAAATCGAAAAGGTAACATCTCCTATGCCCCTTGTTCTTCATGGCGGAACAGGTATCCCCGAAGATATGATTAAAAAGGCAATTTCACTTGGTGTAAGCAAAATCAATGTAAATACAGAATGTCAGCTTGCTTTTGCAGCTGCTACAAGAGAATATGTTGAAGCAGGCAAGGATTTAGAAGGCAAGGGCTTTGACCCCAGAAAGCTTCTGGCTCCTGGCTTTGAAGCAATTAAGGCAACTGTTAAAGAAAAGATGGAGCTTTTTGGTTCTGTAGGCAAGGCGTAATAGTAAGGCAAAAAATCAGATATCTGTAATGCGGCTCGAGTTTGGGCCGCATTTGTTTATTAAAAAATAAAGGGGGTAATGACTTATGAAAGTAATTTTACAAAGAGTGACCGATGCATCGGTCGCGGTAGACGGCAAGATTATAGGCGAAATCGGCAGAGGTTATGTTATTCTTCTTGGGGTGGGGAATGGCGACACAAAGGAAATTGCCGAGAAAATGGCGGATAAGATTAAAAAGCTTCGGCTGTTTCCTGATGAAAATGGAAAGACAAATCTTTCAATAGACGATATTGGTGGCGAGGTGCTTGTTATTTCTCAGTTCACCTTATATGCTGATGCACGCAAAGGTACAAGACCCAGCTTTATTGAGGCGGGAGCGCCGGATTTGGCAGAGGAATTGTATGAATATTTTATTAGTCTTTGCAAGGAGCGGTTTAAAAAGACAGCACACGGTAGCTTTGGTGCAAGCATGAAGGTAAGCCTGTGCAACGACGGGCCGTTTACCATCTGTCTGGAGCTTGATTGATATATGAAACAAGTCAGTTTTTAGTGGTAAATACTTGATATATTTGGGCAAAACGACCAAAATATACCGGAAAACTTGGTGATGAAAATGGGCAGAGTTGATTGACATTGCTTTAAAAGTGGTATATAATATAATATGCAAATACTATAAATGTTCAAAAAATGATAAAGTGGGTTGATTTTGTGTCGAAAGAAAAAACAGTTCTTATAGTTGCTAATGCTGCATCAATGGTAAGGCTTTTTAATGAAGACAATATTCAGATTCTTCTTGATGAAGGTTATCGCGTGCATATTGCGTGTAATTTTGAAAAAAATAATACCTTCCCTCAGGAACGTGTTGAGGAATGTATAAAGGAATGGACAGAACGTGGGTTTGTGTTACACCAATTTCCCACGGACAGAAGTCCGTTTAGCCTTAATAATCTTAAGGCGTATTTTGTGTTGAGAAAGCTGCTTAAAGAAAAGCATTTTGACTTAATACACTGTCATGCGCCGATAAGCTCGGCCATTTGCAGACTTGTAGCAAATAAGTACCGTAAAAAGGGAACAAAGATTATGTATACAGCACACGGATTTCACTTTTTTAAAGGCGCACCGTTTATAAACTGGCTTATATATTTCCCTATCGAGTGGATTTGCTCGTTTTTTACCGACATACAGGTTACCATTAACGCTGAAGATTTTGCTTTTGCAAAGAAACATTTGCATGCGAAAAATTTTTATTACACACCTGGCGTGGGCGTCGACACAAATAAATTTAGCAAGAACTTCAGCGCTTTATCAAATAAAGAGGAAGTTCGAGCTTCATTGGGAATTCCGTATGATTCGGCGTTGTTGATATCTGTAGGTGAGTTAATTAAAAGAAAGAATCATTGTGTGATGATTGAAGCTTTGTCAAAGATTGAAAATGAAAAGGTACATTACATAATTGTCGGACAGGGCGGCAAAAAGGATGAGCTTGAAGAACTGGCTCGAACATTTGGCGTAAGCGACAGAGTTCATCTTTTGGGATTTCGTTCTGATGTTTGTGAATTGTGTTGCGCATCTGATATTTTTTGCTTTCCGTCCCTCCAAGAAGGTTTGCCCGTGGCGCTAATGGAAGCAATGTCTGTTGGTCTTCCTTGTGTTGCATCAAACATACGTGGAAATGAAGATTTAATCGAAGATGGAGAAAATGGGTTTTTATGTGATTGCACAGATGTAAATGCTTTTGCGGATAAAATTAGTATCTTGGTTGAGGACGAAATGTTGCGAACCAAATTTGGTGCCTTATCTGCAGAAAAGGTGAAAAATTTCAGCATAGAAAATGTTAATGAACATATGAAGAGAATTTATTTGACTGAAAGTGACCAGGCTGAATTGGTTAATGTGATATAAATTTATAGAAGGTGGGTTTTTTGTGCCAAAAGTAAGTGTGATAATGGCGATGTATAATTGCGAAGAGACATTGTCGGTCGCTATTGACTCTATTATAAATCAGACCTATACCGATTGGGAACTTATAATGTGTGACGATTGTTCTAAAGATAGGACATATGAAATCGCCTGTGAGTATGCCGATATATATGATAATATTACCGTGCTAAAAAATGAAAAAAACATGTATGCAGGATATTCTCGCAATCGTTGTCTTGAAATTGCAAAAGGGGAATATATTGCTATAATGGATGCGGATGATATATCATTACCTGAAAGACTTGAAAAGCAGATTTCTTTTTTGGAAAAAAATTTGGAGTATGCATTGGTATCATCAGGGGCAATTATATTTGACGAAAAAGGAGACCGTCTTGAGCGGGGATTGGGAGATGCCTACACTTTTCAAAATCCGGTGCAACAACAAAAACCCATTATACAGCCGGCTGTTATTATGCGAAAAGATGCATTTGAACTTCTTGGTGGATATATAGTAAGTCCTGAAACAAGTCGCTGTGAAGATTTAGATTTATGGTATCGATTTCGTGTATCAGGGTTAAAAGGATATGTTTTACAGGAGTGTTTGGTGAAGGTTCGCGAAAGAGCGGAGGATTTTAAACGCAGAACAGTTAGGGCGTCTATAGGTATGGTTAAGGTAAATAAAAAATATTATAAATTGCTTAATGTTCCTTTCAGGTGGCATTTTTTAATTATCAAACCGTTCGTTTCTGCTATTTTGCCGAATTGGTTTATGATATGGTATCATTCAAAAAGATAAAAATAGAAGGAAATTGCTATGCTTTCCAATTTTAACAGTCTTATGTTTTATATAGTTAGCTTCATAGGCTCAGCTTATATGCTGGGTCTTATTGATGAACTACAAAAAAAGAAGAATGTTTTTTGTTTTGCAATCGTTTGTGTAGCCCTTGGCATCCCTATTCTTATGGCGGGCTATCGTTCATATACAGGGACGGATACAATGGTTTACATATATAATTATGTAAATGACGCGTATATATCCTGGGCAGGTTTTTGGAAAAGTATTGATGGCGAATGGGGAGAAATCGGGCATAAAATTTTGACAAGGTTTATCGGAGTGTTTACGCATACCCGCTTATATCTTGCGGTTTATGCTGCGATTACAGTAATTTTGGTTTATAAAGTATCAAAAAAATTTGATAAAGGTAATATTGCACTTATTATGACGGTGTTTTACTTTGTTTTTTTTGTATATTCATTTAATGGTATGCGGCAATATGTGGCAATTGCAATTGTCGCATACAGCTTGCAGTTTGTTTTTGATAGGAAGTTTACCAAGTTTCTTATATGCATTTTTTTGGCAACAGCCTTTCACACTTCAGCGATTCTTACAATTGTTCTGTATTTTCTATGGTCAAAGGATAATAAATTAATCTCGTGGGGGCTTATTCTGCCGCTGCTTGTGATTATTCTTGTTGCAGGCTTAAATCTTGAATCATTGCTTGATGCAATCGCTGACCTTGAGCTTGAATCAACTGCAATAAACAGATATACTACATATACGGATAATGAGTATGAGTCAAAAAATCGAGACTTTTATTTAAATTTATTGATAGCGATTATTGCATTGTTGCACTATAAACCGCTTGAAAAGCTGGACAGCCGCAACACACTTTTTGTAATAATGATGCTTATGGGTACTCTTTTGGGTGTTTGTGGATTTTTAAACCCATATACAAAGCGTATTGCACTATATTTTAATATTGCAGAAATTTGGGTGCTTGCCAATATTCCTAAAACATATTCCGATTCAAGAGCATCATGGCTTATACGTTTTTTTGTTTTGGTTTATGCTGTTACCCGTTTTATTTTAATTGCTTATGTCTTAGAGCAATCAAATCTTATACCATATATATGGATTTTGCCATGGTGGGCACAAATTTAACATTTAGAGAATACGAATCATAAATGGAGGTCTGTATGAAACAATCAGAAGAGAAAAAAATTATTTATGTAACCAAAGATAAATTACATATGTTTCCTCCTTGTGTATCACAAATTGTTATGTTGTGTGACCTTGGGTGCAAGGTATATGTTGTCGCAGAAGAGTGCGATGATTCTGCACTAAAAATTATTCAAAATGCCGGGGCATCGGTTAAAATTCTTGGGAATTTAAATACTAAAAAAGGATTTTTGGGTAGGATTTATCACTGGCTTTTATTTACACATAAAGCTATACAAGAAATTAAAAAAGTATATTGTGCCGGAAATGTAATTTGGGCAGCTAACGAAGGAACAGCTATAGCACTTAAGCACTATCTGAAGAAGAAAGAATTTGTCCTTACTATGCTTGAATTATATGAATATCCATTTTATGTAAAAGGAGTAAATAGCATAATACGAAAGGCAAAAGCGACTGTTGCTTGCGAAAAGAATCGAGGACGCATTATGAAACAGTGGTTTGGAATTAATACACAGCCTTTTATTATGCCCAATAAGCCATATTATGAAATGATTTGCCAAAAATCTTCTGATGTAGAAGCGATTCAAAAAGATCTGAAAGATAAGAAATATATACTTTACCAAGGGGTATTATCTAAAGACCGTTCTATTAAAGCCTTGGCACGGGCGTTAAATAAAACAAAAGAAAAATATACCCTAGTAGTTATTGGCGGAGCAGTGACGGGAGTAGAAGAAATCCTTGAAGAAATTAGGAAAGAATATCATGATGTACTCTATGGAGGTTTCTTTCCTGCTCCGCAACATCTTTATATAACTGAAAACGCACATATTGGTATTGCTTTTTATGAACCTTCGTCTTTAAACAATATGTTTTGTGCACCAAACAAAATATTTGAATATTCTAAATTTAATGTACCGATTATTGGGAACGACATCCCAGGGTTGCAGCTTTCTGTTGAAAAACTAGGTGCCGGGATTTGTGTTGACATGGAAGAGCCTAACGAAATTGCAAAAGCTATCGACAAAATAAGCGAAAATTATGAGGAATATCAAAACGGTGCGGAAAGACTATATAACTCTGTTGATAACCTTGAAACAACAAGAGAAATTCTTGAAAAAATAGAGTTTATACAAAAACAACCACCACAAAAGGATAATTTATGAGTTTCATAAATAAATTTTTAAAATCAAAGCTGGCACAGAATAGTATGTGGCTTATGGCTTTGCAATTTTTTAATACTATTATTCCTGTATTGACGTTGCCATATATAACCAGGGTTTTATCTGCTGATGCATATGGTGAATTTTCTGTTGCAATTAGTTGGATGACGTATTTTCAAGTGATTGTAGAATATGGTTTTGCTCTTTACGGAGCAAAAAAAATTGCTATGTGCAAGGATAATTCGGAGTATAGCATTATTCATAGCAATATTATCTTTGGCAGAATGTTTCTTTTTATAATATGTTTAATTTTGTTTGCGATTGTCATTTGGATTGCTCCTTTAAACCGCAACCAGATAAATTGTATGGCAATATTATTGTTGATGGTCTTTTCTCTTGTTTTTCAACAGAATTGGTTTTTTCAGGGCATTGGCGAAATGAAAAACATTACAATAATAAATGTAATAAGCAGATCTATCTCTGTTGTTCTTATTTTCTTATTGGTAAAAAAGCCCGAGGATTTATATCTCTATTGTATACTATATATATCAAATAATATTATTTCTGCGGTGTTAGGATACTTTATAGTGACAAAGAAATATGGGCTAAAGACGAAAATTACCGGATTATCAGTTGTTTTTGCAGAGTTGAAGAATGCTTGGGCTCTTTTTGTTTCCACCGCTATGGGCAGTGTTTTTAACAGTATTGGCGTTACAGTTTTGGGTTTGCTTGCAACAAGTGAAACAGTAGGGATATATTCTGCTATCAGCAAAATACCTTATGTGTTAACAATTCTTTTTGGTGCGATAAGCCAGGCTCTTTATCCGCAATCCTGTAAAGCCTTTTCGAAATCATTTGATAGCGGTGTTAGAACAGTTAAAAAATACGGACTTCCTGTGTTTATGCTTTTTGCAATTGGAGGAGTTGTAATAATGCTGTTGAATGAACCGATAGTTTTTATTGCCTTTGGCAAGGATTATGCAACAAATTCATTACTTTTAATTCCCTTTATAATATGGCAGCTTTTAGGCATCGCAAATAACCTTTTAGGAATTCAAACTTTGGTTGCTGCAGGATATCAAAAGGAATATAGTATTGCTTTTACAATGAGTAGTATCTTAATGATAATTTTAATGGCTATATTGGGATATTTTTGGGGTGCTTATGGTGTGGCAATGGCTTCACTGTGTTCAGAATTATTTTTAACACTGCAATTGCTTTTATATATTCGAAAAATTATAATGATCAGGGCGATACGATGAACATTCCGACACTACACTTGACGATAAAAAACAAGTGATTCGGTATATAAAGCTTAAATTATCAAAAATCAGGGAAATCTAACATAAAGGAGGCTTTTGGAATATGAAAAAATACAAAATTGGTTTTACCGCAGGCGTTTTTGATTTGTTTCACACTGGCCATTTAAACTTGTTGGAAAAATGCAAGTCAATGTGTGACTACCTTATTGTTGGGATTTGTAATGATGATTATGTTCATAACATAAAGAAAAAAGAACCAGTTTATAATGAAACGGAGCGTGCCAGAATTATCGCTGCCCTAAAATGCGTTGATGAAGTTGCGTTAATTGACATTGAAACAACCAATGACAAAATGCTTGCACTTCAAACCTTTAATTTTGATGTTTTATTCTCCGGTGACGATTGGAAAGGTTCTGAGCGTTACAAAAAGACTGAGGAACAATTTGCACCTCTTGGCGTAGCGATTGAGTATCTGCCATATACACAAGGGATATCTACAACAGAAATAAAAGAAAAATTGAAAAATGCTTAAATTCCCATTTTAGAATTAAAACTTTCAAGGTGATAAAATGAACATTCCGGCACCAAAGTATTTAATTAAAATAATAGCGTCTGTTTTAAATGGCAGCGAATTTAATCCGCCGCCTGATATTCATGTTGATTTTGACGAATTATACGCCTTTTCAAAAAGACACCATCTGGCGGGCTTTGTTGCTATGTGCCCAAAGGCTCTTGAAAAGATGCCAACACAGATTGCTCAAAAGTTTATATACGAAAATAACCTGGCTATAGCGCGAGAAACTGTTCAGGCGGTTACGATAGGTTCCTTTCTTGACCGGATGGAAGAGAAGGGTTTGCGTGCAATGCCCTTAAAGGGGTTTTATACAAAGAATTTATATCCCTATCCGTCGCTGAGATATATGTCCGACACCGATATTTTGATTGATGAAGAAAAAATTGATGAGATTCATCCTATAATGGAAGGCTTGGGCTTTCAGCTTGACCACGAATCTATGCACGAGATAATATATAAAAGTAACCAACTGGCAGTTGAGCTGCATAAGGAGCTTGTTCCCCCAAGCTTTGGTGCGCTTTATGATTATTATACCGACCCTTGGAAGTATGCAAAACTGCGTGAGGATAAGAAATATATCTATGAGATGTCGCCCGAAGATGCATATGTTTATACCATTGACCATATCGCAAAGCATTATGTTGAGGGTGGGATTGGCATAATGCACGTTGTGGATGTTTTTGTAATGAATCGCACAGCCCTTGACCGCGAATATGTTATGAAAGAACTGGAAAAGCTAACTCTGGTTGAATTTGAGAATATTCTGGTACAGCTTGCAAGGTTATGGTTTAAAAATGAGCCGATACAAATGGTCGACAACAGAGTTTTCGAGATGGGAGAATTTATTCTGGGGAGCGGTGCTTATGGAAATACCGAAAACCGCATAGCATCTAGACTTGTTGCAAATTATGCAGATAAGGGGAAGCAGACCACAAGAACAAAATATTTGCTGAGAAAGATTTTTCCAACTGCTGAGTTTCTTGGCTTTGTGTATCCGGCAGTTAAAAAGAATAAATGCTTGTATCCGGTATATTGGTTAATAAGATTCTTTGATATTATTTTGCATCGAAGAAAAGAAATTAAGACCACATCGGTGGTTGCAACCATAAAACAGGAACAGATAGATACACTTGATGAGCATTTAAGACGTATGGGACTGTCAAAAGATTTATAATTAATGAAACCGCCGGGGATTTCCCCGGCGTTAATTTTGTGCCTTAATTCAACTTATCATCAAGCTCACAGAAGCGTTTGTAACATTCTGTATAATCAGCACCTGAGGGCTCATATACCTTTTTGGGTTCTACTGCCATATCGCAAGCCGACTCAACACTTTCAAAAACACCGGTAGCAACACCTGCTAAAATCGCAGAGCCAAGACAGGCAGTTTCGTCATTTTTAAGGGTTACAATTCTCTTACCTGTCATATCGGCTTTAATCTGATTCCACAACGGACTTGACGCACCACCGCCCATCGTGCGGATTTCGTTGCAATCAAGACCAAGATAATCAAGATTTTGCTTCAGCATGCAAGCAACGGCTTCCAAAATACTACGCACAGCGTGTCCTCTGCCGTGCTCCATTGTCAGACCATAGAAGGTTCCACGGGCATCGGGGTTATACTTTGGCATTGTAGAGCCGCAAAGATAAGGCAAAAAGGTCAGCCCGTTAGAGCCTGGGTCTGCCTTTTCGGCAAGCTCGTCAAGCTCGCGGAAACTAAAATTCTCGCAGAAGTTATTTTTAAACCATTTAAGGGCAATTCCTGCGGTAGGCGTCCATGAAAGCAGACAGTATTTGCCGTCAAAGTTCACGTGGCAAGGAATAATTGAGTTTGGAGTGAAATCGGGGATGGTTTCTGAAGGAACAAAAACCACCATTGTTGTGCCTGTCATTTCACTGACAATGCCTTTCTTAACAATTCCTGCACCGATTGCACCTGCAATCTGGTCGATTGCTCCGGTTACCACCGTGATACCTTCATACGCGCCCACAATTTCGCCGCTGGGGAGAATTTCGGGGAATACGGATTCATCTATGCCGATAAAATCAAGCATATCCTTCCACCAGATGTGATTACGGATGTCATAATAGATGGTTGAGGATTGAAGAGTTTTTTCGGTAACAAAACGGCCTGTCAGGCGATAGAGAAGATAGTCTTCAAGGAGAAAGACTTTTTTAATTTTGCCAAAGCATTCAGGTTCGTTGTTGCGCAGCCATAGAAGCTTGCTTGCGGGCCATGTAGCCGTGATTTCAGGCTGACCGGTAATTTCATATACTGTTTTGTTGCCAAAGTGTGCCTTGATAGCATCGGCCTCGGCTGTTGCACGGTTGTCAAGCCAGACTATTGCCTTGCGAAGGGGTGTTCCGTCCTCATCGGCAACAATTATCGTTTCGCACTGGGTGTCAATGCTCATAGCGGAAATTTTGTATTCTGCCGAAAGCTCGGTAAGAGCCTCGTGGAAAAGAGTCCAATAGTTCTCCGCAGAGAATTCAACATAATCATCCTTCACTTCAAGTGTATAGTCTTTAGTGACTGATTTCATACATTCTGCATTTTCGTTAAAAACGGCGGCCTTTAAAGAAGTAGTTCCTATATCAACGCCAAGTAAGTATTTCATGTTTTTTGTCCTTTCTGTCATTCTTTAACAATTGTTATTTTTTTAAAGCTCTTTTTTAAAGCGTTTAAATCTTCGGGTGAAACTGATGTGTCATCGGTTATCAGAATGTCGGCGCTGCCGGTTTCTGCAATATTGACAAAAGCGGTTCTGCCGATTTTCGATGAGTCTGCAACAATAATTTTAGAGGCAGACTGTGCAAGCATAAGCCGTGCAAGCTCGGATTCGCGGTCATAATATGTGGTAAGACCCGAATGAGGTGAGATGCCGTCAACCGACAAAAACAGTTTGTCGGCATGATAGTTTTTCAGTTGATTTACTGCATCGTCGCCGTAAGCAAATTGATACTTAGGATTTATAAAGCCACCAAGAAGCACCACATTAAAATTGGGGTTGCCGCTTGCCTCAAGAGCAATTGACACAGAGTTTGTCACGATGTTCAGGTTCAGATGTGATGGAATTGCACGAAAAACCGTCAGGGTAGTAGTTCCTGAATTAAACATAACGGTATCATGGTCTTTTATCATTTCCACAGCACGCTTTGCAATAAGCTGTTTTGCCTTAAGATTTGTGCCAAGGCGTTGTTGCAAGTCCATATCGCAATAAGATTTGTAGGAATTAATCGCCCCGCCGTGAACACGGAAAAGCAGACCCTTATCCTCTAAGTCGGCAAGGTCTGAACGTATTGTAATATTTGAGATGCCAAATTCGCGGCTCAGGTCGTTTACCTTAACTTGTCCTTGCTCGTTAAGGATTTCAAGAATTTTTTCTCTTCTTTCATTTATATCCATAATAGTTTTCTTTCCGGGTTAAACAAAATTATACATATAATACCCTATATTATATTTTATTTCCATTTTAGTGATTTGTCAATATCAAAAATGGAAAGAAGAAAAAATTTACAACCTCAGATAATTTAATCAATGTTCAAATTGTCGTTTTAATGTAGGAATTAAAAAAGACGTGACAAAAAGCTGTGTTTATTGTATAATAATAGGGAATATATTAAGAATTTGACAGGAAAGAATTATGAAACTTTATTTTGCGCCGCTTGAAGGCATAACCACATATACATACCGAAACACTCACGCAGAGTTTTTTGGGGGCTGCGATGTATATTTTGCGCCCTTTATCACTCCAAGTGACAACGAGAAGCTTAGTATAAAAAGTCTAAGGGATATTGTTCCTGAGAAAAATAAAAATGTTAAACTGATTCCCCAGGTGTTGACAAATCAAAGTCAGTCATTTATGAAGTTTGCGGATAAGATTAAAGACCTTGGTTATAAAGACATAAATATAAACTTAGGTTGTCCGTCGGGGACAGTGGTAAAAAAGAACCGCGGTTCAGGCTTTTTGCGTGACCCCGAGGGCGTGAATCACTTTCTGGCAGAGGTGTATGAATGCAGCAACCTAAGTGTTTCGGTAAAAACAAGGTCGGGCTTTTCGAGTGGCTTGGAGCTTAAAAAATTGATGGAAATATATAATAAATATTCCATGGAAGAGTTGATTATCCATCCCAGAACAAGAGAAGAATTTTACAATGGCAAGCCTGATATGTCAGCATTTGATGCGGCTTTTAAAGCAACTAAAAATCCGATTTGTTATAATGGGAACATCTTTACTGCACAGGATTATAAAGAAATTACGCAAAAATATACGAGGCTTGAAGGTGTAATGATTGGCAGAGGTGCTATTGCCAATCCCGCTATATTCAGAGAAATAAGGGGTGGTAGAAAAATAGAAACTGCCGAACTGGCTGAGTTTACAAAGGTTCTGGCAGAGAGATATCTTGAGGTGCTTGGGTCAGAGGTATATACCTTACACAAGTTGAAAGAGATGTGGCTGTATACTATGTGGCTGTATCCAGGGGAGAAAAAATTGCTTAAGGCGATAAAAAAAGCAAATCACTTAAGCGATTTGCTTACGGCTGTTAAGGCTCTGCCGGAGATTTTGGAAGAAAACAGGATGTTAACTTATGTTACATAATTCCGGTAATGAAAATTTCAAGACCGATAAAGATTAATATTGCACCGCCAAAAATTCCGGCTTTACCGGCAATTTTTGTTCCGGCCTTTTTTCCGATTATCAAGCCTGCCATACAAATTATAAAGGTAACAAATGCAATTATAAATGCTGCAATCAATGCTGACGGCAGATTGTAGCTCGCAATGGTGAAACCGACAGACAAAGCATCGATTGATGTGGCGATGCCCTGGACTAACAGGGCAATTACGCCCACCCCCGGTTTTTCGCAGGGATTTTCATCTTTGCTGCGAATGCCCTCGATAAGCATTTTTCCACCGATAAAACACAGCAGAATAAGCGCAATCCAGGGTATTAATTTTTCAAAGAAACTAAAATATTGAACAATAGTATGTATACAAAGCCATCCTGTCAGAGGCATCAATGCCTGAAATAAGGCAAATATCCCGGCAACAGCACACATTTTGTTCTTTTTCATACACGGCTCATTGAGCCCGTTTGCTAAAGAGACCGAAAAGGCGTCCATAGCAAGACCTACTCCAAGTAGGATATTTGTAATAAAAAAGTTTATTCCTAACGTCATTTTTATAATCCCCTATCTTTATTGCCCATAGCGAGTTAAAGTGTATCATAAATTGTGTGGATTGTCAATGGCGAATGGCGTGGTTGATGTTGCAATATATAAATATTTGTGCTATAATGTTTTCTTGAAAATGAGTACTATATTTGCAGTAATGGAGAGCAACTATGAAAAAAATACTTTTATTCGTTATTTTATTATTAAATTTTGTTTTTGCGATGGATGTTTCTGCAAACACACAAGAGAGCATTACAGTGTATAATAGAAATGAAGAAGTTGTACTTTCGCATGAACTGTTTAAGTACAATGAACAGTATTATTTACATATTGATGATTTGCAACGGTTGGGTCTTGATGTTATCAAAGAGGACGATAAATACACCATAACATCAAATGACTGTTTGGGAGAAGAAAAAAAGATTGTAATAACACAGACAACAAGCATCTTTGATAATTCTGATATCATAATACCGCTTGAAACTACAGAACCTGTTGAGCCGCCTGTAGTTGAACTACCATCTTTGGAAATGCCGCCTGTAGTTGATGTTATTTGTAAATACACATATAGCAAACGTGCAACTCAAAAAATCGGTGACTTACTGAATGATTTTATTTTAAGTCCGGAGGACAATATTACGGTAGGGGATACTTCTTTGTTGGGGTCAAGGGGCATTCTGATTAAAGTCAACGGTGAGATATATATATCTGCTCAATTTGTTGGCAAGTATCTGTCCCATCGGTATTCATTAGAAGACGGCAGAATGGATTTTTATACAGCAGATGAAAGCACGGTGGTAATGGATACAACGGTTAATCTGATTTATGGGACAGTTGCTCCGGTGGGCGGATATGATGTTAAGATACACACTGCATATAAAACCGGTGAGGGAAATACCCTTGATGATTTCGAGCCGTTGTCAAGCCTGAATGGGATAATACCTGAGAATGAAAACAGTGCAAATTTCCTGATTGAAACCCCTGCCGAAAAAATCAATGACAAAAACATATATTTTATTGTTGATTTTGGCGGCAGATATGCATTTGTGTGCAATGAATACGATTATTCAAAAGTTGGCAAGGTCATTGTATACGGGCAACAGAATGATGTTACATACACAATTAATGTATCCCTGCCGGAAATTGATGAAAGAGATGTACCATTTACAATATATGTAACAGTTAAAAATGAAACCTATTCAAAGCAGGGTGTTGTGCAAAGCGGAGAAAAATCAGCAGCCGTTGAGCTTAGTGGATTGCCGAAAGATACAATGTATGATGTAAAAATTGTATTTGATTATCATAAGTACAGAAATGCGAAGCTTGGAGGATTTAATTTTGTAAATATCGCATATGTCAAAGATTTTAAAACAGATTATACCGCAAGGTATTCAAGAAAAGCTGTTTGTAACGTAAGTTTGCCCGATGGATATATGCCGGAGAATGATGTAGAGGTCGCAGTTGTTATGAGGCAATATATACCAAATGGTGGCTTAGTTGTAACGGATAAACTATTTGACTGGAGTGACAGTCAAACGGTTGTTCTTAACAATGAAAAGCGGTCCGAGACGGTTTGTCTCTATAGCCAGTCAAGTTCATCTATGCTAGCGTATCAAATTGTCAATGAGGTTGATGGGTTGTGCGAAAAAGGATATTTACACCAGGGCGGAAAGATAACCAGCAACGGAATATTGGTAAAAGAGCTTGAAGAAGATTTAATTACAGATATTCAGCTTTTGAAAAAGAAAAATATAACGGTAAAAGTAGTAAGGCCATATTCTCTTTCTCTTGAAAATGATATATACGCAACAGTTGTGTTAGATGATACCTTAACCGCAGAGATCTATGACAAAATAATTGATTATACTCAAACCCCACTAATTACATCAGGTGAGCGGATCGCAAAGTTTGAATTTGAAATAGCAGAAGATAAAATATATAAATTGTGGATAGAAGACATTACAGGTGATGAACATTTGTTTGCTACTTGTTCCTATGTAAAACCTCTTGCATCTGTTGCAGAGAGAGGAAATGAGCGGACATTTGGCTTTGAGTGTGAAACAATAAATCTGACCTTGCTTAAATGCAACAATATTTCGGGAACACTGGAATGTGAAGATCCGGAGTTAGATTTTGGCGTAACAGCTACTTGCAATTTATATAGTGGAAAAATCATTTGGCTGACTGCAGATGTGGAAAAGGGAAAATTCAGTTTTAAAATTCCCGAAGACACCGATACATATACCCTTGATGTGCAGACCAGAATAGACAAAAAGAGTTACTATGTGTCAGATGGAATCAGCACAAATAATGCAGAAGAAGCAACAAAAATTCTCTTTGAATATGAAGACGATAAAAATATTGTGTTGGAATATATAATGCAGAAGCCGTTATTGCCAGTTGAAATTTCAATTCGGGATATCTCTAATAGTTTCAAATATGAAAATGTCAGCGATTATTTGATCGAAGGCATTGATGCTTATATTGCATATTATGACAAAGACGGGAGATTTATATCTGTTGAAAAGACGCAAGAAGATGAATTAAAAACCGGTTCATTGAATAAAATCTCTAAAAATACGTCAAATTACAAGATAAAAAAAGCTAAAGCTTTTGCGTGGAAGCCGGGCAATGTGATTCCGATAGGAAACGTATCGGCAGTGAATGTCAATGTGCCGGAACTTCCCGAGCAAAATATATCTGTATTTAAAACAGGAGAGCATAGTGCCGTTATAAACTGCAAGACAGAGGAGTTAAGCGGTGCTCCCAAAGAGATAAATGAAACGATGTATATTTCGGCAGAGGATTTTGAAAGGCTTGGCTATAAGATTACAGTTGATGAGTCTGATGTGTATATTGAAAAGGGCAGGCAGAAATTTAAATTCGTTATTGGTGACTATACAGCAACTCAGATAGAGGACGATATCAGCTATGAAATATTAAATCCGATTTTGAACGATGGCGGTATAATAATCCCGATTGATACTGTGTGCGAACTGTTTGGCGAAAAATCAATGTGGTACCCTGCGGAGAAAAGAGTTATTATAAATATGCCTTATAATGATATTGAATACAGCGATATATATTGTGAGGCAATACTTGAAATGTATAATAAAGGTATTGTTGCCGGATATGAAGACGGAACGTTTAAACCCTCAGAATTTGTTCTCAGAAGCGAAGCGGCAGCTATGTTTTCAAGAACAATGGGACATGAGTTTTGGGAATATCAGTTTACCTGTTCAGATGTTATGATTAATCACTGGGCAAAAAGCTTTATAGGAATATGTGTTAACGAAGGTGTTTTTGAATTGGAAAATGACAGGTTCCGTCCGGAGGATTATATTACTGTAAAAGAGGCGATTATTGCGGCGCTTAAAATGATAGGCGTAAATTATGATAATTATATAGAATGTGCCAGGACAAACGGATTGCTGACAAACATCGGCGTTGAAAATGAAGAACGGGAAATCACAAGGGCAGAGATAACGCAATTATTATATAATGCACGCAGATGATAGAGCAAGATATTAAGCAAGAGGTAGTTATGACAGTAAAGATTTATAAAGAGTTTCCTCGGGAGGCAAAGGAGCTTCGCGAAGAAGTTTTCATTAAAGAGCAAGGCTTTTCGTATGATTATGATGAAAAGGATGATGTTGCTGTTCATATAGTGATGTTTGATAAAGATGTTCCTATAGCTGTTTGCCGTGTGTTTGAGGATGATGATGAAAGCACCTACATTCTTGGCAGATTGGCTGTAAAGAGGAAATATCGGGGAAGAGGTATAGGCAGCAAGCTTGTTACTGCCGCTGAACACCATATAGTTCAAATCGGAGGTAAGGAGCTTATTCTTCATTCACAGATGCAGGCAAAAAATTTTTATGAAAGAGTGGGTTTTGCTGAATACGGAGAGATTGAATATGAAGAAGATTGCCCTCATATATGGATGAAAAAATATTTATAATATACAAAAGGAGTGTTATTAATGCCGTATATTGCAATTAAAGGTTATCCAAAGGACGAAGAAACAAAGAAAAAGGTAGTGGATGAAAT
>JAZRJT010000012.1:0-19431 GCA_045645905.1 Clostridia bacterium
GTGTGTCCTGTATTTACGGTCTTGGCGACCCTATCGACTACAACAATATGGTTGTGTCCTTGCGTGTGGGAGGGACTGCTGACCGTGATGAGGTTATCAGGAAGCTGATTGAAATTCAGTATGAAAGAAATGATATAGAGTTTATAAGAAACAAATTCAGGGTTCGGGGCGATGTGATTGATGTGTTTCCCTCATATTCTTCGGGGAATGCAATAAGAATAGAGTTTTTTGGCGACGAGGTTGAACGCATTGCTGAAATCAGCTCGGTTACCGGTGAGGTAATAAAGGTGCTTAAGCACGTGGCAATTTATCCGGCATCCCATTATGTTGTGGGCAAGGAAAAGTTAGAGCGTGCAATTGCCGGTATTGAGGCAGAGATGGAGGCACGGGTTGAGGAATTTAAGGCAAATGAATGTCTTATTGAAGCACAACGAATTAAAGAGCGTACAAGATATGATATAGAGATGATGCGTGAAACCGGATTTTGTCAGGGGATAGAGAACTATTCGCGGCATATAAGCGGACGTCAGCCGGGAAGTCCTCCGTTTACACTTCTTGACTACCTTCCCAAAGATTTTTTGCTTGTGGTGGATGAATCTCACGTTACGATTCCTCAGGTAAGGGCAATGTATGCAGGCGACCGTGCACGCAAGACAAATCTTGTGGAATACGGCTTCAGGCTGCCTTCAGCATTTGATAACAGACCGCTAAACTTTGACGAGTTTTATGAACATATAAATCAGGCGATTTTTGTTAGTGCAACACCGGCAGAGTTTGAGGTGCAGCGTTCAAGCCGTGTGGTAGAGCAGGTTATTCGTCCTACGGGATTGCTTGACCCCAAGATATCGGTTCGCCCCGTTGACGGACAAATTGACGATTTGTATGGCGAGATTAAAAAGAGAGTTGCCAAAAACGAAAGAGTATTAGTAACAACCCTGACAAAGAAAATGGCAGAACGTCTTACCGAATATTTTGAAGATATGGATTTAAAGGTGAGATACCTTCATTCCGAGGTTGAAACAATCGAGCGTATGGAAATTATCCGTGATTTGCGTCTGGGTGTGTTTGATGTTCTTGTGGGAATCAACCTTCTTCGAGAGGGGTTGGACATCCCCGAGGTTTCACTTGTTGCTATACTTGATGCGGATAAAGAGGGCTTTTTAAGGTCGGACACGTCGCTTATCCAGACCATAGGACGTGCGGCGCGAAATGCCGAAGGTGCTGTTATTATGTATGCAGACACAATCACAGGCTCTATGCAACGTGCAATATCCGAGACAGAACGTCGTCGTGAAATTCAGGCGGCGTACAACAGCGAGCACGGGATTGTTCCACAGACAATCAAAAAGGATATACACGAGATAATCGAGGCAACAGTTGCAGATGCCAAGATTCCAAAGCATGGCAGAAGGAAGCCCGAGACACCGATTGATATAAAAGAAAAGACTATCGCTGAATTGACAACCGAGATGAAAAAGGCTGCAGAACTGTTGCAGTTTGAACTTGCTGCCAAAATTCGTGATGAAATACGTAGACTTGAGGGAGAACAAAATGATTAATAAATATATTTATGTTAAGGGTGCGCGAGAGAATAACCTCAAGGGTATTGACGTAAAAATACCACGCGACAAAATGGTTGTGCTCACCGGGCTTAGCGGTTCGGGCAAATCTTCTCTTGCTTTTGAAACAATTTATGCTGAGGGACAAAGACGATATGTTGAGTCGCTTTCTGCATATGCACGTCAATTCCTTGGACAAATGGAAAAACCCAATGTTGAGTCAATTGACGGCTTATCACCTGCAATCTCCATTGACCAGAAGACCACAAGCAAAAATCCACGTTCAACAGTAGGTACCGTGACAGAAGTATATGATTATGTGCGTCTTTTATTTGCGCGGATAGGTGTTCCGCATTGCCCCAAATGCGGAAAGGAAATAAAATCCCAATCAATCGACCAGATTGTTGATGCAGTTAAAGCTCTGCCCGAAAAAACAAAAATTCAGATTCTTGCACCGGTAGTTCGTGGCAGAAAAGGCGAATATTCAAAAGTCTTTGAAAAGGCTGCAAAGGACGGATTCGTCCGTGTCCGTGTTGACGGTGAGATATACGACCCAGGTAGCGATGAAATTGTTCTTGATAAGCAGAAAAAGCATAATATAGAAATTGTTGTTGACCGCATTGTAGTGCGTGAAGGTATGGACAAGCGTCTTACAGATTCGTTGGAAACAGCTCTCAAAATGGCAAAAGGGCTTGCTGTGGTACAGCTTATTGATAGTGACGAGGAAATGCTGTTTAGCCAGAATTATGCCTGCGATGACTGTGGAATTAATATAGAAGAGCTTACCCCAAGAATGTTTTCCTTCAACACGCCTTATGGTGCGTGCCCACATTGTATGGGTTTGGGTGAGGTTGAAATTCTTGACCCTGAAAGATTGATTCCTGACAAAACAAAGAGCATAAATGAGGGTGCAATTAACTGCTACGGCTGGACAGGCACAGACAAAGACAGTATTTCGGCTATGTATTATCGTGGTCTTGCTAAAATGTATGGGTTCAGCCTTGATACGCCGATTCAGGATTTGCCCGAAGATATAATGGATATTATTCTTTACGGCACGAAGGGCGAAAAGGTGCATCTTTCCTATGAGAAAAAGTATGCCAAGGGCGAACACTATGCGAGATTTGAAGGAATAATAAATAACGTCCTTCGCCGTTATAATGAAACCAATTCTGAGTGGGCAAAAAGGGAAATTCAGGAGCTGATGTACATTACCCCCTGTCCTGAATGTAAGGGTACACGCCTTAAAAAGGAGAGTCTTGCGGTAACGGTTAAGGGCAAAAATATAAACCAAATCAGCGATATGTCAATCTCTGAGGCAATGGAATTTTTTGATAAAATGGAATTGACACAGCGTGAAGAGCTTATAGGCAAGCAAATTTTAAAGGAAATAAATGCAAGATTGTCATTTCTTGTAAGTGTTGGTCTTGAATATCTGACCCTTTCACGTTCAAGCGGAACCTTGTCGGGGGGCGAGGCCCAGCGAATTCGTCTTGCAAGCCAGATTGGGTCGGGGCTTATGGGTGTTGTTTATATTCTTGACGAGCCAAGTATTGGTCTTCACCAAAGGGACAACCACAAGCTTATAGAGATGCTTAAAAGACTGCGTGATTTAGGCAACACTCTGATTGTGGTTGAGCACGACGAAGATACAATGTATGCAGCTGACCACATTATTGATATTGGTCCCGGAGCGGGTGTCCACGGCGGATATGTGGTTGCCGAAGGCACTGTGGAGGATATAAAAAAATGTGAAAAATCCGAAACAGGCCTTTACCTCAGCGGTGTGAAGAAAATTCCTGTGCCAAGCGAAAGACGTGTGGGCAACGGTGATTTTTTGCGGCTTGAAGGCGCTGCGCAGAACAACCTTAAAAATGTTGATGTTGAGATTTCTTTGGGAACCTTCACTTGTGTTACCGGCGTTTCGGGTAGTGGAAAAAGCTCCCTTGTAAATGAGGTTTTATACAGAATACTTGCAAATGATTTAAACCGTGCGAAAATGAAGGCTGGCAAATATAAATCAATCAGCGGCCTTGAAAATTTAGACAAGGTAATTGATATCGACCAGTCTCCAATCGGCAGAACGCCAAGGTCTAATCCGGCAACATACACCGGACTTTTTGGGGATATCCGTAACCTGTTTGCCTCAACCCCAGATGCAAAGTCAAGGGGATATAGTGCAGGAAGATTCAGTTTTAATGTCAAGGGTGGCAGATGTGAATCCTGTCAGGGTGACGGCATAATCAAGATTGAGATGCATTTTCTTCCCGATATATATATGCCTTGTGAAGTTTGTGGAGGCAAACGCTACAACCGCGAAACCTTAGAGGTTAAGTTCAAGGGCAAGAGTATAGCAGACGTGCTTGATATGACAGTGGAAGAAGGAATGGAGTTTTTTGAAAGTATTCCTAAAATCGCAAACCGCCTGAGAACTTTGTACGAGGTAGGTCTTGGCTATATAAAAATCGGACAGTCGTCAACCACTCTTTCGGGTGGTGAGGCACAGCGTGTCAAGCTTGCAACGGAGCTAAGCAAACGCAGTACAGGAAAGACTATATATATTCTTGACGAGCCGACAACAGGGCTGCATACAGCCGATGTTCACCGCCTTATTGATGTGTTGCAAAGGCTGGTGGATGCAGGAAACACAGTGGTAGTTATCGAGCATAATCTTGATGTTATAAAAACAGCGGATTATATAATTGACCTTGGTCCCGAAGGCGGCAACAAGGGCGGAAGGATTGTTGCGCTGGGTACACCTGAAGAGGTTGCAAAGTCAAAGAAATCTTACACGGGAATGTATCTGAAAGATGTTCTTAAAAAGTAATAAAGTAAAAAACGGAGCAGTGAAAAAATCACTACTCCGTTTTGTTATGTTTAAAGTACACTATACATCGAATACAGCTTTGCGTATTCGCCGCCTTTTTCCATAAGCTCGGTATGGGTGCCTTCTTCAATAATGCCTTCCTGAGTTAAAACAAAAATTCTGGTGGCATTTTTTATTGTGGTAAGACGATGAGCAATGGTAAAGGTTGTTCTGCCCTTGGAAAGCTTTTTCAGAGAATTCTGAACAATAAGCTCGCTTTCGTTATCCAAAGCAGAGGTCGCTTCGTCAAGGATAAGTATTGGCGGATTTTTAAGAAACAGGCGTGCAATTGAAATTCTTTGCTTTTGTCCGCCTGACAGCTTAAGACCACGCTCGCCCACATATGTATCGTATCCGTCTTTTAAATCGCAGATAAATTCGTGGGCACCTGCCGCCTTTGCCGCCTCTATAACTTCCTCGCGTGTGGCATCAGGCTTGCCATAGATAATATTTTCATAAACCGTGCCGCTGAAAAGATATACATCCTGTTGTACCATTCCTATGTTATTGCGCAGGGATTCAAGGGTTATATTTTTTATATTTACTCCGTCTATAAAGATATTGCCGTCGGTCAGGTCGTAAAATCTTGGGATAAGGTTACACATTGTGGTTTTACCACCCCCTGAAGGACCGACTATTGCAATATTTTCACCTGACTTGATATCCAGAGAAAGAGAGTTAATAACATTTTCGGCATTGTCGGAATATTTGAAATTAACATTGTCAAAAACTACATTTCCAACAACATTTTCAAGCTCAACGGCATCATCGGCATCCTTGATGTCAACAGGTTCGTCCATAACTTCAAGAAAACGCTCGATGCCGGTAATTCCTCTCTGAAACTGCTCGGTAAACTCAACAAGACGACGGATTGAGGTAATAAGTGTCTGGATATAAAGCAGATATGCAACCAAATCTGCAGGGGTAATGAGCTGTTTTACCATAAAGAATGAACCGAGAACGATTACCGCAATATACATAACGCCGTCAAAAAATCGTGTTCCCGATTGAAACAGAGCCATATATTTGTAGGTGTTCTTTTTTGTTTGAAAGAAACGGCGATTGCCTTCGGCAAATTTCTCACGTTCAATATCTTCGTTGGCAAAGCTTTTTACAACACGGATACCAAGAAGGCTGTCTTCAAGCTCGGCGTTAAGCTCACCTATTTGCCTACGCTGTTCCTTAAATGCATTTTTCATATTCCTTCTGAATAGAAATACCGAAATCAGCATCAAGGGCAAAAGCAGAAATATAAGTGAGGTAAGCAACAGATTAATTCGGCCAAGAATGATAAATGCACCGATTATTTTTATTGATGAAATAAATAATTCTTCAGGGCAATGGTGTGAAAATTCGGTAATATCAAAAAGGTCAGAGGTCATTCGTGACATAAGCTGACCTATTTTGGTGTTGTCAAAATACTTAAAGGGCAGTTTTTCAAGATGGTCAAACATATCACGGCGCATATCAGTTTCAAGCCTTGCGCCCATAACGTGACCTGTGTTTGCCATATAAAAGTTTGCACAGATATCAATAACGCGCAACAGCAAATATATTCCACCAAGCTTAAGTACTGTTGAAAGCAAAAATTCCTGGGCAGGGTCTATTGCCATATTGGTAATGCGCCGAACAATAAGAGGAAAGACTAACTCGCACACTGTGGTAAGGGCTGCACAAAGCAAGTCCAGAATAATAATACCTATATACGGTTTGTAATATACAGAAAATCGTTTAAACATAAAATCATCTCTTTTACGGAATTTCTTTTACATCGACAATTACGCCTGATGTATTTGCAAATTTGGAAGTGAAATAAAGTGTTGAGCCAATATTGATTGACTGATTGGTAGAGGTATAGTAGCCTGAGTTGTTGACACTTCCGTCAACACAGATTTTTACTGTTGCGGTGTATCTTTCCGGAAGAGGAGTTTCAATAATCCTTCCGTTTGCAAGTTCACGGGTGTCAATGGCAGTATCATATGTTACTTCGGTGATGTCACCTGCATACTCCTTGGTTGACACATTTGTTATCGGACCAAGCTGCTGCAGTGCTTCGACTGTGCCACGGCGTACATTCTTTACCATAAGAGTGTATTCAATTTGTTGTTTCTGGGTTGATACATTGCTTTCTTCGCCGCCAAAACGAAGATAAAGGCCAAAGACCAGAACTGCAATGGCAAGAACAACAACTATATCAATAATGCTTATTTTGCCAAATAACTTTCCTTCTTTATTTATGAACATATGTCGTCGCCTCCATTATTTGATTTTCAAACCGGTGATATATCCAAAACCGGCAGATTTTTTTCCTCTTACAACTTCTGATTCACCGACTTTTAATGGCGTACTGCCGGCAAGAATTGCTGAGTCGGATTCTGTCACCTGAGATTCAAGTGTAAGGGTTATATCACAATAAATTGGGTCTTCTGCTATAACCTCCCTGCCTGAATTGTTGTTGGTAACAAGACGTTTTGCCGGGGTAACCGCAATGTCAACAAGTGTGGCTGCAAAACGTTCTTTTTCGCCAACCATAATGGTTTCTCCTTTGTCAAGAGCGTCAAGAAAGGCATTAGCGACCGCCTTTTCGCATCTTGCAAGTTCGATGGTGTATTGAGCTGTGACGGTTTGTGGTGCAGTGCCAGTACTGCTTGTTGAGTTAAACAACAAAAATGCCGCTGCCGCAATTAATATAATTAATACAATAATAAAGCCATCCATAAGATTAAATTTTGGTTTATCCATTTTTCTTACCTCCCAGGGATAAATAAATATTGTCTATGTTTTCCGCGTATTTTTGTGCAGTAAAAACTGAGTTGAATATTTCTTTGCTTCTTTTACACATATCAGAATAAAGTTCGTCATCAGAAAACAAAATTTGTAGTTTCTCTGCAAGAGCATCCGGGTTATGAGTAGGGACAATAAAACCATTTTCACCATCCTTGATAACACCCGGGTTTCCTCCAAAATCGGATACAACAGCGGGTTTACCCAAACTCATACCTTCAAGGAGCGAAAGACTGGTTGCCTCTGTGCCAAAAGAACAATTGCACTGAACATCAATAAGATTCATAAGGGGCTCTACATTGGTAAGAAAACCCAGCATAACAACATAATCTTCAAGACCATTTTCTATGATTTGTTTGCGGATTGGCTCTGCCATATCGCCTGTTCCTGCGATAAAGAACTTAGCCTTAACGCCGGCGGCTTTAAGTTTAGCCGCAGCTTCCACAAAATATTTGTGGCCTTTTACTTCGTTAAGACGTGCGACAATTGCTGTACACTTTGTACCTTCGGGAACATTGTATTCCTTGCGAAGTGCCGCCAACTGTTCTTCGGTATAAGGCGTTAAGGGTTCAACTCCGTTAAGGATAACATCAATTTTCTTTTCAGAGACGCCAATTGCGGTGATATTGTCTTTTGCGGCTTCTGCCACAGCAATGATTTTGTCAGCGGTAGAGTTGTTTGCCAGACCGCAAAGAGCTTTGCCAATTCCTTTTGTCAGCTTAGGAGACGGCGGAAACACACTGTGACGAGTGTATACAATTTTGGCGCCATAAAGGCGTGCCGCAATCCTTGCCGCCATACTTGCGTGAGTGTGAACAACGTCGGGCTTAAATTCTTTAAAAACTGCAAGCAAGCGACTAATTGCCTTGGGGTCAAGTGACTTATCTGCCATAGCGGCAATTTCATAAACCTTAAAACCCAGAGCCTCTACCTGTGGCTTTAAAAGGCTGTTTTCAGGAAGGACAACAGCGATGTTCAAATCATCTTTGTTGCAGTATTTAAGGTAGGTAAGGATGCACTTTCCTGCACCGCCGATATTGGTGTCAGAGCAAACCTGAAGAACATTAAGCATTTTGTGATACCTCCGTTTTGTTATATTCTGCCCGTGCGATGCGGCAGGATGCAATACCTATTGCCAAAACTGCCCAGAATATCATAAACACACGGTAATTATAAAAACAGTTATCAAACATACCTTGCAGTAAAAATCCCACAACAGCCGAGGCTATGCCGACCATTGCAACCGAGAATTTGTTGCCTTTGCCGAAATACTGGTAACCAACAACAAGATTTTTGAAGAACAAAAACAGTAGCAAAAGAAATACTGCAAGACCTATCACACCTGACTCGGTGATAATCTGCAAAAACAGGTTGTGAGGGTGTGGCGCTACAATTCCGTTATATGAATAGAATGGATAATCCTGAGTGAAGGCTTCGGTTCCGAGCCCTATGCCCGAAATCCAGAAATCCTTAAGCATCAGCAGTGTTCCCATCCATATATAAACTCGGTATGATGTAGATGAATCGGACATATCGCCGATACTTGTGAAACGATTTATTATACTTTCAGGAAGGATAAACGGAACAATCGGGAGTGCAATAAGTGCAAGCCCCCACAGCTTGCCTGTCGCAAATGTAATAAATACCGTCGCTGCTGCCATAATGCCAAGCCAACATCCGCGTGAGAATGTGAGGACAAGCGCAAGTGCCAGAATCAGCGACATACCGCCGTATACAATACGGGGCAAAGCTTTTTTTGCAGTCCACATAAGTGAAATGCAGACAGGAAGAGTCAGCAGAATATATTCTCCAAGAACATTGGGATTTTCAAGGGTGGAGTAGATACGCATTTTGATGTCCTCGAACATTTCTTCGTCCATCCACGCTTGTTTAACATTCCAACCGAAAATGTATTGTGCTATGCCGTAAAGACATACTAATACGGCAGACACGGCAAAGATTTTCAGCAGATTAAAAAGCTGGTTTTTGGTTTTTATTGTGTTGATAATAACAAAATAGAATATCATAAAGGCAAAATAAACTGCCCAAATCTGAATGCTCTTGAAAGGAGCAAATGATGTCACCGAAGCCAACATATATATTAAAATCATAACGATAACCATAAGCCCCATCCCATCAAGCTGCCAGGTGAATTTTTTTGTGGTCAAAGACTTTATTATAAGTGACATAAAACATAAAAGACACAGCCCAACAACAATCATTGTGGGGACAATGGGTGCCATAAACAGTGTGATAAACACACCAAACTCCACTTTGTAAAGTACAAGTGATACAAAAAGGATTCCTGCAACAAACAAAACAGCAAGCGTTGGTGAGAAAAGTCCGCAGATAATACCGGATATTGCACCGAAAATTCCTGCACAGTAAAGACGTGATTTGCCTTCACACTTGGTGATGTAATAAAAATTAAATGAAAATTCGGTATCAAGACATTTTTCTATGAATGATACAATCAATGAATTCTTAAGAATACCGGTGATGTTAAAATCAATAAATGAAATGGCAATGCCAAACACCATTGCTATAGCAGACAGCAACAGGCTTCCGCCACGGAAAATGGATATAATAAAATCAAAAGCCGCAGCCGTTGCTACAAATATGCCAATAAAACGAAGATTAAGGGCAAGAAAATTATGGAGAAGATATTTGAAAAACCGAATTGCCAGACTCTTTTCCTTCTGGGTATTCAGCTTTTCAGCATTTTTTAGTTGAATTTTTTCAAGTAGCAAAAATGGCGAAAAGCATATCTTGCCTAAAATACTGTTTCTTGCAGCATCTTGCGAGAAGAACACTCTGCGAAAAAGCCCCGTCAGATAAGAGTTCTGCCATTGTTTTGAGATAAAGGAGTATAATCCGGTTAAGGCTTTATAAACGATACTGTTTTTTATAAGATTGTTCCATATAAAAAGCCACAGAGTTAAAAAATATCCGTTATTTTTCATAACCAAACCTCCTGAGTTGTTTAAATTCGTCGGTTTTAAGAATAAAACCGACCGCAACATATACCAAAAGTGCAGAAATTGCTGAAACTCCTGCATTAACCAGTGTCATCAGAATTCCGTTAGAGTCGGGCATAATGGAATATATAAACGCTGCCGTAATTGAACTGAACACAGCGGCAATTATAATCTTAAGCAGATTTCTTACAAATGAAGATGTAACCGTACCGGGTTTGCGTTTGTTTATCATAAGAAGAAGAACGGGTGCCATAGCAAGCGAACTGATTGCGCTTGCCAAAGCCAGACCGCCAATGCCCATTTTTATAAGTCTTACACAGATAAAGGCCGCCACAAGATTTACAGCAATACCGAAAGCCGATGTGTACATAGGGGTTTTTCCGTCGCGGATGGCGTAAAAGCTTTTGTTAAGTGTCTCACATATGGCATAGCCTACCATACCAAACGAATACCAAAGCAATGCTGTTGCAGTAACACGAGTGTCACTTGCGGTAAATGCTCCATATTCAAAAACTACTTTTATAATAGCTTCGCTTAAAGATACAAACATTGCTGAGATATATGCAATGATAAATACAGCCCAGCCAAGTGACGTACGGGTAGTTTCTGCAAAGCCGGAATTATTTTCCCCGGCATTGAGACGTGAAAGCCTGGGGAAAATGAAATTTGTAATAGCATAGGCAAAAACGCCTACCATTATAATATATATCTTGGTTGCCAGGTTAAGAGCAGTCACAGCACCATCGCCCATTGATGAACTAAATGCCATATTGATAACTGTACAAAGCGGTTGTACCCAGGAGCTTATAAGCACAGGAACAGCCAGTTTTACTGCATCGCGGATACCCTCGTCACGCAAATTAAGGCGTGGACGATAGCGGTAGCCGTATTTTACAAGATGGGGTATCTGCACAACAAGCTGTGTCGCCCAGGCAACAAGCATTGAAATAATTACACCAGAAAGCCCAAATTTGTTGCCTGCAAATATCAGGTACAAAATCATTATCAGGTTTGATACAACACTGATAACTGCCGGAATATTAAATTCTCCGAATGACTGCAGAATTCCAACGGCGGTATATGCGGCAGCCGTAAATATAATCGAGGGAAACAAAATGCGCAAAAGCTTTGCAGTTTCGGCGACCTTTTCAGCTTCATAGCCGGGGACCATAATATGGACAATCTGCTTGGCAAAAATTATACCGATAATTGCGGATATGGTGGCAAATGAAACAACAACTGTCATGAAGTTGTTGGCAAATTCCATTGCCCGTGTTTTGTTTTCACGTTCAAGATACTTGTTAAATATGGGCACAAAGGTCGAAAGAATTGCAACCCCCAACGTCATATCAAAAAAAAGCAGGGGAATTTGCGTTGCGGTATTTAAAACGTCCGAGGCATAGCTTCTACCATAGACGCCAACAATCAGATTTTCTCGTAAAAGTCCCATCAGTTTGGCACAAAAGGTTATTACTGCCATAATCCCGATTGTACGTACAACTTTGGACTGAGATTTTCTGTTCAAAAAATCACTTCCTAAAAAATTACACTTATATGCATTATACCATATATTATTAAAAAAGTAAAGCGGATTGACGTTAAATTATATTTATGATATTATAAAAAAGTAAGCATAGAGGAGAGTTGATTTTATGAAAAAAGCAAGGTGGATTTTTGTTGCGATACTGGCAATTACACTCTTTGCAGGATTGTTTTATAGATATAATATAAAAAATAAGGGCTTTGAAAAAACCGAGTTTATGTTTGATACCCAGTGCACGGTGACGGCATACGGCAAGGATGCAAAGACGGCTGTCAATGCAGTATTTGACCAGCTTGCAGAAATTCACGATATTACAAATTATTATTCAAAAAATTCACAGGTTGCCGAAATTAACAATACGGCGGCAGATGAAGAAATTCTTATCCGTGAAGAAATGAAAGAGATACTTACAGCGTCGCTGGATATAGGAAACTCGTCGCAAGGTGCATTTGATATAACAATTGCACCAGTTGTGGAGCTTTGGGATTTTTCGGGCGGCGGCAATGTGCCCAGATATGAAGAGGTACAACAAAAGCTTGACCTTGTAGGTACAGACAAGCTTCAATATGACGGAGAATCAAAGCTTAAAAAGCTGGCAGACGGTGTGAAGATTGACCTTGGCGGAGCGGCAAAGGGCTATGCAGGAGATGTGGCAATCACAATTTTAAAGAAGTATGATGTTGTAGGAGCGGTGGTTGACCTGGGTGGAAACATTACATGCTTTGGCAAAAATCCAAACAGCAGCAATGGTAAATGGAGGATTGGCTTGCAAAAACCCTTTGCTCCTGCAGGGGAATATGATGACGTAATTGAAATTGATGAAGGTGCTGTTGTTACCAGCGGAATATATCAACGGTATTTTGAAAAAGACGGAAGGAGTTATCATCATATAATCGACCCCCAAATTGGATATCCGGCAGATAAGGAATACAACAGCGTGACAATTGTTGCAGACAGCAGTCTGTATGCGGATTGTCTTGCCACAGCCTGCTATATCTTGGGTCAGGACAAAGGTAAGGAACTGACTGAGAGATATTCGGCGAAGATTTATTTCCGTTAAGGTAATTGACAATAGTGCCAGGAAATTATATAATTTATAAAGAAAATGAATTTCACTTGGGAGAATTTTAGAATGGGATTTTTTGAAACAGTTTTTGGCAAGATTATAACGACTTTTTGCATATCAATGGTGCCTGTTATTGAACTTCGCGGTGCTATCCCTGCAGGAACGGCGGCAGGTCTTGATGTTTGGCTTGCAATGGTAGTAGCTATGGTGGGCAATATGGTGCCGGTGCCGTTTATAATTTTGTTTATTCGCAAAATCTTTGCCTGGATGCGAAGGGTCAATGTTAAATTCGACAAGGTTGTCACTTATTTTGAGAATAAGGCTGAAAAACAAAAAGCAACGGTTGACAAATATAAATTTTGGGGGCTTTGTATTCTTGTTGCAATTCCGCTGCCCGGCACAGGTGCTTGGACGGGGGCTTTGGTTGCGGCTATGATGGAAATGCGCCTTAAGGATGCTATTCCTTCAATACTTCTTGGTGTTGTATGTGCGGGCTTGATTGTCGCGCTTGCAACGGCAGGCGTGGTAAATATGGCATTATAGTCTGTATACAGGGGGTGTCCTTGTGCTTTTTGGATGTGAATCATTTGAGTTTGAGATTATGAAGGCAGTTCATAACCTGGTTCAGTGTGATTTTATGGATTTTTTTATGACGGCAATATCCAAAATAGGCAACGGAGGTGCTGTGTGGATTGTTATGGCGTTGATTCTGCTTTCAATGAAAAAGTACAGAAGATTAGGACTTGAAATAGCAGTCGGGTTGATTGCAGGCTTGATTTTGGGGAATATTGTTCTTAAAAATCTTATTGCACGACCAAGACCTTGCTGGATTTTTGATAACATAGATATGCTGATTGCCATACCGAAGGATTTTTCGTTTCCCTCGGGACATACTCTGGCATCATTTACATCGGCATTTATACTTCTTGCCGCTGACAAACAGATGGGAATTCCGGCATTGATTGTTGCTATATTGATGGCTTTATCTCGAATATATCTGTTTGTGCATTTCCCTACGGATATTTTAGGCGGAATAGCATTGTCATTTATAATATTTATTATTTTGAAAAAAATTATGAAGAAAACGCCTTGACATATGCCAAGGCGTTTTTAAATTACAAGAACATCGCAAAAAATACAGTAATCAGTCCACAAAGGCCAACGGCGATGCCGCTGAGCGAGCCTTCAACTTCACCCAACTCGATTGCTTTTGATGTGCCAAGAGCGTGACTTGATGCACCAATGGCTAGCCCTGCGGCGATGGGATTGTTAAGATGCGACCACTTAATAAAATAGGGCGACATAACTGCACCAACAACACCTGTTACCATAACTGCGGCGACGGTTATGGGGACGATACCTCCAAGCTGAGCAGAAATCTCACTTGCAATTGCCGTTGTAACAGATTTGGGGATAAGGCTTGCTGTGACCTCGGCATTTAATCCCGTTATCTTACAAAGAAAAATGATGCTTGCAAGAGCACTTATGACACCCACTGTGCATCCTACAAGAATAGGTATAAGATTTTTCTTTATGGTTTCAAGCTGACGGTACATAGAAAGTGCCAGCACGGCAGTTGCAGGGGCAAGAAACATTGAAATCATATTCGCTCCATTCATAAAGTTTTCGAGGGGTATGCGAAATGCAACAAGCACTGCTATGCATATTAAGGCTGCAACAATCATTGGATTGACAAAAGAATAGTTGAATTTTGCTTTTGTTTTTACGCCTGTGTAATATGCAACAATGCAAAGTGTAAAGCCAAAGATTGGTCGAGCGGTGAATTCATTAAACATTTTTGTTCCTCCTTTTGTTTAAAAGATACATTGTCAGCTTAACAGAGTATGCTGTACAATAAAAAGTAAATACCGTTGTAATACAGCAAATCAGCAAAAACTTCCACAATATATTGCTAAAAACATTCAGATAGGCAATGATAGATACCGTTGAAGGCACAAAAACAAGTGCCATATTTTTAAGCAAAAAATCTGAAAAAATGTTTATTTGTTCGGGCTTAAGCGCCTTAAATAAGAGAAGCAAAAATAGCAAAATTAAAGCGATAACACTTCCCGGGAAAGGAAATGGCAACAAAAGTGAAACAATGTCACCCATACAACACAGTAAAAATATCCATATTACTTGTTTAAAAAGCTTCAATTTCAACACTCCTGAAAAAATTATATCAAAATTTTATCACAAAAACGTAATTTTGTAAATTGTAATATTGACTAAAACTTATTTCTAATGATAAAATGATACTGTAATAAAAAACGAGAGAAGATGTTAAATATGAACTTAAATGAAGGCTACTCATCCTGTTGTTTTACGGGACATCGTTTTTTACCGAAAGAAAAGGCAGATGCTATACAAGATACCCTTGAATGTCTGATTCGGGAACTTTGTGAAAACGGTTGTCGGGAATTTATTTCCGGTGGTGCCATCGGATTTGATATGATGGCGGCAGAAGCGGTCCTTAAACTGAAAAGAACCTTTCCCAAAATTATGCTTGTTATGGCGTTGCCCTGCCGTGACCAGCATATTAAATGGGGAAAGACTGACTGTATGCGTTATGAAAAGCTTTTAAACCGCGCAGACAGAATTGTATATTTATGCGAAAGCTACGTTACAGGATGTATGCATTTGCGTAATAAATATATGGTTGACAATGCTGACCTTTGCGTTGCATATCTCAAAAATCGGGGCGGTGGAACCGAATATACAGTAAGATATGCCGGCGAAAAAGACTGCAGAGTTGTCAATCTTGCTCACATAGTGTAGGTGATAATGAAGAAAGCAGTCAGCATAAATGCGGCAGTTGCTATAACACTTATAAGGACAGAAGGTTTTCTGTCTTTTTTGTTTCCTTTATCCTGCCCATGAACAGACTTAAGACGTTCTACCTGTCTGGTGTATTGGTCAATAATCAATTGAGCTTCGTGTACAATGGTGTTTTCGCAGGCATAGCCTGCAGAAGGTTGGTTTTTAAGAATGAAAATTGCCTGGTCTATTGTGTCAGATTGGATATTGTTAATGATAACAACCCGGCGCGATTTTTTATCAAGCATAGCAATAACCTCCATAGTTTGTATGTGGAAAGTATTGACTGGTCAGGATGATTTTATACAAGGACATTTCTTTTGTATGACAAAATAAAAATATGGCAATGATAGAACAAAGCGGCTTTGCTGCTCGCCGCAGGCGGCGGTCGAAGATTTACCGCCTTGTTTGCCCAAGTGCATTTCGGCAAAGCCGAAAAAATTCATTGGATAAAAACAAAGTTTTTTCTATTATTGCCGATGGTCTCGCATCTCAACCCCACCTAAAAACGTGCCACAGGCACCTTTTTCACGGCGTGACGGGCGTTAAATCAATGTTTTTTGTATAATAGGAAATACGCAATTTCCTATTATACAAAAAACAATTGGTGTTCTAAAATGCCTTTTGGTGAATATAAATAAACTATACATAACAAAGTACACCAAAGGTTCAGGGAGTGAATAATGTTGAATACCGATAGCTATACAGAAAATAACAAAGTTATTATTGCCGGAACGGTAGCAACCGTGCCAGAGTTTTCGCACGAAGTTTATGAAGAAATGTTTTATACTTTTATGCTTGATACCCCCAGGTTAAGTGAAACTCACGATACCGTCAAGGTAACCATATCCGAAAAATTCCTTATAGGTAACGGACTGCATCTGGGCGACAATGTGTTGATTCATGGTCAGTTCAGGTCGTATAATAATTTCACAAATGTGGGCAATCGTTTGGTTCTTACGGTTTTTGTGAAGAGCATAGAAGATTTTGATGATAGTATCGAAACAAGTATGAACTCTATATATTTAAACGGCTACATATGTAAAAAGCCGGTTTACAGAACAACGCCATTCGGCAGAGAAATTGCAGACATTCTTCTGGCAGTAAACAGGTCGTATAACAAATCTGATTATATACCCTGTATTGCATGGGGCAGAAATGCCAAGTTTGCCGAGTGTCTTAATGTGGGCGATAATGTTGTCGTTAAAGGCAGAATTCAAAGCCGCCAATATCAAAAACGTATCAGTGAAACTGAGGTAGAAAGCAAAACGGCATTTGAAGTATCGGTTTCGAGGCTAGAAAAGGCAAGTGATTTTTCTGAATAATCCTAAAGGCTTCCGGATATTCCGGAGGCTTTTTTTGAAATATTGAAGGAATTTGTAGGTTTGTTGACGAAATATAAGATACTTACAGAATTGCAAAGGCTGTATTTATTTAAACAACAAGGAGGATTTAGCAATGAAAAAAGCTATGGCTATTGCGTTAATCACAGTAATTTTATTATCTCTGGCAATGCCAGTATTTGCAGAATCGACAAACAAAGACATATCTGCAGAAACTGAGGGAGAAAAAGTATTTGTGATTGTGAAAACCCCCTTCCCTGATGACATTAAGGATAATGATTCCTGGCGTACAATGGCAAGATACAAGGATTCGGGACAAGGAATTACATTGTCGGCATATTACAACGGATATGTTTATGCAACTGTTCCAGTTGAGAATAAGGGCAGAGAAATAGAGGCTTTTGTGCCCGATGAAATTCCTTTTACTGATTATGATGCGTCAAAGTATGAATTTCACGTTATGGGGCAGTTGTCACGGACGGGCGTGATTATGGGCAACGAAAAGGGTGAGGCAAAACCTTTTGACAATGTTACCCGTGCAGAAGCGGCTGCTATGATTATGAGATTTATGGGGCTTCAGAATATGCCTGAAGCAAACGGCATTGTTGACTTTAAAGATGTAGCAAGGAATGACTGGTTTTATAGCGTAGTTATGTCTGCTTACAAGTACGGAATTATTGAGGGTACATCAGCATATACATTTTCGCCAGACCGTGATGTCACCCGTGAAGAAATTACGGTTATGACGGCAAGGGCACTGAACTATGCGAAACTGAACTGCCCGCAAAGAACGGTTGAAAACATTGCCGATATGGATAAAATATCTCAATGGGCATCGGCGGCATATGATTTAATCGGTTCAAATTATATATCCGATTATGATGATGCCGACCCTGAAAATCCCGTTCGTGTTTTAAACCCTCAAAAGGCTGCGACAAGATATGATGTGGCATATATTTTATATAATACCGCAAGGTCTTGTCAGCTTTATCCTTCTGATTTGGCGGTGGAATACGGCTTTGACAAGAAGATGCCCACAATAGATGGCTCAACTTCTACATATCCCTTTACCCAGGCGATTTACGAACAGCTTTTCTACAATGGTCGGGCGCATTTTCAGTATCCGTCAAAACACAGTAAAAGTCACGCGTCTTATCAGCGGCTTATTGGTGGCGAGGTTGATATGCTATTTGCATCGGTATATCCTGCAAGCGACATTCTGGCTATGGCAGAAGAAAAGGGCGTTGAACTTGAACTTATCCCCATTGCCTATGACGCAATGATTTTCTTCACCAATGCAGACAATCCTGCAACAGGGCTTACATGTCAGCAGATAAGTGATATTTATGTGAATGATGCGTATGACAATTGGGCACAGGTCGGCGGCAGCGACGCTCTGCTTTATCCTTATTGCAGAAACAATGACAGCGGTAGCCACGCACAGATGGAAAAGCATTTCTTAAACGGAAATGAAATTCATCCTAATGTGCAAAAAGAAACTTCGTATACAATGTCTAATGTCCTTACTGATGTAATGTCTGCAAAGACCGACAAGCCTCTTGGCTATGGATTGGGCTATAGCATTTATTACTACTATCACAATATGGATTTATTCTATAATACAAAAAGCAACTTAAAACTACTTGCGATTGACGGAGTTCATCCAACGGATGAAACAATATCCGACGGCAGTTACCCTCTTGCAAACAACACATATATCGTTTTACGAAAAGATACGCCTGCAGATAGCCCTGCAAGAAAAATGGCAGAATTTATGCTTACCGAAGCAGGACAGCAATGCGTTGAGCTTGCCGGCTATGGCAGATTAAAGTGAATATATAAAAACCCGAACAACTGTTCGGGTTTTTGAATTAAAAAAATTTAAAACTTTTTGCAATTTCCTCTTTTCTATTATCAAATTTTGTGGTATACTAATATGTGGATTTTAAAAAGGAGGGTCAAAACTATGGCAAGAATAGGTTTTGATAATCAAAAATATCTTAAATTGCAATCGGAGCAGATACGTAAGCGTATTGCAGAATTCGGGGGGAAACTATACCTTGAATTTGGTGGAAAGCTCTTTGACGATTATCATGCCTCACGTGTGCTCCCCGGGTTTGCCCCCGACAGCAAAATTCGTATGCTTCAGCAGCTTAAGGACGAGGTTGAGATTGTTATTACAATCAACGCCGAGGATATTGAGTGCAACAAAATCCGCGGCGATTTGGGTATATCTTATGATGCCGACGTTCTTCGCCTTATTGATACCTTCCGCGAAATGAAGCTTTTTGTGGGCAGCGTTGTTCTTACACGATATAACGGTCAGCCCTCTGCAAATGCATTTCTTAAGCAGCTTAATAATCTTGGTGTTAAATGCTACAAGCATTATTCAATACCCGGATATCCGTCGGATATACCATTTATTGTAAGTGACGAGGGTCTTGGCAAAAATGAATTTATTGAAACTGAACGTTC
>JAZRJT010000013.1:0-18732 GCA_045645905.1 Clostridia bacterium
AGTAGAGCTTGCACCCAGCTTTAATGAAAAAACTTTTGAAATTGAAGCAGAAGGAATAATAAAAATGCGTACGGCACATATTATTCTTGCAGGATTGAGAGTATTAAGACTATATACAAAACATAAAAAAGAAAAAGGAGAAGATTAATATGGCAGAACAACATCCTATTCAGGGCCTGATGTACACAGCGATGCAAAGCATCAGAGATATGATTGATGTAAATACAATTGTCGGTGACCCGGTTGAAACTCCTGACGGAACCGTAATTATCCCAATTTCCAAGGTGGGTCTTGGTTTTGGTGTAGGCGGCACTGACCATTCGGCTGCAAAAACCCCTGCAGATAAGCCAAATCTATTTGGTGGCGGTGCAGGTGGAGGTGTTTCGATTACTCCGGTTGCATTTATGGTGGTTGGCAAAGGACAGATAAGGCTTATGCCTGTAAACCCCAATTCAACGGTTTATGACAGAATTCTTGATATGGTTCCATCAGCTATAGACAAACTGATTGAAGGGACGGAATATGTTAAAAACACATTCAAAGCAAAAAAGGAAGAAAAAAATTCTATGACAGCTGTGCCTACATCTACCGAAGATGATACTGCAGATGATTTTGTGTCTGAATAAATAATTTTACGGAATACTTTTGGCAGATGATACTGCCGGAAGTATTCTTTTAAGTACATATAATAAAAGGTATGTGATTTTACTTGAAAAAGCTACTTATAATTGACGGAAACAGTATTTTAAATCGTGCATATTACGGAATTCGTAAGCTGAACGCACCCGACGGAACTCCTACAAACGCAGTTTATGGTTTTTTAAATATTCTGTTTAAAAATCTTGAGGAGGATATGCCCGACTATCTTTGTGTTGCCTTTGATGTTAAGGAAAAAACCTTCCGTCACAAAATGTACGACCAATATAAGGCTCAACGTAAGCCTGCCCCCGAAGATTTTCTCGTGCAACTTCCTTTGATTAAAGAAGTTCTCAAGGTAATGAACTGTGTTTGTCTTGAAAAGGCGGGTTATGAGGCTGATGATATTATTGGTACAGTATCCGCAATATGCGAAAAATCAGGGATAGAATGTTCTATTCTCACGGGTGATAAAGATGACCTTCAGCTTGCCTCTGATTTTGTTAAGATTAAACTGGTTATATCTAAAATGGGCAGTACCACAACCACAATTTATGGTGCTGATGAGGTTTATGAAAAATATTCCGTCACCCCAAGCGAATTTATTGATGTAAAGGGGCTTATGGGTGATACTTCCGATAATATTCCCGGGGTAAAGGGAATTGGCGAAAAAACCGCATTTTCTCTTATTGAAAAATACAAGAGTATTGAAAATATTTATGCAAATCTTGAAAACATAGAAGCAACCCCTTCAGTAAAGAAAAAGCTGGAGGAAGGCAGAGAAGATGCCATTCTCAGCCGTCAGCTCGCTGAAATTGACAGAAATGTTCCTATAGATTTTTTTGTTGATGATTGTGCAATCCGTGAATATGACAAAGAAACCCTTGCCGAACTTTTTACAAGGCTTAATTTCAAATCATTTATGAGTAAGCTTAATTTAACAGCGACTCTCAAACACGAGGAAGTTAAATTTGAAGGTGAATGCAAAGTTGCAGGCTCATCAAAACTCCGCGAAATTGCTGAAAATGAAAAGTGGGCAATATACCGTCTTTATGGTGATGATATAGGAGTATCTGTTGACGGCAAAAACAGCTTTTATATAGCTAACCCTAATGATGCTGAGTTAAAGACTTTCTTTGAAAATGAAGACTGCAAAAAAATTGGTTTTAATGTTAAAGAAGATATCCTGTATCTCAAAAACCGTAAAATTGAGTATGCAGGACTTGGTTTTGATACAGCAATTGCTGCATATATCCTTGATCCAACAAGGTCAGCGTATAAAATAGATGATTTGGCTTTGGAATTTTTAGGTCTTACGGGTGGTACAGAGGAAAATATCAAAGAAAACGGTCAGCTCAGTCTTTCGTTTGATGAAGATACAGACAATATCGAAAATACAGCTTTTGATTTGTTTGTAATTGCCAAGCTGTGGAAAAAATTTGCCGATGAGTTGGAGAAAAATAATCAGCACAGACTCTATTATGATGTAGAACTTCCCTTGGTTGAAGTTCTTGCAGATATGCATTATACTGGTGTTATGGTAGACCGTGAAGCTCTTGTTGAGTTTGGTGCACAGCTAAAAAATAACATTTCCCAACTTGAACAGCAGATTTACGGATTTGCTGAAAAAACATTTAATATTAATTCACCAAAACAACTTGGAGAGGTACTTTTTGAAGGCTTAAAGCTTCCACACGGCAAAAAAACCAAAACAGGATATTCAACCAATGCTGACGTGCTTAAAAAGTTAGAGGGCGAGCATCCGATTATAGAGTGTATACTTGAATACCGCGGACTTACAAAATTGCAGTCTACTTATGTTGACGGGCTTATTCCTGTAATAAACCCTGAGACAGGCAGAATTCACTCTAATTTTAATCAGACTGTTACCGCAACAGGCAGAATAAGCAGTACCGAGCCTAATCTTCAAAATATTCCAATCCGCACCGAGCGTGGCAGACAAATGCGCAAAATGTTTGTTGCCGAAGGTGAAAATATTCTGGTAGATGCCGATTACTCACAGATTGAGCTTCGTGTTCTTGCACATATTGCAGGTGATGACAATATGCGCAACGCTTTTCTCGGTGGCACCGATATTCATACTCAGACTGCATCTCAGGTCTTTAAAGTTCCTGTCAATGAAGTTACCCCTTCAATGCGTTTTGGAGCAAAAGCAGTTAATTTCGGTATTGTTTACGGAATAGGTGAATTTTCACTTGCTCAGGATTTAAAAATATCCATAAAAGAGGCAAAACAATATATTGCAGACTATCTTGCAGCATATCCTAAAGTTAAAGAATATATGGAAAAAACCGTTGAAGACGGCAAAGCATTAGGCTTCGTTTCAACCATACTTAACAGACGCAGATATCTTCCTGAACTACGTGCTGCAAACAAAATAACCCAAGCATTTGGCGAAAGGGTAGCAATGAATGCACCAGTTCAGGGAACAGCAGCAGATATCATTAAAATTGCGATGGTTAATGTTTATAAACGACTAAAAGCTGAAGGCTTGAAGTCAAAACTAATTTTGCAGGTTCACGATGAACTGATTGTCGAGGCACTTCCTGACGAAAGAGATAGGGTTGAAAAGCTTTTGACCGAAGAAATGGAGAATGCGATTCAATTGTCTGTGCCTCTTAAGGTTGAAGGAAACTGTGGCAAAACCTGGTATGATACCAAATAGAATTTGAATAGGAAAGATTTAAGTGAAGATTATAGGAATTACCGGCGGGACAGGTGCAGGAAAAAGTTCTGTCTGTAACGAATTTAAAAAATGCGGAGCACAAATAATTGATGCAGATAAAATTGCAAGACAGGTTGTCCAAAAAGGCAAGCCGGCACTTGAAGAGATTGTTTGTGCCTTCGGCAAAGATATTATTACCCCTGACGGTGACCTTAACCGAAAAAAATTAGGGGGCATAGTGTTTGCTGACGGCAATAAATTAAGTATCCTTAACAAAATCACACATAAGTATATTTTTGATGAAATGCAGCGTCAGATAAATGAATGTTATGCTGATATTCTGGTGCTTGATGTTCCTCTTCTGTTTGAAAAAGATTTTCCATTTAAATGTGATTTAACTGTTGCTGTTGTTGCAGATAGGGAAGAGCGTATCAGGCGTATAATGGCACGTGACGGAATAAACCGAAAATCAGCTGAGGAGAGAATTTTAAATCAAATGTCTGATGATGAATACATATGCCTTGCAGATATTTCTTTTAAAAACGACGGTGATATCACCAAAATAAAAGATTTTGTTAAAAAATTATTCATAGAATAGTGCAAATTTTATAAATTGAGGTATTTAAATAATGAAACGAAATATAGGTTTTTTTAAACTTATTTTAATTATATTTTTTGCTGTTTTTCTTTTGTACTTTACGGTAGGAAACGGCAAAGAACAAATTTTAAAAAAGATTTATCCTATTGAATATCAGGACTATGTTGAGGAATATGCTGATAAATACAACCTTGATAAATATCTTGTATATTCGGTTATAAAGGTTGAAAGCAACTTTGATCCACATGCTCTTTCAAATGCAAAGGCAAGAGGTCTGATGCAGCTTATGCATAAAACTGCAGAAGAATGTAATCAAAAGGGTGACTTTGGCTATACTATACCAGCCGACCTTTATAATCCACAAAAGAATATACATCTGGGTTGTTTTTACCTTAGAACTCTTATGGATACCTATAGCGATACGGAACTTGCAATTACTGCATATAACGGTGGCACAGGAAACGTCACAAAATGGCTTGATGACAAAGAACTTACCGATGGTATGGGCGGACTTTCTGATATTCCGTACACCGAGACAAAGAAATATGTTAAAAAGGTTTTTAAAACCTACGAAATGTACAACAAATTATATAAAACAGACGAAATATAAAGAAGTGAGGGATTAAAATATGAGTGAAAATCTGCTTTATGAAAGAAAAAACGGTTTTGTTGGAATGGAAGATGATGAAAAAGCAAAAATATATGATTTCTGCGAGGAATACAGACTTGCATTAACTAAATCAAAAACCGAAAGAGAATTCTGCACTATGTCGGTTAAAATGCTTGAATCTGCCGGATTTTGCAACATTGATGATAAAGAAATTCTCAATCCGGGAGATAAGATTTACAGTGTAAACCGCGGCAAAGGAGTATGTGCCTTTGTAATCGGTACTGAACCTTTGAAAAATGGTGTAAACATAGTTGGTGCACATATCGATTCTCCAAGACTCGATTTAAAGCCACAACCTCTTTATGAAGATAACGGAATTGCTTTCCTAAAAACGCATTATTATGGCGGAATAAGAAAGTACCAGTGGTATAACATTCCTTTGTCACTCCACGGCGTTGTTGTAAAAAAAGACGGTACAGCTATTAACATTTCAATCGGTGAGGATGAGTGCGACCCGATTTTTTGCATAACAGACCTTTTGCCGCATCTGGCATCACAGTACAGCGGTAAAAAACTCAGCGAGGCATTTGATGCCGAAAAGCTTAATGTGGTTGTCGGTAATATTCCATATGAAGACGCAGATAAAGAAAAAGTAAAATTCGGTGTAATGAAGCTTCTTAACGAAAAATATGACATTTGCGAATCAGATCTTATGAGCAGCGAGCTTGAACTTGTACCGGCATTTTCAGCACGTGACCTAGGTTTTGACAGAAGTATGATTGCAGGTTACGGCCACGACGACCGGGTTTGTGCATATACTGCAATCAGAGCAATTATTGACACCACGCGCCCTTCAAAAACTGCTATTTGTCTTTTGGTTGATAAAGAAGAAATCGGAAGTATGGGTAATACAGGAATGTTGTCACGTAATTTTGAAAATGTTCTTGCAAAGGTTTGCAGTCTTACAGATGGCAACTACAGCGAACTTCCCTTGCGTGAATGTCTCTCAAATGCTCAGTGCCTTTCTGCTGATGTTGGTGCAGCATATGACCCCAATTTCCCCGAAGTATTTGAACGAAACAATTCTTCATATATAAATGAAGGTCTGTTGCTTACAAAATACACCGGAGCAAGAGGAAAGAGCGGTTCAAGTGACGCAAGTGCTGAGTTTGTAGCAAAAATCCGTGGAATTTTTGAGGACAATGGTGTTGTATGGCAGTCGGGCGAGCTTGGAAAGGTTGATATAGGCGGTGGCGGTACTATCGCACAATACGTTGCTAATTTAGATGTTGATGTCATCGACTGCGGTGTTACACTTTTGGGAATGCATTCGCCCAATGAGGTTGCAGGTAAATTTGATATTTATATGGCTTATAAAGGTTATAAAGCATTTATGAATAGTTAATTTGATGTATAAAAGCAGAAGATATTGCATAAAATATATTATGCAGTATCTTCTGTAAAATTTATTAATTTTTTTGCTTTTAAGTCTTGACAAACGGCGTAAAATGTGTTACTATATCACAGTTAGCAGTGATCAACGTGCCGGAGTGGCGGAACTGGCAGACGCCCAGGACTTAAAATCCTGTGGGATTAACTTCCCGTACCGGTTCGATCCCGGTTTCCGGCACCACTAACATAAACTAGATATCGCAGGGTAGAGCAGCTTGGTAGCTCGTCGGGCTCATAACCCGGAGGTCGTTGGTTCAAATCCTTCCCCTGCACCCAAAACAAAAATCCTGTCGAAAGATAGGATTTTTTGTTTTGTATTATTCATTTTTCATTATTCAATATTCATCATTCATTAAGTTCGACAGGATTTTTAATGAATAATGAATGATGAAGTCGCTTCGCTGATGAATAATTAATAATTTAGGAAGTTTTGCTACGCAAAACAATGATTTTAAAATTAATTTTGACTTTTGAGTTTTCAAGTGGCATCTAAACCATTTGGTTCTTCCAAGAGAGTTACAGCTTATGGTGTGACTCTCTTTTTTTATTTCACTATCTTGACTCTGACCCACAACGATATGTTAATACTCACGTGCTTTACCGACCGAGCGTGGCTCGGGAGATAGCTTGGAGCTCATTATTTTGTAGTGTTAAAATCAATAAACTTCTGACATGCCATTGACAGGTAATGATTATTTTTTCTATAAAAATATATTTTTCTTGTTATTTCCTCGTCGAAAAGTTTATAATAATAAAGCTTTGGTTCGGTTTCTATATGTTTTATAAGTGTATCGCTTACAAATGATATACCCATGCCTGTGCAGGAAATGTTATAAGCGGTAACCTGTTGGTCGAGGAAAAATGTTACCTTGGGATCAAATCCGTATTTTTTAAACAGCATATTTGCACGCCTACCAGTGTCGTTTTCGGTATTGAGCAATATAAAGGCGCAATCGGAAAAATGTTTTAGAGACACACTGTATTTATCGGACAGATGCTTTTTTGCTTTGATATCCTTTGCAGTTAAACGGAAATCTTTTAGCTTGTCATTGACAGGGAAATCACGTGGTACAGCCAGAAGGAGCGTTTCTGTTTTATATACAGTTGAGCTTATCATAACATTGTTTATTATTGCGTTGTCAATTATTATGTCAAGCATGCCGAGACTGAGCTTATCTATCAGATTTTTTGTACTGTCTTCAACAATCTCGAAATTAACATGAGGGTATGAAATGTTAAACTCAGATATCATAAAGGGAATCATAAATGACGAGAACAGGCTACTGCCGCCTATTCTGACAGTGCCTTTAATCGTATTTGTACAATCTGCTATATACTTTTCGAAATTCTGTTCTTTTTCTTTGATTTCAAGGGCATAGCGAATATATTCCTTTCCTGCTTCGGTTAGAGAAATGGGAGAAGTAGAACGGTCGAAAAGAGGTACGGAAATCTTATCTTCTATTCTTTTTACCGTTGCACTAAGCGAAGGCTGGGAGATATAAAGCCGCTTTGATGCTTTGGAAAAACTGCCCTCTTCATAGATTGTTATAATATAATGCTTATTGGTAAACATATTGTTTCCTCCGTTATAATTTTTGAGTTATAGGCTGCTTGTTTCAATATGTATTTGATTATATCATAAAATTTATGTATAATCAATAGAGAAAAAAATACATAGGAGAAGTGAGGTAAGTAGAATGGAAAACTTCCGAGAAGAATATGATTCAATTGGCATGAAAGAAATTCCTGTTGATGCTTATTACGGAGTACAGTCACTGCGTGCAGCAGAAAACTTTAGAATCACAGGAACAAAGGTGCACCCGGAAATGATAAGGGCTATAGCTGAAATTAAAAAGGCAGCAGCTATTGCAAATAAGAATGTGGGCGTTATAGACGCAAAAATTGCAGATGCAATGGTGCAGGCTTGTGAGGAAATACTTCAAGGCAAATTTCTTGAACATTTTATAGTTGATTCGATACAGGGTGGTGCAGGAACATCTCTTAATATGAATGCGAACGAAGTTGTTGCAAACCGTGCAATAGAAATTCTTGGCGGACATAAGGGAGACTATACGATTGTTCATCCAAACGACCATGTCAACTGTGGGCAGTCCACTAACGATGCATATCCCAGTGCAGGTAAAATTGCGACTGTAAGACTTTTACAAAGCGTAATTGAGCAACTTGACGTACTTTATAATGCATTTATGAAAAAAGCTGACGATTACGGACATATAATAAAAATGGGGCGTACAGAAATGCAAGATGCTGTTCCTATCAGCTTCGGTCAGGTGTTCCATGCTTATGCATCGACAATTAAACGTGATATAAACCGATTTGAACTTGCAAAGGATGAAATGTTAAAGCTTAACATGGGTGGTACGGCTGTGGGCACCGGTATCAATGCAGACACAGCATATATTAAAACAATCGTTCCCATCCTAGCGGATATAACAAGGCTACCATTAGTTCAGGCGGATGATCTTGTTGATGCAACACAGAACCTTGACTCTTTTGTATATGTATCCGGCATTATCAAGTCATGCGCATCAACGCTTTCCAAAATTTCAAATGACATAAGACTTATGTCTTCAGGGCCGAGAACTGGTTTTGCTGAAATAAACCTTGCGCCAAAACAGAACGGTTCATCCATTATGCCCGGCAAGATTAACCCTGTTATTCCTGAGGTGATGAACCAAATTTGCTTTAATGTAATAGGAAATGATACAACAATTACATATGCTGCAGAAGCGGGTCAGCTTGAACTTAACGCTTTTGAACCCATCATCTTCCGTTGTTTGTTTGAATCTCTTGATACGCTATGCAATGGCGTGGCAATCTTTATCAAAGACTGTGTAAGTGAAATAACAGTCAACCCTACACAGTGTAAAATACACCTCGACAGAAGCATAGGTATTGTGACAGCACTTTGCCCTTATATTGGTTACACAAAGGCGTCAAAGCTTGCCAAGCGTGCGCTTCGTGAAAACAGAAATATCCGCGATGTTGTTTTAGAAGAAAATATTATGTCAGAAGAAGAAATTGATAAAGTTATTGACCCCAGTAATATGATCTAGAATAAGGTTATACCGAATTTGTGAAATAATCATTATATGCACTCGAAAACCAGAAAAAACGACTTGTTTCGACAAGTCGTTTTTTAGTTATATTTGCCTATGGCAAGTTATAAATTTACTTCGTTAATGTTTAAGCTACGGATTAACAAATAAAGGAATACTTGGCGTATTAAATGTAAAGAGAATAAATAAGCAAATCATCAGTATGTTTAAAATTTGTAATAAGTTTTCAAAATCATTGGCTTTACAGGATAATGCCAAGTTATAAGCCAGAGAAAATGATGCAATAACGCTGATGTAAAAAATAAAAATATCAATATAACTAATATGATACCCTATTATGCCTGAATACGTATAAAATAAAGTTATTATCAGTAATACACCAAAGAGTGCACTCAAAAGCATTGCAGAAGATATACAAGGGTATTTATCTTTCAATTTTGTGTTTAGATATAATGAGTATATCAACATAGGAAAATATATCAGCTTTGTATGTTCCCAAATTGATTCATTAATTGGAGTAAATAAACCAATAAATAAATTGTTACCTGACAGGTTATATGCAAAGTGAAGTAATGTTCCCAAAACGGATACAAATATTATGCCTAATAATATGTATGATTTAATACCTTTCATAATTTATCACCAGTATATAATATTAAAAAGGGAGAAGAAGTATGTACTTTTTTAAAATTATTAAACATTAAATTTTTAAATTAAGTAAAAAAAGAAAGTGCAGAACAAATCTACATTTTACTTGTTTTTCAGCATTTGACGAAGTTTTCTTCTGGTTCGGTTTATGTGCCTTTCAAAATCGCCTTTTGCAATAAATTCTGCAAGAACATATTGCTCAAACACAGGGACTGTACAGGAGTAAAAGCCCATTTTATCAAAAAACGGATTAACAAGTTCTTCAGGTAACACCATATATCCGATTCTCATTGATGGAGCAATTGTTTTTGTAAATGTATTTACATATATCACACTGCGAGTGGGTTCAAGTGAAAAAACGGTGTCTTCGTTTTTGCTTGATACGGTAAACTCTGAATTGAAATCATCTTCGATGATTACGGCATTTCGTTCTGTTGCCCATTTGATATACTCGTTTCGTTTTGATGCACTTGCGGTAATGCCACTTGGGAAGCTTCTGAAAGGAGTTATATGAAGGACTGATGCTTTTGTTTTAGCAAGCTGTGATGTAAGAATTCCGTCCTTACCCAATTTGAGTAAATCACATTGAGCTCCGTTTGCTTTGTATACAGAGTGAATCTTTTCGTAGGATGGGTTTTCAAGTGCATATATTTTATCCCTGCCTAAAAACTGTACAATAAGCCCGTAGAGATATTCCGCACCGGAACCGATTATAATCTGATTATAAGAAACATTAATTCCTTTGCCTCTTGCAAGATAATCTGATATTGCTTTTCTAAGCTCAACGCAGCCTGCATTCGGAGATTTTATTAAAATCTCTTCTCCATATTTTGATATTACATTGCGCATTGTTCTTGCCAGAACAGAGAAGGGAAATTCATTTGTATGATAGTTATGATGATTAGCAGGTGTATCGTTTACCTCATTTTCGACAATAGGAACAAAATCATTTTTGCGATATGTAACAAAGTATCCGCTGCGTTCTTTGGAATCGATATATCCTTCATCGCATAATATCCCGTATGCGTGTTCAACAGTAATAACGCTTGTCAGTGTTTCATCTGCAAGAATACGCTTGGAGGGAAGCTTATCCCCGTATTTATAAATAGAATTTATTATGTCGCCTCTGAGCTGTTCATATAGTTGCATATATGCTTTTTTGTTTGAATTTATATCAAGTGAATATTTCATCTGGTTATATTAAAATCTCCTTAATTGGTAATTGTGATATACTCAGATTTATTATATAATAAACAAAAAAATTTGTAAAGAGGTTTTTAAAAATGAAAACAAACACACAAAAATTCGTGGCCGCTTCGATGCTTGCAGCGCTTTGCTGTGTAGCAACAATGATAATTAAAATACCGTCTCCGCTAAAAGGATATTTAAACCTGGGGGACAGCGTTGTACTTCTTTCTGGTTGGCTTTTGTCACCTACATACGGATTTTTGGCTGCAGGTATCGGTTCTGCTCTTGCTGATGTATTCTCAGGCTATGTTATATATGCTCCTGTAACCTTTGCAATTAAAGGCATTATGGCAATCATTGCAAATTTTTGCTTTAAGTGTATGTACAATAAGCTTGGAAACACTGCTTCAAGAATCATTGGCGGAATCTTAGCAGAGATTGAAATGATTCTCGGTTACTTTATATTTGAAGGATTTCTATATGGCTTCGCACCATCTGTTGTAAATATTTCGGCAAACGGAATTCAGGGTATAGCCGGTCTAATCATAGGTTTAATCCTTGTTAAAATTTTTGAAAAATCAAAGATATTTTAATAAATTAACATATTGTAAACAGAACCCGACTTTGCGTTAAGCAAAAATCGGGTTCTTCGACAGTCTTAATTTATGAGATAGTCGTTTTATTTTTACTGGATGGCATATATGTAATCATTTATCAAATCTTTAATTTTATCTTTGATAAGCCATTCTGCAGATAAAGTCTTTTCTTTGTTGTTTCTAAGATGCTGATACTGACTGGGCATATACTGACTTACAAGTGTAAGCGGAACCTTGGCATTATTGATGTTATTAATCAAAATATCAATTGCTTCGTCAACACAGGGATCAGACATATAATATCTGCATCTGTCTGAATAACTGAAACTCATTGAAAGCATAATATCAGCTCTTGTTCCGTGGTAGTGCTTTTCCCAGTTAGAGGGGTTGTCAAGCATAATATTTTCAACAACGTTTCTGATGTTTGAAAGTCTTACATAAGGCTTTGTTCTGTAAAGTTCTTTTTCAATAAGCTCCAAAGCAAATAGTGCTTCGCGGTATGCAAAGGTGAGAGCAGGACCAACTTTTAAAATTCCAACGCCGCCTCTTACCATATTACGCAAACATTCTTTTGTCTAGTAGTCGGTTGAGTGACCTTCAAAAACCAAGCCATCATACTTTTTAAGTTCATTGACTATATTCTGTGCCTTTTCAGGATTATATTCGCATACAGAATCATCTGCAAATTCTACACCGGGCTGAATAACAACCGCAATTATATCATCAAGAGAAAGACCGTTTTCTGAATAAACTTCTTCAAATGTTTTTACAGTTCTTATAAAGTCTTCTGTTTTTGTAACGCTGACACTGTCTTCATTTTCTTCAGCACCGCCGGGTATCGGAACTTCACTGCCTATTATAAAAACAGGTTCCTGAGCATCAGGATTTTGCTTTTTATATTTTATAAAACTTTTCTTTGCCTGTTTGTATAAATCGGCACTTCTTTCAGCTATTACCCTGTCTGAAAGCGGCACGTCACAACTATCGCTTGAAAGACGCATACTTGTATCAATGTGAATTTTAGTGTATCCTGCCATAATATATCCGTCAATAAGCTGACGCGAATATTCCATAGCAGTATCAGGATCTTCTTTTTGCCATACAAGCGGTCCAAGATGGTCTCCGCCAAGAATAATTCTGTTTTTATCAAAACCAACGTTTTCGGCAATCTCAAAAACCATATTTTTATAATCTTCGGGCTTCATACCAGTGTATCCGCCAAACTGATTAACCTGATTTGCAGTAGCTTCAATTACTGCATAGGTGTCAAGCTCTTTTGCCTTTTCAAAAACAGCTTCAATAACCCATTTATTTGCAGTGCAGGCAGAGTAACATCCTGCATAAATACCCGATTTTTGACTTTTAACGATATCTTTTAAATAATTCACCTTAAATTTCTCCTAAATTTTCAATTATTTGCCCATACAAATCCTTATTCTGTGGCGAACAAGCGCTATAACCGCATCTCTGGCATCTGCACCGTATTTTTTGGGGTCATAAACCGAAGGGTCTTCCTTGATACAAGCCTTAACTGCATCAGAATATGCAACACGGAGTTCGGTAGCAAAGTTCACCTTGCAAATACCAAGAGAAATTGCCTTTATTATATCTTCATCAGGTATACCTGATGAGCCGTGCAACACCAATGGGACAGAAACTTTATCACGAATCTGTTCAAGTCTGTCAAATTTGAGTTCAGGAATGCCTTTATAAAATCCGTGTGCAGTTCCGATAGCAACAGCTAGGGAGTCAATGCCTGATTCTTCAACAAAACCTATTGCTTCAATGGGGTCGGTGCAGGTATCTTCGCCGTCCTTTACCTCAACATCATCTTCTTTGCCGCCAAGCCTGCCAAGTTCTGCTTCAACAGTAGGACAAGCTGGGTATTTTTTTGCCATCTCAACAACTTTTTTAGCAAGTGTAATATTTTCATTAAGCGGAAACTTTGAGCCGTCTATCATAAGTGATGTATAACCATCTTTGGCGGCTTGTTCACAAAGTTCAAAATTGCTTCCGTGGTCAAGATGTATAGCAACAGGAACAAAGGTTTTTTCGGCAACAGCTTTTGCCATTGCAGAATATAAAGACGTGTTGGCATAACGAAGGGTGGAGGGGGTTGTCTGCAGAATTACAGGAGCATTTTCAGCCTCTGCTGCAGCAACAACCGCCTGTACCATTTCCATATTCTCAACATTAAAAGCACCAACAGCATAATGATTTTTTTGAGCATCAAGAAGCAGCTCTTTTGAACGAACTAATGCCATAATTCGCTTTCTCCTTTTTATTTAAGAATAATAAATGCATCCAAACCTTTAGGAGCATCAGGGTTGCCACCCATATTAACAGACTTAATAAGTGATGTCATCTGTGAAAGGTAGATAAAGGGGATACCCCATGCTGCAAAGTTGTCAATTCCGTCTATCTGAATGTGTGCTGTTGCACCGTAGATATTGTCCTTATGCTTTGATACAACAACAACAGGTCCGCCGTGAGACATAACGTCTGCAACCATATCCTTCTGTAAGTCATCTTCAGCAGGATTGATAAGCATAATTGTCAATGACTTATTACCGCTGATAACGATTGGACCGTGTCTGTAGTCCAGCATTGGGAAGTATCTGCCGGTAAGCATTGTAATTTCGGTAAATGCAAGTGCACCTTCTTCAGCAATTCCGCGAACGGGACCGTCGGCAAGAACAGTAACGTCTGTCCAGTCAAGTGCTGCAATCTTTTCAAGGGTTTCTCTGTTGTCAGCCTGGAATTTTTCGTTTGTTTCGCAAGCGACCTTTACAGATTCTCTTAAAGCTTCGTCGTTGTTGTAATAAGATGCTAAAAGAAGAATTGATGTATAAAGGTTTGTAACTGTACGTGTCTGGCAAACGCTGTTGTCATAGCACCAGTCAAGTGTCATATTAAGCTGAGCCATAGGCATAATGTCATTGTTATCCTTCATTGAAATAGAAATAACGTCACAACCGAGAGTTTCTTTAATGTGCGAAACCGCCTTCACCATCTCGGATGTCTTGCCTGACCGTGAAATTGTTACAACGATACTGTCTTTAACTGTTTCTTTCCAGAACTCAGGGTCAACTATGTATTCGCCCGCAGCGATAGCAGAGGCAGAGGTGTTCTCAAACGAACTGAAAAGCAAACTAGCACTCTTTGAAAGCATAAAGCTGGAGCCACAGCCAAAGAATGTGAATTTGCGATTAGTGTTGCTCTTGAAGAAAGCTTTTACATCTTCGGCTCTGTCACAAAAATAGCTGTAAGTCTTTTTTAATGAATTTGGGGTATCAAGAATTTCTTTTTCTGTTAAAAACATTTTTAATTTCTCCTTATTTAAAAATTTTTATACTAAGTAATAATGCACCTTCAACCGCAGTGTGTTTCGGCGGAGTAAGTGTACAATTAATTTTTTTAAGACATTCTTTCAGAGGTGTTAAAATCAAATCACCTGATTTAAACAAGCCTCCGTAATATGAAACAGGTATATTTTTATTTTCCCATCCCATTTGTTTAATGATTGCACTTGCAGATTCTGCAAGACACTCGGCAGCATCTGCGTATATTTTTTTAGCCTCGGCATCACCCGCCAAAGCTGCTTTTTCTGCAAAAATCTGAAAGGATGCAACTTTGTCTCTGTAGGGTGCATAAGCTTGTTCAACTACGTCAATAAAATCGAAATCATCTTTAAGGTCAAGTTCTTTTTTAACTATTTCATAAAGAGCACTTTTAGGTTTTCTGCCGTCTGCCTCTTTTGCAAAAAGTGACATTGTCTGCTTGCCAACCCAATAGCACGAGCCTTCGTCGCTGAAAAATTCACTCCAACCATTTGAACGTGCTTCGCGGTTGTTACCGTCCATGCCGTATGCAATAGCACCGGTACCCGCAACAAGATGTACGCCCTCGGCACATTCAAGCGAGCCTGCCCATCCAACAACAACGTCGTTAACTATGTGCACAGGTATGGGTGAAAGTGCTGATTTAAGACGTTCAATTATCTCGCTATCTGCATCCGGAGCTTCGCCGTAACAAGGCAGTCCGATACAACAACCCGAGCACTCTTCCATACTTATATTTATACTTTGGATAATCTCCTTCACGCCATCAACAAGAAGGTTTATAACGCTGTCAATGCCAATTGATTTGTGCGAACAACCTGACTTTTCGATAATGTTTATGGGCATTCCATCTTTTTTTCCTATCACAATAGCAGTTTTTGTGCCGCCACCGTCAATACCGATATAATATTTCAAAGTATCACCTCCTGAACTCCGTCTTTATTATAATTGGAATCTATATAATATTCAATAAAAATAGGTTTTTTTCGTCCACGAAGGAGGTTGCATCATACAAAACACCATACAACATACGTAATTGGTATTAAATTTTCTTGAAATGCATATTTTTTTGTGTTATAATAGGGTAAGTTAACATAAAATTTTTGAAACGGTTTTAAAAATATGAATTAATAGGGAGCAAAGTATGAGTGTTTTAGAAGAAAGAAAGTATTACAAACTGCTTGCTGAAAAATGGCCCACAAAAAAAGATGTAATATCCGAAATCATCAATCTTCGAGCAATACTCAGCTTACCTAAAGGTACGGAACATTTTATAAGCGACATTCATGGTGAGCATGAGCATTTTACACATGTAATGCGCACAGCATCCGGCGTTATAAGAGCAAAAATTTATGATGTATACGGTGACGAACTGTCAGCAGCAGAACAAATAAAGCTTGCCAACCTTATATACTATCCCGAAAAGGTGCTTAAAAAACATTCAGGCGACAGAGCCTGGATAGAGGAAAATCTTTTAAGACTTGTGGAAATATGCAAAGTAGCATGTGCCAAATATACCCGTTCAAAAGTGAGAAAGGCTCTTCCTGAAAAATACGCATATATAATAGACGAACTTCTTAACTGCGATTCCAAAAATACAAACAAGGAAAATTATTACAATAAAATAGTTGAAACAATTATTAATCTGGGTTGTGCCGCCGACTTTATTGAAGAGATAGCTGCTGTAATCCGCAAGCTTTCTATAGACCATCTACATATTGTGGGAGATGTTTTTGACAGAGGTCCAAGACCTGACATTGTTCTAGATACACTGTTTGACGTTAAGAACATTGATATTCAATGGGGTAACCACGATGTTGTATGGATGGGTGCTATGATGGGCTCGTTAGTTTGCATCAGTGTAGTACTTGCAAACAATCTGAAGTATGAAAACACCGAATTTTTAGAAGAGGGCTACGGTATCAGTTTGCGTAATCTTGAGCATTTTGCAAACAGAAACTATACAGGCAAAAATAGTATTGAAAAAATGTATAAGGCGATTTCGGTGATTAGATTTAAGCTTGAGGATAGCTTGATGCGCTGTGAAAAAGCATTTTCAATGTCCGAAAAAACTAGACTTGATAAAATAAATTTTAAAGATATGACATGGCAGGGATATAAACTTAATACCGACGAATTCCCTACTATAAACGAAAATGCCCCGTTTGAGCTTACAACTGATGAAAAAAAGGTTATGGGTGGTCTTAGACATTCCTTCCAATATAGTGAAAAAATGAAGAAACATCTTAATTTTATGTTTTCAAAAGGCAGCATTTATCTGTGCTATAACGGAAACCTTTTGTATCACGGATGTATTCCAATAGATGAAAACGGAGATTTTTCCGTTTTTGTGTATGATAATAAAAAGTATTACGGAAAAGCATATATGGATTTTTGCGAGAGAAAGTTACGCAAAGCATATAAGGAGAAGAACAACCAAGAGGCAGATTTTGCGTGGTTTTTGTGGTGTTCACCATTCTCTCCGCTTTTTGGAAAGAAGAACATGGCTACCTTTGAGAGAATGTACATAGATGACATAAAAATCCACGAAGAGGAAAAACTACCCTATTTTAATTTGTGGAACAACGAAGAAATATGTAATAAAATAATGGCTGAATTTGATATAAACTACGAAAACGGACATATAATAAACGGACATATTCCCGTAAAGTTTAAGGACGGAGAAAGCCCTATAAAAGCAAACGGTAAACTTATCCTTATTGACGGAGGAATGTCAACTATATACCGCAAGCAGACGGGAATTGCAGGATATACCCTTATTTATAATTCCTATGGACTTGCAATTACGTCACATTCACCATTTGAAAGCATAAATTCAATTGTTGAACAAAACTGCGAAATGGTATCACAAAAATATGTTGTTGAAAAGGTAGGCAAAAGACTGCTGGTGCAGGACACAGACAACGGAAAAAGTCTTTCGGATACTATAGACGATTTGGAAACACTTATGTTTCTTTACGAATCAGGCGTTATACCCGAAAAAAGGTATTAAATAGTAAACGAGGATTAAAAATGAGGTGACTAAAAATGGCAAATACTCCCCTTTATATACAAATATATAAAACCATATTGAATTCAATAAAGAATGGCGAATATAAAGAAAACACCGCATTACCATCTGAAAGAGAGCTGTGTGACAAATATTTTGTAAGCCGTTCTACCATACGGCAGACAATGTCACTTTTAAAAGAGGGGGATTTTGTATATACAGTTCATGGAAAGGGTACCTTTATAAAGCCCCAGGTGTTTATTCAGCCTCTGACAAAAGTATATTCATTTACTGATACTTTAAAGAATGACAATGTTATAATCCAGAACAAAATTGTTGACTACGATAAGGAAACTGCAGATACTTCTTTGTCAAAAATTACCGGGCATAACGAGAAGTCAGTTTTTCACAGACTGACAAGACTTCGCTCGGCAAAGGACTATCCTTTGATGCTTGAGACAACTTATTTGCCTACAGCAAGATTTATCAGACTTTCGCTTGAAACTATTGAAACAGGCTCGCTTTATGATTATCTTCGCAAAAACTATAATTTTAAGGCAGACAAAATTAAGGAGACTCTGAGACCGATAATTCCGCAGGCAAAGGAGAGGAAGCTTTTGCAGATTTCATCAAATGTTCCGTGTATTTTGCTTGAAAGGTTCAGCTATGAGGATGATTTGCTTATCGAATACACTCGCTCGATAGTAAGGGGAGATAAGTATATTTTTCAGGCAAATCTGTCAGATGAATAATCTTTTAAAATATGTAGGTTTACAATAGATGTGTTACACTACATAACATTTTGAAATGATTTTCAATCCTCACAAAATGTTATGTTCAAAAAAAGAATACGGAAACTTTCCAAAATGTGTTATAGTTAAGTTACC
>JAZRJT010000014.1:0-13617 GCA_045645905.1 Clostridia bacterium
AACTATAAAACAAAAATTCTGTCGGTAAAATCGACGGAATTTTTGTTTTGGCTCTCGCGTTCATAATAGTGAGATTTATGTAAGCCAATCGACATTTTTAGAGAATGGTGAACAGAGAAAAGTTAAAAAATAAAAACAAAAAGAAACAACAATTTTCTTTGAGAAGATTGTTGTTTCTTTTTGGAGCGGAAGACGAGATTCGAACTCGCGACGTTCACCTTGGCAAGGTGACGCTCTACCACTGAGCCACTCCCGCATATATTCGGTTTTTCAACTGCAAAAAGTATTATAGCACAAACAATAGCTTTTGTCAATAGCTAAATTGAAAATAATCGAGAAAAATTAATAGATAATTTGAAGATACAAAAAAGCCGCATCAAACAGCCAACGTTCAATACGACTTCTTCTCTGTGTAAAAAATGTTTACGCCTCTTTCTTTACAACTTCTTTACCGTTGTAATATCCGCAAGCCTTGCAAACTCTGTGAGGCATCTTGTAGTCACCGCAGTTGGGGCACTCTACCATTCCAGGTATAAGGAGCTTCCAGTTAGCTCTTCTCTTGTCTCTTCTGGCTTTAGAAGTTTTTCTCTTTGGAACTGCCATAGTTAAATACACCTCTTTCCAATCAAAATAATTTGAACAGGGGCTGTGCCCTGCATAATCTACAAAAGTTTATCCAGAATATCAAATCTGGGGTCTGTGGGCCGTGTGTCACAGTCGCAGGGGGATTGGTTAAGATTATGACCGCAATTGGGGCACAAACCTTTACAATCCTCTTGGCACAAGCGTTTTGTTGGCAGATTGACAAGTACATTTGCCAGAACGATTTCGTCAATCTCAATTGCTGTACCTTCCAGAACAACTGCATCGGGATTTTGAACATCTTCGACCCGTGAGTCTTCCTTCTTGAAGATTTCCTTAAATGAACAACTAAAATCCCTTTTGAAAGTTTCACAGCATCTGTCACAGGAATATTCCATCAGGCAGGAGACGGTGGCTTCAAGCTCAATGCTTCCGCCGATGTTGACAAATTCACCTGTTACAGAAACGGGAGTCAGAAACCTTGCACCGTATTCCCTGCACTCTGAAAAATCAAGCTCTAAGTTGAGTGGAAGCTTTCTTCCGTCAGCGTTTAAGATGGGCAATAAATCAAATTTCATTTCCGTTGTCCTTTAAAAAGAATGTGGTGGGCACAATAGGGCTCGAACCTATGACCCTCTGCTTGTAAGGCAGATGCTCTCCCAGCTGAGCTATGCGCCCACATATACTGCCGACTGAGTAGAATTGATAAAAAATATGGTGGGCACAATAGGGCTCGAACCTATGACCCTCTGCTTGTAAGGCAGATGCTCTCCCAGCTGAGCTATGCGCCCATATACTTTTTCACAATACTGCAAAATAATCAGCTTGATTATTATACACAATGAAAAGTTGTTTGTCAATACAAAATTTAATTTTTTTTATATTTTTTTTGAAATCAGCATTGTCGGGACTTTTATCTGTTATGTTAAACTTTTGTTAAATGGGTTGTATTTATAAAAATAATATGATATAATTATACTGCTAAAATGGGATTGTTGTATTTAATGTTAAAATGCAGGTCGGGGTGATTAAAAGGATGAAGCCTTGGAAGAAAGCAGACGGCCTTGAAGGCTTTATGCGCAGGCAGGAACGTTTGATAAAACAAGACGAATTTTATAAAAGACTGATAATTATTCCTGTTGTTGCGATAGCTGTTTCTCTCTCCGCCCTGACCTATAACCTTACGGTGGGCAAAGAGATAAATTCTTTAGACATGCAAAGCGTTGATGCCGCAGCGACAATAAATGAGGAAGTCCTGTCTGGAATTACTGCTGAAAAGATGAATTTGAACACCGCAACAGCGGAAATGCTGGACGTGCTTCCCGGGATAGGTGCAAAAAAAGCAGAAGCTATTGTTGAACTGCGAAATAGGATGGAAGGCTTTCGCTCGGTGGAGGACATCCTGAATGTTGATGGAATAGGTGAGAAAATTTTAGCTGAAATACAGCATATGCTGTATGTTGAAACGGAATAGTGAAAATTATGTGCCGGCGTAGGCACCAATATATAAACAGGTAAAGTTAAAATTTGAAAGGTTGTGTTTTAAAATGATGAAAGAATATCCGCTTTATGATGCTCCTATGATTACAAGTCTTAAGCATCTTATCGAATATGCTGCAGAAAATTACGGTGAAAAGCCTGCTTTTACTTTTGAAAGAGGAGGCGAGGATATTACCGTTGACTTTATCCAGCTTAAAAATGATATTTATGCTCTTGGAACATATTTTTACAGTCTGGGGCTTAAAGACGGCGACAAAATCGCGGTCATGGGCGAAAACAGCTATGAGTGGATTATCACATACTTTGCTGCAACAAATGGTTCTAATGTAATCGTACCCATTGACAAGGAACTTGGTGCTCCTGAGGTTGCCAATCTTATAAAAAGCAGTGGAGCAAAGGCTTTCATTTATTCTGATACAAAGACAAAGATTATTGACGAAGCAAAGGCTGAAATGCCGACAGTTGAACATTACATCCCAATGAGTGAATTTGGCGATATTATTGAAAAGGGCAGTGAAATGATTGATGGCGGTGACGATTCTTTTGAAAATAACGAAATCGACCGTGAGGCTTTGTGTACAATTATTTACACATCGGGCACAACGGGTGAGCCTAAAGGTGTTATGCTCAACCAGAGAAACCTTGCCTTTGATATGGTAAACAGCTGTCGCAACTTCCTTGAGCCTGCGGGAACTGTTGTTGTTTTGCCGCTGCACCATACATTTGGATTTATGGCAGGTATTCTTTGTCAGATTCATCGCGGCTATCCTGTTTATATCAATAATAATCTTAAGAATGTTCTCAAGGATATTCAAAAGGCAAAGCCGTATCACATCAGCGTTGTTCCGCTGTTTGTTGAAACCTTCTATAAGAGTCTGTGGAGAACGGTAAGAAAACAGGGTAAGGAAAAACTGTTGAAAACATTGATTAAGATAAGCAATGCATTAAGAAAGGTTGGCATTGACCTGAGACGTGTTCTTTTTAAATCAGTTAAAAAGGGTTTTGGCGGCAACCTTGAAATGATTATTGCAGGCGGAGCACCCCTTGACCTTAAATATGCTAAGGGTTTTGAAGATTTGGGTATTGCTCTCATCAACGGATATGGTATAACCGAATGTTCGCCGATTGTTTCACTTGACAGAAATGAGAAATATCTCTTCGGTGCGGCAGGCATTCCTGTTCCCGGAACAGAGGTTAAAATTTACAATCCCAATGAGGATGGTGAGGGCGAAATTATCGTTAAGGGTGACCACGTTATGATGGGCTATTACAATAATCCCCAGGCGACAGAGGCGGCCTTTGTTGATGGTTGGTTCAGGACGGGTGATATCGGCACAATCGACGAAAACGGATTTGTGCATATTACCGGCAGAATTAAAAATATTATCATTCTCAGCAATGGTAAAAACGTATATCCCGAAGAAATTGAGACAGTAGTTCTTCAACAGGTTGAGGGTGTATGCGAGATTGTAGTCTATGGCGAGGATGATGTTATCTGTGCTGAAATCTATACAGAAACTCCGGACGAGAAGGAACGTATCAAAAAGGATGTTCAGGCACTTAATGCATCTTTACCACCCATGAAGCAGATAAAGAGAATTCACTTCCGTGATACGGAATTTGAAAAAACAACGACTAAGAAGATTAAGCGTTTTGCTCGCTAAAAATTCCCGTATTTAGATTAAGTAGAGAGGTGATACTTCAACATGGTAAATATAGGCAACGAGTGGGATAAATTACTTGAAGGCGAGTTTGACAAGGAGTATTATATAAAGCTCCGAAGTTTTCTGACAAGAGAGTACAAAACAAAAACAATTTATCCCGATATGTATGATATTTTTAATGCGTTAAAATACACATCATACAGCGATGTCAAGGTAGTTATCATCGGTCAGGATCCGTACCATGGTGCAGGTCAGGCTCACGGTTTCTGCTTTTCGGTTAAACGTGGGATAGAACAACCCCCATCCCTTAAAAATATATTCAAGGAAATTCACGATGATTTGGGGATTAATATACCCAAGCACGGTCAACTGACCGACTGGGCAAAGCAGGGAGTGTTGTTACTGAATGCTGTGCTGACGGTTCGTGCGGGCGAGGCAAACAGCCACAAGGGAATGGGTTGGGAAATCTTTACCGACCGCGTCATCGAGCTGCTTAACAACAGAGAAAAGCCGATGGTGTTTTTGCTGTGGGGTGCAAATGCCCGACAGAAAAGGCGGCTTATAACAAACCCAAACCACCAAATTCTTGAAACTGTTCATCCCAGCCCGTTATCGGCTTACAACGGATTTTTCGGGTGCAAGCATTTTTCAATAGCTAACGAATTTTTAAAAGCTACAGGTCAGGACACTATTGACTGGAGCCTGGATTAAGAATTTCATCTGAAAGGAAAAAGGTTATGAGAGATACTATAGAAATACTTGGAGTTAGGGTAGACAGAGTAACATTTGGTGAAGCATTGGATATTGCCGAAGGTTTTATGAAGGAAGAGGGGCTTTCTACAATTTTTACTCCTAATTCTGAAATTGTAATGTGTGCTCAGGAGGATTCTGAGATGATGCAAATCCTTAATAATGCTGATATGTGTACAGCGGATGGAGTAGGCATTGTTTATGGGTCAAGGATATTAAAGGACCCTGTTCCCGAGCGTGTTGCAGGATTTGACCTTGTATGTGCTCTTCTTGAACGAGTGTCAAAGACGGGGGATGGAGTTTTCCTTTTTGGTGCAAAGCCTGGTATTGCGGAGAAAGCAAAAGAAAAAATGGAGGAAAAATATCCTGGTCTTTCGATTGTAGGTTGCCGTGATGGATATTTCAAACCCGAGGATGAAGGGGAAATTGTGCGACAGATAAATGAATCAGGTGCAAAGCTCCTGTTGGTTTGTTTGGGTGCGCCCAAGCAGGAAAAATGGATTACTGCACATAAGGACGAGCTTAATGTAAACCTTTGTATGGGCGTTGGCGGAACATTGGATGTTTTTGCAGGTGTTGCCAAACGTGCTCCCCAAATTTTAATTAAGCTTAATCTTGAATGGGCATATAGAGTTCTTAAAAATCCCACAAGAATAAAAAGATTTGTAGCACTTCCCCAATTTGCTTTAAAGGTTTTGAAAGAAAAAAATAAAAAGGATTATAAGAATTAAACGGAGGGAATTTATATGGATTTCATTAAAAAGGAAGCAGAATTTGACCTTATCAGCTTTGGTGAGGTAATGCTGAGACTATCACCTCCGGGTAAGGATAAGATTTCTCAAAGCGAAAACTTTGAAAAAGCTTGCGGCGGGTCCGAATTTAATGTAGCATCGGGTGCCGCAAACCTTGGTATAAGAGCAGCGATTGTGACAAAACTACCGCGAAATAAAATAGGACATTTCATTTCGCGTCGAATCAGATACGGAAATGTATCGGATGACTATGTTGTGTGGGACGAATCGGATGAAAAGCGACTGGGTATTTATTATTATGAGAGTGGTGCTTACCCAAGAAAGTCGGCAGTAGTGTATGATAGAGCGAATGCGTCAATATGTTCACTTGGGATTGACGAAATCCCGGGAGATATTTGTCAAAAAACAAGAATATTCCATATAAGCTCTATTTCTTTGGCACTTGGACAGAAGTTGCGTGAAACGGCACTTACACTGATAAAACAAATGAAAGAAAGTGGTGCCGCAATCAGCTTTGATGTCAACTACCGTGCAACGCTATGGAGTGAGGACGAGGCAAGAGCTCTTGTTAAAGAAATTCTTCCGCTTGTTGATATTTTGTTTGTATCGGAAGAAACTTCGCGCAGAATGATGCAAAAGACAGGGACTCTTGATGAGATAATGAAAAGCTATGCGGATGAGTATGGCTGTAGTATAGTGGCGACAACAAGGCGAGATGTTGTAAGCCCAACAAAACATAATTTTGGGTCAAGAGTATATTATGACGGAAAATTCTATGAAGAACCTCATTATGAGGGGATTGAGGTCATTGACCGTATCGGTAGCGGAGATGCTTATGTTGCGGGAGTGCTTTACGGAATTCTTTCGGGTAACAAAATCGAAGATGCGATATCTTACGGCAATGCTTTGAGTGCTATAAAAAATACGGTTGCAGGTGATATGTCAATAAGCTCCATTGATGAGGTTAATCTGGTTATAAAGTCACATCGGGCAAAAGGCGTACAGGACGAAATGTCCAGATAAAAAATAATACATTTGTTATAAAACGGAGGAGTATTATTATGCTGTATATGTTTTTGGCTAACGGATTTGAAGAAACCGAGGCAATTGGATGCCTTGACGTTCTTCGCAGAGCTGAAATAGAGGTTAAGACAGTTGGTATTGGTGGCAAGGAGATTACAGGCAGTCACGGGATATGTGTTGCGGCAGACATCTGTGCCGACGAAATCAGTTTAGATGGTTTGGATGGAGTTATTTTGCCCGGCGGTATGCCTGGCACAACAAATCTTCAGGCAGACGACAGTGTTATAAATGCAGTAAAAGTTTGTGCCGGGAAGGGAAAGCTTGTTGCAGCAATATGTGCGGCGCCAATGATACTTGGATGCTTAGGTCTTCTTGAAGGTAAGGTGGCGGTTTGCTATCCCGGTTTTGAGGAGCATCTTAAAGGTGCAACGGTGGATGCCAATGCTTTAGTTGCAATTGACGGCAACATTATTACAGGAAAAGGTGCAGGTGCGGCAATGTTATTTGGCGCAAGAATCGCAGATTGGTTTAAGGCGGGCGCAGGTCAGGAAATACTTGACCAGATGCAACATCCCATAGCATAGGGTTTAAAATTGATGACAGAGAAGAAATATGAACTAAGAAAACAAATAAAAAGTGTTCGTTGGATGATTTTCTGGGTAGTGCTGGCGCAGTTTGCGGCTGAAATTGTTGTTGGAGCAATTTTCAGCTTTATGGAAAATCCTCCGCACGAATATATACGTATTGCAGTGGTGGAACTTTTGGCAATAGGTGTGCCCATAATGGTGTATGCTCGTTCTGTATGGAGCAGCGGTGTAAGCGAGGCTAAACAGGAATTCTGGATGAATTTATGTAAGCCTTATTGCCTTTTTCTTGCAGCCTTGCTGGGTATTTTTGGTCAGTTTGTGATGATACTTCTTAATATGCCTGCAAATTTTTTAACCCAAACGTTGCTCAATCAAACCTATGAAGATGCAATACCTATGGCATTAAGCGGAGACGAGGTGTTGTTTGGCATTATTGCTGTGGTGATTATCCCTGCAATTTTAGAAGAATTCTGGATGCGCGGGATTATATTTTCGGCATACAACAAAAGCAATACACTCGCGGCAATTTTTTTTACCAGCCTGATGTTTGCCCTGTTACATCTCAGAATTAATGAGGCTTTAGGTTTTTTGTTTATGGGAATAGTTGCATCGGTGGTGCTGATAAAAAGCAATTCACTGTATGCTGCTATGGTTTATCATGGTTTCAGCAACCTGACAGCCCTTTTACTCGGCGGATTTATTTTGCCTTATGTAATAGATTATATATGGGTGGTTTTTGTCATAGCCACACTTGGCTTTATGCTCTTTTTTGCTTTGCTTTTGATGCAGAAAAATAAAATGGCATTGCACAGAAATTTCAAGGCGGGAACGTTGGTGCTGAACAGCTTATTCAGTATGCCGATAATTTTGAGTATTGTTGTTGTGATAATAAAATATCTTCTGATAAATGTTATAGGATGATTTACTATGAAAAAAAGGATAAAAGACAAAATGAAGAAAATTCCCATCGTGACGTACGGTATTTGCGTTATAGTGTTGGTGATTCTTTTGTGGGTGGGAATAGTTTTTGCTGATGTTTTTGGTATGGGAGCCGGACGGGGTAAAGACGTTATGGTAACAATTCCCAAGGGCGCAACACTTGCCGAAATATCCGAGATACTGTATGAGGAGCGAGTTATAAATCATCCGCTTTTGTTTAGACTGTGTGTAAAGGCGATGCCCGATGAATATATTTTTCAGCAGGGCGGACATCTTATCGGTAAAAGTCTTAGTTATGGCAGTATTGCCAAAGAACTTACCTGTTCTCCCGATGTAAATTTTGATGAAACAGTTCAGGTTCTTATACCCGAAGGCTATGAGGCGTGGCAGATTGCTGAAACACTTGAAAATGCGGGTTTAGTTGACAAAGAGGTTTTTTTGAAAGAGCTTGATGAGGGTGATTTTGATTTTGATTTTATATCACAGATTGAAAGGCATAAAAATCGGCTTGAGGGATATCTCTTTCCGGCGACGTATGAGTTTGCTACATGGGAGACTGAACGTGACATTATAACAAAAATGCTGAAGGCATTTGAAGCTTATATCCTGCCCGTATATGAGGGAGCACAAACCGACTATACTCTTGACCAGACAATAACACTTGCGTCTATTGTAGAGCGTGAGGCTGCAAACGATTCCGAGCGTGGAAAGGTTGCGTCTGTTTTTTACAACAGAATGAAGCGGGATATGACACTCAGTTCCTGTGCAACGGTGCAGTATATTATCAAAGAGCGAAAAGATATTTTAAGCAATTCGGATATAAAAATCAAATCTGATTATAACACCTATATAAACAAGGGCCTGCCAATCGGGCCGATTGCGTCCCCGGGGGTGAATTCTGTTAAAGCGGTGCTTTACCCCGAGGATACCGATTATTTGTATTTTGCGGCAAGGGCAGATGGCAGCGAAAATGTTTTTTCCCGTACGGATGTCGAGCATATGAAAACTGTAGAAATATTGCAGAGGTAATAGAATGAAGGCTTGGATTGAAGAAGACAATATAAATTATGAATACATAATCCGTTATCTGCGGGATACTATTCCTGAGAGCACAGGTCATATTGCAGAGATGGAGCGATACGCTAAGGCGAATGATGTGCCAATTTCTCAGCCCGAAAGTATCAGGCTGGTGGAAATACTGCTTAAAATTGCCGGGGCAAAAAGAATTCTGGAGCTGGGCACAGCTATCGGCTATTCTGCAATCAGGATGACCAATGCTTGTGGTGCTGAGGTTGTAACCGTGGAACTATCAGACGAAATGGCGGATATAGCAGAAAGGAATTTTGAAATTGCCGGTGTTTCTGAAAAGGTGACTCTCCTTAGGGGAGATGCCAGAATGGTTATTTCGCAAATGCCCGGCGAAGAGCTTTTTGATGTAATATTTGTTGATGCGGCAAAAGGTCAGTATATGGAATTCTTTCCTCATTGCGACCGTCTTTTGAAAAAGGGCGGAATACTTATTTCCGATAACGTGCTCTATAAAGGAATGACTGCAACAGACGAGTTGGTTGTAAGGCGTAAAATAACCATTGTCCGCCGATTACGCAAATATCTTGAAATGCTAAAGGAAAACAAGGAATTCAGCACAGCACTGCTTCCCGTTGGCGATGGTGTTGCGCTGAGTTTTAAGGAGTGAAAGGTTTGGTATTGCAAAGTGATAATCTGAATAAGCATAAGGATTTCAAAAAGAATTTTGATTTTTTATTGTTCTTTTTAACCCTTGTCACGTCGGTTTTTGGAATTGTAATGATATCCAGTGCATCATCAACACCGGGCAGACATGTGGCAGTTCAGCTTGCGGCGCTTATAATGGGAATTGCGCTGATGGGCGTGCTGATTGTTCTTGATTACGAATATCTGGCAGGGATTTCAGGCTATTTGTATATTGGGTCGGTGATACTTTTAATTCTGGTTCTTATACCTGGCATCGGCACATATGACAACGGTGCCCGCAGCTGGTTCCGTTTTGGACCCATTGGTATTCAGCCTGCCGAGATTGTGAAGATAGCCTTTATAATCACCTTTGCCAAACATTTGTCCGAGGTCGATTATCTGATTAACCGCCCAAGGAATGTGTTGTTTCTGTTGATTCACGCAGGTGTTTTAATCGGGTTTATTTTGCTTCAGCCTGACTTTGGTACGGCTGTCGTTTTTGGATGTATTGTGATTACAATGCTGTTTACGGCAAAAATAAGCTGGAAATATATCGGGGCAGGCATTGGTGCAATTGCTGCGGCAGTTCCGCTTGCGTGGTTCTTTGTTTTTAAAGATTACCAGAAGGAGCGAATTGTAAATCTCTTTAATCCTGAGAATGACCCATCGGGTACGGGGTATCAGGTTGCTCAGTCAAAGCTTGCTATCGGCTCGGGTCAGCTTTTTGGCAGCGGTCTTTATCAGGGCGGCAGTCAAAACAGCAATTTCCTTCCCGAGAGGCATACAGACTTTATTTTCTCGGTTGTGTGCGAGGAGCTTGGTTTTATCGGTGCACTGGTGGTGGTTGCTCTTTTGGTTGCAATCATTGTAAGATGTATTATGATAGGTATGAATGCCCGCAACAATCTTGGTATGTATATTTGTATGGGGGTTGCGGCAATGTTTACCTTCCATCTGGTTGAAAATGTGGGTATGTGTATAGGTATTATGCCGGTTACGGGAATTCCGTTGCCGTTTTTCAGCTATGGGGGCTCGTCGTTGCTTACAAATCTTATAGCTATAGGTTTGGTTCTGAATGTGAAGTACAGGAGCAAAGCAATAAACTTTTAAATGAAAAGGGGTGTTGTTCAAAATAACACCCCTTTTCATTTATTTATTAACAATCAGTTTCCGTACTAAATCTACAGGTATTATTAGCAGAGCAGGTATTGTTGCTGTCAGCCATTCGCGTGGGTTAAGGGGAGCGGTTCTCAGCATCTGACCGCCAAAACAGGTCATAACAATCTGCACGGTACATATCAGCCCGATTATAAACATAAAAGGTTTATTCAGTGATATGTGGTCAAGCAAATCAATACCTTCGCATCTTGCATTGAAGGCGTTAAGTACTCCTGCAAACACAAAAAAATTAAAATATCCCGTGTAGAAATATATTTCACCTGCGTGCTGGCGAAAGGCACAGTGCATATCCGGCGATAAAAAGAATAACAAGCTGACCGCAAAAATAAATAAACTGCCGGTACAGATGGCACTCCACGCCTTTTTGTCAAGAATCTTTTCGTCACGGCGCTTGGGTTTGTCAAGCATATAACGCCTAAGAGCGGCCTCTCCGCCAAAGGCGATGGCGGCAAGTGTATCCATTACAAGATTTACCCACAGCATTTGTGTGATGCCAAGAGGTTTTTCTATACCTATAAGAGGACCAACCACCGAAACAAGTACAGCGGCAATATTTATGGTCATCTGACAGACTATAAATTTTTTTATACTTTTATATATTGTACGTCCATAAAGTACCGCTGACCGAATGGATGAAAAATTGTCATCAAGAATGACAATATCTCCCGCGGCCTTTGCAACATCAGTGCCGCTGCCCATTGCAAATCCAACATCCGCACGACGCAGGGCGGCAAGGTCGTTTACTCCATCACCGGTCATCCCGACCACAAGCCCCTTTTCCTGAGCAATACGCACAAGCCGGCTTTTGTCTGTAGGCAAAGCCCTTGCAATTACACGTATATCAGCAAGCTTTTGACTTATCTCGTCATCACTCATTTTTTGCAAATCTTCCGAAGTCAGCACAACATTACGGTGGCTGTCCATTATCCCGGATTCTCGGGCAATGGCTACAGCAGTTTCCTTTTTATCTCCGGTTATCATCACAGTCTGGATACCTGCACGTCTTACTTCGCTGACTGATGCTCTTACATCGTGGCGTAAATCGTCGCGAATTGCCACAAGTCCCACAAGAGTTATATCCTGAGGCAGCTGCCCATCGTGATATTCTTTTGCGATGCCAAGAGCAAGAACCCTAATGCATTTTTTAGCCATATTGTCAACAATCTTATTCAGCTCAGGAATTGTGCTCAGGGGTTGTTCATTGCCTGAGGAATCAAAGCATCTTCCGCAATGCGGCAAAATTTTTTCGGGCGCTCCCTTTACCAAAACTCCTGAAAAATCCCCGCTGACTTCAGCTTGAGAGAATTTGTTTTCGCTTGCAAATAAGGTCTCTCGTAACCTTGTAAGTGTGATATCAGGCACCCCGCCTGCACAAACAAATTCTAAAAGAGCTTTTTCGGTTGCGTTGCCGCCCACCGCTTTGCCTTGGGATAGCTGTGATGAACAATTGCCCATCACCGAAATTTCTGTAAGCCTTTTCAGGCTTTTTGGTAGTAAAGTATCTTCTTTATATATATTCCCTTGTCCGTCGATAAACTCGACAACTGTTAGCTTGCCTTTGGTTATGGTTCCGGTTTTGTCTGAAAAAAGTATATTGATACTGCCTGCTGTTTCAATACCAATAAGCTTACGAACAAGGACATTGCTTTTCATCATCTTTTTCATATTAAGTGAGCAAACAATAGCAATCATCAAAGGAAGTCCTTCGGGCACAGATACTACAATCACTGTAATTCCCATAATAATTGCATTTACAACATCGGATATTACCTGAGATGTATCAAGAAAGTATTCCATAATGCCAATGACGCTCCAACCGTTGTCGGCAAAAAATCTTTGTATAAGATAAACAGCTACAACCAATGATGCACCCATATATCCAAAACGGCTTATACCCTTTGCTAAGTCCGAAAGCTTCACTTGAAGGGGACTTTGGCGGTTTTCGTCACCTGTTTCCCGGTTAAGCTGTCCGTAAACCGTTTTGTCTCCCACCTGACTTACCTTCAGAACACATTGACCCGAGCAAACAATTGCTCCGCGGAAAAGACTGTTTTTATCCCAAAAGTCAATAAGCCGCGTGCGATAGTCGGGCTCGGTTTTACGGGCGATTTTTTCAATCTCTTTGCTTTCTCCGTTTAAAGCCGATTGGTCTACGTGTATACTGCCCGAAAAAACATAGCCGTCGGCAGGGACAATATCCCCGGATTGCAGCAGTACAAAATCGCCCTTTACAATATCGTCAATACCTATCTCCTGAAGATTTCCGTCACGATAGACTTTACACAAAATCTTTGAGGCTTCTTTTTGTATAGAGCGAAATGCTTCCTCGTTTTTATATTCCGAAAGTGCGCTTACCCAGGTGGCAATCATTACCGAAGTAAATATTCCCACACATTCAAACCAGTCAACCTTGCCGAAAAAGGTGAAAACTATATTGATTCCCAAAGCAATCAGTAATATGATGATAATGGGGTCATCAAACTTTTCCCAGTATTTTTTCATCAAAGAGGTTTTCTTTTTTTCACTTAATCGGTTTGAACCGTTTTCCTGCCGTGACCTTTCCACCTCCTGAGAGCTTAATCCGGTTGTCTTGTTCATAAATTCCACTCCTTTGTATCAACTGCTTGTACTTTAAAGATATTCGGACAAGGCTTAAAATATGAGTGAATTGCATTTGCTTTAAGAAAAATGTGGACAAACAAGAAAAAGTGTGATATAATGATTATGCGAAGCGATTTAACAATATTACAACTAGAGTAGCGTTTTTATTTTCAGGTAAAAACGCAAGCTCGTTTTTTCGCATACTCTGGTTGTGTGTTAAATTGTTTCGCAAACAAAGAGCTGTGCGTTTTTCATGCGTCGGCTCTGCCGGCGCATTTTTTAATGCACAAAAACTCCGAGTGCTGCGAAACAAACGAAAACAGCAAA
>JAZRJT010000015.1:0-3420 GCA_045645905.1 Clostridia bacterium
CCGAAATACAGTTTCTTGAATACATTGCCGAAAAAGGCGGAAGAGTAATCCTATCCAGCGACAGCCACTCGGCAAACACACTTTGTTATAAGTTCAGCGAATACGAACGCATTGCAAAGGATATTGGGTTTAAAGATTTAAAGTTTTAACATAAAAGGAGTCAAGACTATGGAAGGTTTCGGGATTTTTCTTGGGGTATTACTTATAGTTGTTGGACTTTGGAAAGTTAATTTTTTGATTGCATTATTTTCATACCACAATCCATTTATGGAGATGTTTGGAAAAGAAAAATTCTGTAAGGGTTGCGTTGTTTTGGGGATGATTTTAGGAGTTTGGTCTCTTGTGGAAATGTTACTAACGTAGCTATTTTTGTATTTGTGGACTTATATTTTTTGGTGCGTTTTGGGGGACGGATTCCCGCCCCTCATTTTCTTTGTAAATGTCAAAATTCTGCAAAGCCCGACCCTGACAATAACCGCCTTGTGAGGTATGATTGGGGAATGTCTGTGAGGCTTGCCGAGGACAACGAAAATCGGGCACACACCAGTTTCATTTGCCGGTGTGCCCGATTTAGTGAAGCAAATAATAGGTTTATTTTTCTGAACGTTCGTTACCGCAGGCAAGCGAGCAGCTACAGTCCCCTGAGAACCGAATCGGCGGAAAAGGGGTGCAAGGGGATTAAATCCCCTTGGCAATTTTATTAAAGTATAATACAAATAAGTCCGCCACTACCCTCGTTGATGATTTTCTGCAAGGTTTCCTGCAGCTTCATTTGTGCATCGTCGGGCATACGATAGAGCTTGTTATGAAGACCTTCGTTGACAAGCTCGTGAAGAGATTTGCCAAAGATGTTTGACTGCCAGATTTTCTTGGGGTCGGTTTCAAATTCGTTAAGTAGGTAATGTACCAATTCTTCGGATTGCTTTTCTGTTCCCACAATGGGGCTGACTTCAGTTTCAATATCCGCACGTATCATATGTATCGACGGTGCTGATGCTTTCAGTCTCACACCAAAGCGGCTACCCTGCTTGACAATTTCGGGCTCTTCAAGGGTAAGCTCGTCGATTGAAGGCGATACAATTCCATAGCCCTTTCTGTTTACCTCGTCAAGAGCAAATGCCACCTTATCGTATTGGTTTTTAACCATAGCAAGCTCCTTCAGTAAATTCATAAGACCTTCTTCGTTGATGATTTCAAAGCCGGTCATTTCATTAAGATTTTTATAATATAACGAGTCGGGAAGCCTTAAATTAATTGAAACCGTACCATCAACCATATTTACAGCATCAATACGGGCTTCAGTTACATATTCGTTGTCGCAAAAGGCTGTGACAACTTTTTTTGCGTCCGAAAGCTTAAGGGCTGTACATATATTTTCAGTAACAAATTTCTGCAATTCACACTTCAGCCAATGTCCGCCCTCTAAAGCATCTGCCCATCCAGGGAGGGTTATGCCGATTTCGGTAACGGGAAAGGCAAGCAGAAGATTTTCCATAATGGAGTTGATATCTTCCATACAAAGTTCCATACAGTTCATTGGCAGAACGCAGGCACCGTATTTTTCTTCAAGGAATTTCTTATGTTCACAAACATTGTCAGAATAAGGATTAAGTGTATTGAGAATAATAATAAAAGGCTTGCCTAATGCCTTCAGTTGATTTACAACCTGTTCTTCTGCGGAGAAGTAGTCCTCTTTGTCAATGTCGGTAATGGTGCCGTCGGTTGTGACTACAATTCCTACGGTTGAATGTTCGCAAATGACCTTTTTGGTGCCGATTTCTGCGGCCTCTGCAAAGGGCATAGGGTTTTGTGACCAGGGTGTCATAACCATTCTTGGATTATCGTTTTCGATATAGCCAAGGGCACTGTCCACGATGTAGCCAACACAGTCAATCAGGCGCATTCTGAAGGTTGTGTTGTCGTCAAGACGAACTTCAACTGCTTCATTGGGAATGAACTTTGGTTCGGTTGTCATAATCATTCTGCCGCCTGCACTTTGGGGCAGTTCGTCCATGGCGCGTTCGCGCTTGTGGTCGTTTTCAATATTGGGAATTACCATAAGATTCATAAAATTCTTTATAAAGGTTGATTTCCCTGTGCGAACAGGACCGACAACGCCTAAGTAAACATCGCCGCCGGAACGCTTTGCAATATCGCTGTAGATATTATATTCAAGCATTTAATATTCCTCCTTGGGTTTTTTTGCCTGTCATTTTGTTACAATACTTATGCACAAGCCCTGACTAATATGCAGAAAGCGAAAAAATCAGCGGATATATGGGCTGTAATTTTATTGACAAACAGTATGGAATATGATAAATTATATTAAGAATGGAGAGGTTAAAATGGATGTACAGGATAAAAGATATGCAATTTTTTTAGATATTGACGGAACTCTTTTAAGAAAATCCCAAGATGCTCTTCAAAAAAACATTGATGTTATACAAAAGGTGCGTAGCCTTGGTCATAAGGTGCTGATAAACACCGGTAGGTCAACGGCATATATGCCCAAAGAAATTGATACAGAAAAGTATTTTGACGGGGTGATTTCAGGGGCAGGTGCGCGAATAATTCTTGATAAAAAAGAAATTTTTTGTAAATTGATGCCCGATATGGCGATAAGACTTTTTTGTGAAACCTGTTTTGATACAGAAGATATATGCATCCTTGAAGGTGTTGATGAAATGTATATTGTCGGCCCGGAAAGGTCTTTTGTCTATGATTGGCAATTTATCACTCGTGATAATATTGAACAAAACATAAAAAATGGATTGAAAATTGAAAAATTCACCATTCTTGGCACAGCTCCAAAAGAACTGCAGGATGTTCTGGGTGAGGAATATATAGTGATTCAGCATCCAACATATGCCGAGGTAATTCAAAGAGCATATACCAAGGCGGGAGCAATGAAGGTTGTTCTTGAAAAATTGGGTCTTTCTGCAGGACAAAGTATTGCCATGGGTGACAGTCTTAACGATTTTGATATGATAAGTGCTGCAGGTATTGGTGTTGCGATGGGGAATGCTATTCCTGAAATTAAGGATATAGCCTCGATGACGACTGCTTCTGTTGATGAAGCAGGAGTGGCAGTGGCACTTGAAAAGATATTCAATATTTAACAAAAGAGGAATAAGTATGGGAAAGAGACTGCTTTATGTTCTTAATCCGCTGTCAGGAAAGGGAACAATTAAAAATCATATTCTGGATATTGTAAATATCTTTACTAAGTATGGCTGGGATGTTACTGTCCGTCCCACTCAGGAAAAAAATGATGCATATGATTATGTTTCAAGACACGGTGCAGAATATGATATGCTGGTGATATCGGGCGGTGACGGAAGCTTAAATGAGGGCATCAGCGGACTTATGACAATTGACCGTGACAGACGCCCGACTTTAGGATATATACCAACAGGAACA
>JAZRJT010000016.1:0-65221 GCA_045645905.1 Clostridia bacterium
GAAGAGGCGCCCCTGCTAAGGGTGTAGGTCGTTAACGCGGCGCGAGGGTTCAAATCCCTCCTTCTCCGCCAAAAAAGTCGCATTTGCGACTTTTTTGTTTTCATTTGATTTGAACCCGAGCGACGCAGGCGCGTGGGGGACGTGTGCGACCGCTGCCAGTGGCAGACGAAGGGAGCACTAAGGAGTGGCAGCAACACAGTAAAAGAACAAAAACCGTCAAAGTTTCGGCACAGCTTTTAAAACGTTCAACTGTGAACAAATCGCCGAGATAAAACAAACTCACCGTATACAAAATATGGTGAGTTTGTTTATTTAGTTTTTACTTAGTCTTTCTCTACGGGCTTAAATTCGCAAGGCGCTAAGGTGAACTTTGTCTTGTGTGTACCATAATCAATGGTAACTGTTGCATCATTATCAAAGTCTGTATTAAGAAGGTAAACCTTACCGCCCTCGTAAACACTGAATTTTACAGAGTCGCTGCCGTAAACCTTGATATCTGCAGTTCTATGGCTGGCAACAAGCATTTCACGAACTAAGTTCTGATACATAGGTACTGCCGCACCATATGGATATTCTAAATTTGTCATAAGAATTGCATAGCCATCGCCAACCTTGTTTTCAACCAGGGAAATTGGCATTGCTTCAATATCCTTGTCGATAAATGTATTTGAAATTCTTCCTGTACCAACGCCTGTAGTAAGCTTTGTATTTGCATAATTTATATAGCCTTCGGCAAAATACGGGTCGCCGCACTCAAATCGCAGTGTGGGATACAACAGTTCAGGAACAATGCTCCTCATAAATTTGCTGCCGTCATCACGGCATACAGGATTTTCGGCATCAAGTGTACATCCAAACAATTCTGATACATCACCGCCGTTAAGAAGGCTGATAGAACCATCACGCTGTACAGATGTGTTAAGGTGAGCAGCTGTCATAAACAATCTGCCACCCTGCTTAACATAGGCTGTTAAATTATCATAAATCTCCTGAGTCATTGTGTTCCAACCAACAAATATAAGATAGTCATACTTTGCAAAGACATCTGCACCAACTGTAGCCGGAATAATGTCATAAAGACCATAACCGGGAGCCGCAGAAAGGTCAACCTCGCCATAGTTGTGTACATCGCACCAACGACGCTTGCACTGAAGATTTTCGAGTATTCGCCAAGCAAATTCAGCAGGACCATAGCCGTATTCTTTTTGCTGATGTGCTCTCCAGAGTGAGCCGCCACTGTGACGGAAGCTCCATCCGTCAAGATTACCACGTACAAAAGCAACTCTTACCTTGGGACCGCCCGCAGGGCGAAAATCATCCTTTGCAAACTTTGCAAAATCTGCCATAACATTGCGGTAGTTCTGACAAACAGGGTGGTCATACTCAAAGCGTTTAACTGTATTTTGGTCAGCGCAGACAGCCAAATGTGAGCCTGCCCTCTCGTCACCGCTTTCGGTTACAAAATAGTTTCCGCCTGTGAGATAAGCATAGTCATATCCCATTTTAAAGCGTTTTTCTTTAAGGGTATCATACCTGAGACCGCCGTACCATTCGTGAGCCATATATGCACCCCAGCCCTTACAGTTGTAAGCATTCGCTGTACCACGGGCAATGGCTGTGGTAATTTCAACATCACCGGGCCAGATTTCCATTCGGGGGAAGGTTGTTCCTGCCTCACAGTTGTAAGCTACCATAGAGGTTGATTCATTAACCGATGTATCAAGAACGCCACCCATAGCATTATCCTCAGCGCCCTCTTTTAAACGTCCAATATATATATCCTTTGCTTCCTGCAAATCCTTGTACACTATATCAAAGGGAGGTCTGTAGCCCGATGGCTTGCAGGAATATGTAGAACCCATTTCGCCCATTTCATAAGACAAGAAGTATTCCCCGGCAATTTCCTTCATCTTTTTTGCAGTTTCCTGAGTAAAGCCTGCGTGAGCCCTGTATTTACCGCCACCATTGAATGTAAAAAAAACCTTTTTGTCGGTAAGGAATTTTGCCCAGTCAATAAAATCCTGCTGGCTTAATTCAATTCCAGCCTTACCTGCTACTCCTGTAGAAATCATAACATAGTTCATATCCTCAGAATACTTCTGTTCAAACTGCTCATAAAATTCCTTATCGCTAATACTGTATTCTCCAATACGAAATCCGTTTAAAACTAAATCTCTTTCCATTTTAATGCTCCTTATTATTATTTTAGATTATATCCAAGTTCAAAAGCTTTAAGATTTACCTCAAGAAATTTTTCGGGCACTGTTGTCTTTATGGTTTCAATCCAGTTTTCATATGGTATATCAGTTGTTTTTGCCATAACACCAATGAGAACGACATTAACAGCCTTTATATTGCCCGCAGTCCTTGCAAGAGCTAATGCGTCAACAACGGTTGTATCACATACTGCAGCAATCTTTTCGGCAATATTTTCAGGATATGCTGCCGCACCTGTGATAACAGGCATAGGGTCAATCTGCTGATTATTAATAATAATCTTTCCGCCTTCCTTCAAATATGGAAGAGCACGATATGCCTCCAGAAGTTCAAAGGCTAAAATAACGTCAGCCTCACCACGGTCAACAATGGGAGAATGTACCTTATCGCCGTATTTTACATAGGTCACAACGCTGCCGCCACGCTGGCTCATACCGTGAACCTCTGAAACCTTAACATCATAGCCTTCGTTTATAACTGTGTTACCCAAAATTCTGCTCGCAAGGAGTGTTCCCTGACCGCCAACACCAACAATCATTATGTTCTTAGTCATATCAATTTTCCTCCTTTTCAATAGCCCCAAACGGACAAACATTTATACAAAGTCCACAGCCGTTGCACTGTGTTGCATCAATCACAACCTTGCCATCCTTCAGTGTAATTGCCGGACATCCAAGTTTCATACACATTTTGCAGTTTTTGCACTTGTCTGTAATCTTGCAGGTTCCTGAATACTTAACTGTTTTAAGCAGTGCGCAGGGTCTTTGTGCAATAATAACCGATGGTTCATCAGCATTAACCTCTGCCTTGACAACCTCCTCAAATTTCTTGATGTCAAATGGGTCAGCAACTGTTACTCTGTCAATTCCAACAGCCTTGCAAAGTGCAAACAAGTCAACCTGTTTTGTTGCCTCGCCACGGATTGTTCTGCCCGTTGTGGGATTTTCCTGATGGCCGGTCATACCGGTTATTGAGTTGTCAAGAATTATAACCGTGTTATTACCCTTGTTATATACAATATCAACAAGTCCCGTTATACCCGAATGCATAAATGTTGAATCACCGATAACAGACACAAGTTTCTTATTGAATTCAGCACCCTGAGCCTTTGCCATACCATGAGCCGCACTTACCGACGCACCCATACAGATAGTTGTGTCAACCGACTGCAGGGGCGGTGTTGCACCAAGGGTATAACAGCCGATATCTCCCGATACAACAAGACCAAGCTTTTTGAGCACATAAAATGTTCCTCTGTGCGGACAGCCTGCACACATTACAGGAGGTCTTACGGGAATAGCTTCATCTGCAGAAAGGACATCAGGTGCATCCTCACCAAGAACTGCCTTCTTTATCATTGTGGGTGTATATTCACCCAAAAGTGTGAACAGTTCTTTTCCACACACATCAAGACCCAATGCTTTGCAATGGTCTTCAATAACAGGGTCAAGCTCTTCAATAACATAAACCTTGTCATAGTTCTTTGCAAAATCAATAATCTTTTGCTTTGGCATAGGGTAAACCATACCCAGCTTCAGGAAGTCTGCCGATGCACCAAGGGCTTCCTTTGCGTATTCATAAGCAATACCTGCTGTAATAACACCGATTTTTGCGCCGTTTTTCTCAACTGTGTTGAGTTCTGTGGATTCGGCAAACTCAACTAATTCTTTAATTCTGTTTTCTACATCTACGTGACGCTTGATAGCATTGCCCGGCATCATAACATACTTTGCAGGGTTCTTTTCGTATGCCTTCACCGGAACATCTGCTCTTTCACCAAGTTCAACAAGGCTCTGCGAGTGTGAAACTCTGGTTGAAAGCCTTATAAATACGGGTGTATCAAACTTTTCGGACAATTCAAATGCCTGACGAGTGTATTCCTTACATTCCGAGGAATCTGCAGGCTCAAGCATCATAATCTTTGATGCCTTTGCATAATGTCTTGAATCCTGCTCGTTTTGTGAAGAATGCATTCCGGGGTCGTCTGCAACGCAGAATACCAGACCGCCGTTTACACCTGTATAGCTAACTGTAAAAATCGGGTCAGCCATAACGTTAAGACCAACGTGCTTCATACAGCTCATTGCTCTTGCACCTGCAATGGATGCACCGATTGCAACCTCGCCTGCAACCTTTTCGTTGGGTGACCATTCTGCATAAATTTCTTCAAATTTTACAATTTCTTCGGTTATTTCTGTACTGGGTGTTCCGGGATATGATGCAACAACATTTACGCCTGCTTCATATGCACCACGAGCTACCGCAGCATTACCAAGCAATAACTTTTTCATTTTATGTAGTTTCCTTTCGCAAATTATTTTATTTCATTCTGCTGTGCAACAACACTTTCACCGCAGTAAATTTGTCTGAGCTTTGGTTTTTCAATCTTTCCTGTTGGATTTCTGGGAACGTCAGCAAAAATAATTTTGTGGGGTCTTTTGTATCTGGGAAGGTCAAGACAAAAATCATTGATTTCCTCCTCTGTTGCCTCCATTCCTTCTTTAATCTGGATAATTGCAGCTGAAATCTCGCCGAGACGGCTGTCGGGAAGTCCGATAACGGCAACGTCGCTGATTTTATCGTTCTTTCTTAAGAAGTCCTCAATCTGTACGGGGTAAATATTTTCACCGCCCGAAATGATAACGTCCTTCTTACGGTCTACAAGGAAGATAAATCCGTCTTCGTCCTCTCTTGCCATATCACCCGTAAACAGCCAATCATCCTTTAAGACATCATTGGTAGCTTTTTCATCCTTATAATACGCTGTCATCACACCGGGACCTTTAACTGCAAGCTCGCCAACATCGCCACGTTCAACGGTGCTTCCGTTTTCGTCAACAATTTTTACTTCCCAGCCAAAGCCGGCTTTTCCGATTGCGCCAACCTTATGCTCGTTTTCAACGCCAAGATGTACACAGCCCGGGCCGATAGACTCTGACAAGCCATAGTTGGTATCATATGAGTGGTCGGGGAAGTACTTTTTCCAACGCTTTATCAAGCTCGGGGGGACAGGTTGTGCACCTATGTGCATAAGTCTCCACTGTGAAAGCTGATAATCCTCCAATTTGATATCTCCACGTTCAATTGCATCAAGGATATCCTGTGCCCAGGGTACAAGCAGCCATACGATTGAACACTTTTCTTCGGAAACGGCTTTCAAAATCCATTCGGGCTTGATACCTTTAAGGATAACCGCTTTACCGCCCACTAGGAAGCTTCCAAACCAGTGCATTTTTGCACCTGTATGATAAAGGGGCGGTATGCAAAGGAATACATCATCCTTTGTCTGCGAATGGTGATTCTGCTCGGTCATACAAGCGTGAACAAGACTTCTGTGTTTATGTATAATTGCTTTGGGAAAACCGGTTGTCCCTGATGAAAAATAAATTGCACCCTCATCATCATCACTCAGCTTAATCTGAGGATTTTTAGACGATGCATATGCCATAAGATTGTCATAGCTTTCGGCAAATGTGGGGCAGTCTTCGCCATGATAAAGCCACATCTTCACCCGTTTAACACGAGAGCAAATCTGTTCAACTCGACCGGTAAATTCAGGTCCGAATATAAGCACATCGGCATCAGCAAGTTCAAGACAATATTTTATTTCGTCAGATGCATAACGATAATTAAGCGGAACAGCCAATGCACCCGTCTTGAGTGCACCAAAATAAATTGGCAGCCATTCGATGCAGTTCATCAGCAGAATTGCAACCTTATCGCCCTTTTTAATTCCTCTTGACAAAAGAAAATTTGCAAATCGATTCGCACGTTTGTTAAACTCACTCCACGTAATTTCCTTTCGGTATGCTTCATTGGGGTTTGCCTCAATAAGCGAATATTCACGCCAGGTCAACCTTGATTGCTTTTCGTGAGTTGGATTAATCTCAACCAAACTCACATCGTTGGGATAAAAATCCGCATTCTTTTGTAAAATTTCTGTAATCGGCATTTTCTTTCTCCTTTTAAAAACGACAGAAAGGCTGTCTGTAAAAACAGACAGTCCTTCTGTATAAAATTCATTTATTAATCGCCCAAAGATTTTTTTGCAAGGACAACTACTTCTTTATTATAACAAGTAAACATTTCTTCTGTCAATGCTTTATCTGGTTTTTTAGTAATTATGCTGACAATCGGAACAATAACCAAACTGCCCAGCATTGCAACAACACCACAGTTTATAGGTGACTGCAAAATTACAGGGAATGAACCTCGCATAAACATATTAAGCATCATTATACCTGTACCGAAAATGAAGCTTGCCCATACTGCAGCTTTAGTTGTCTTTTTCCAGTATAGTCCGTACATAAACGGAGCAAGAAATGCACCCGCCAATGCTCCCCATGAAATACCCATCATATCAGCAATTGCACTGAGCTTATCTTTGTTTAATGCTATGTATGCGGAAACCGCAATAAATACAACTATCAGTATTCTCATAATAAGAATCTGCTTTTTTTCAGACATCTGCTTTATAACGTGACCCTTTAAAAGATCAAGTGTGAGGGTTGAGCTTGAAGTCAGAACAAGTGATGACAGAGTTGACATTGATGCTGACAGTACCAGTACGATAACCACCGCAATCAGTATATCAGGAAGACCCGAAAGCATTGTGGGAACTATGGCATCAAAGCCACCTGCGATTGAACCATCGGGAAGGAATGTAAGCTTATCTGTAAACAATCTGCCGAAGCCACCAAGGAAATAACATCCTCCGGCAACAATAACAGCAAACACAGTTGAAATAATTGTACCCTTGGTTATATCCTTCTCGCTCTTTATAGCATAGAACTTCTGCACCATCTGCGGAAGACCCCAGGTTCCCAAGGATGTGAGAATTACCACAGACAAAAGTCCCAATGGGTCGGGACCAAAGAACGAATTAAATGCACCGGGAGCATTTCCTTCTATGCTGACCTCAGCTAAACCGTTAAGAGCTTCAACAAATCCGCCGTTTTGTGTAAGCACAGCCGCAATTACGGCTATAATGCCCACAATCATAATAATACCCTGAATAAAGTCGTTAATTGCGGTTGCCATATATCCACCGGCAATAACATAAATTCCGGTAAGAATTGCCATTACAATTACACACACAGAATAGCTTACACCAGGAAAAGCCATTTCAAAGAGTCTTGAAAGGCCATTGTACAACGACGCTGTGTATGGAATAAGAAACACAAAAACAATTGCAGATGCCGCAATCTTAAGAGCAGGGCTGCTGTATCTTTTGCCAAAGAACTCAGGCATAGTTGAACTTTCGAGATGCTGACTCATAAGCCTTGTTCTGCGTCCCAGAACCATCCACGCAAGAAGCGAACCAAGAACTGCGTTGCCTATACCAATCCAGGTTGAAGCAATACCAAACTTCCAACCGAACTGTCCTGCATAACCTACAAAAATAACCGCTGAGAAATAGGATGTTCCGTATGCAAAAGCCGTAAGCCACGGACCAACCGTTCTTCCGCCAAGAACAAAACCTCTGACATCTGTTGAGTGTTTTCTGCAATAAAGCCCTACTGCAATCATCGCTGCAAAGAAAATCACCAACATACCAATTTTAATACCCATAAAAAATCACCCTTTCTTTTTTAGGGCAAAATAAAAACTCGCCCTACAGATTTTGTCTGAGGACGAGAAATTCCCGTGGTACCACCTCAATTCGCCAAAGCCTTACAGCAATGACCTTATCGGGTATCAACAAATACCCTTGTTCTATAACGGGAACACCCGTTGCAGCCTACTTGTTTCCTTTCGGTGCACTGCTCGCAGAAGGTATTCAAGCATGCCTTTGTCATTGCCTTGCACCAACCGGCAACTCTCTAAAGACTCCAACAAGCCCTACTTGTTTCTGCTCAAACGCATTTATTTTTATGAGATGCTTGTATTCTATCACACTAAAGCAATAAAGTCAAGTATTTTATCTATTTTTTTGAGACAATTTGCTATTTATGGTGTATGTTGGGGCCATCTTTGCAATTTCTAACTTAACAGTTTCTTCATTTTTATCAGCAACAGCCCTCAATCCTTCAATTTTTTGCATAAGTTCATCTGCATCAATATGTTCCGGCTTTGCAATAAAAATCTTTTTGTGCTGAGTTACAGTCAATCCTTCCTCATCCGTAAGAAGCTCCTCAAATTCCTTATCTCCCGGTCGGTGTCCGGTAAATTCTATCTTTATATCACGGCCTGCTTCAAGCCCCGCAAGTGCAATCATCCGCTTTGCCAAATCGAGAATTTTTACAGGCTGACCCATATCAAGAACAAAAATTTCTCCTCATTTAGCATATGCCGCCGCCTGAAGGACAAGCCGAGCCGCCTCAGCAACTGTCATAAAAAATCTTGTAACATCAGGGTGTGTAACAGTTACCGGCCCACCCTGTTTAATCTGTCTCTGAAATCTTAAAGCAACCGAGCCGCTTGACCCAAGAACATTGCCAAACCTTACTGCCGCAAATTCTGTGTTGGTGCTGTTTTGCAGAGCCGTCCCTATCATCTCGCATATACGTTTGCTTGCACCCATAACACTGGTGGGATTAACAGCCTTATCTGTAGAAATAAGAATAAATTTTTTTGCACCACAATTTACCGCACATTTTGCAGTATTCAGGGTGCCCAGTACATTGTTTTTCACAGCTTCACCGGGGCTTGTTTCCATTAGAGGAACGTGTTTGTGTGCCGCCGCGTGAAAAACAATATCAGGACTGAATCTATCAAATATTATTTCAAGCCTTTTTTTGTCCCTTATTGATGCAACAATCGAAACGACTGATTGCCCGGGAAATCTTTCTTCCAATTCATTTTCAAGCTGATACATTGTGTTTTCATATATATCAAGAAGAATTAACTTATTCGGCTTATAAACTGCAATTTGTCTGCAAAGTTCCGAACCTATTGTTCCGCCTGCACCAGTAACAAGAACAACCTTGCCGGCAATTTCATTATTAATCAATTCATTATCAAGAACAACTTCTTCACGGTCAAGCAAAGCACCTATATTTAATTCATCACAATATTTGTCTTTTGTGGGTTTAGTCACACTCAGTCACCTCATTATATTGATTTTAATTATTTTTATCTATTATAACACAACTTTTTCTATCTGAATATATCTTTATTTGGTTTTTTGTAGATTTTCTTAATTTGTGTAATTAATGCTTATGCATACCAAGATAAATGTGTATAATTTAAACGCCGGGCCAATATATTGTGTATAACTCCTAAATTTACCACTAAATTTTGTGCATTTATTTTTTCGACAATTTTCACAAAGTTATTTACAAAGAATTTTTGATATGTTATACTCAAGAAGATAATAATATATTTCAAAGGAGAGATTCCCAATGAAACTAATCTACAACATTGATGATAAACCCAAATTTGGACAGCTTATTATCTTTGCTATTCAGCAGTTGCTTGCAATTATGGCGGCAACACTGGTTGTTCCTGTTGTTGTTAACGGTGCAACTGGCTCGACAATGAGTTCTGCCGCAGCGCTTTTGGGTGCGGGGGCAGGTACTCTTGTTTATATTCTTTTCACAAGAAAAAAGAGTCCTGTGTTCCTTGGCTCATCATTTGCATTTATTGCATCAATGTGCACAGCCTTTGCAGGCGGTGTGTCAATGTCACTTGGATACCTTGGCTTAATTATCGGTGCACTTTTTGCAGGACTTGTTTATGTAATTATAGCTTTGGTTGTTAAAGCTGTAGGTGTACAATGGATAAACAAACTTATGCCTGCAATTGTTATCGGTCCTACCGTTGCTATCATCGGTCTTTCACTTGCTGGCAACGCCGTTGGCGATGTACTTAAGGGGAATGTTGTAAATGCTGAAAATATTCAGCTTGCTTCACCTTTTGTGTGTTTGATTTGTGCTTTGGTAACATTGTTTACAACAATGGCTTGCTCAACCTTTGGCAAAAAAATGGCACGGCTCATACCCTTTATTCTGGGTATTCTTGCCGGATATGTTGTAGCTTTGGTATTTACACTTATCGGTAATGCCGCAGGCATTGATGCACTTAAGGTTCTCAGCTTTGACTCATTCGGCTCACTTGTTGATGATGGTGTAAATCTTTCTACATTTATTTCACTTCCTGATTTCACCTTCCTTACAGCATTTAAGGGTTTGGGCGAACTTAACGGTTCGTATATAGCAACACTTGCAGTTGCATATGTACCTGTTGCATTTGTTGTTTTTGCAGAACATATTGCCGACCATAAAAATATTTCTTCAATTATCGAAAAAGATCTCCTCGAAGAACCCGGTCTTCACAGAACACTCCTTGGTGACGGTATTGGATCAATGGTAGGCGCATTCTTCGGCGGTTGTCCTAATACAACCTACGGTGAATCTGTTGGATGTGTAGCTATCACAAGAAACGCCTCGGTACTTACCATTTTGACAGCAGCAATTCTTGCAATAGTTATTTCTGCCATTTCTCCCTTTATCGCATTTGTAAACTCTATTCCTTCTTGCGTAATGGGTGGCGTGTGTATGGCACTTTATGGTTTTATTGCAGTAAGCGGTCTTAAGATGTTTAAGAATATAGACCTTGAGGATAACAGAAATCTTTTTGTTGCCAGTGTAATTCTTATTGCTGGTATCGGAGGTCTTACACTTAACTTTGGCAAGGTTACTCTTACACCTGTTGCATGTGCTCTTATCCTTGGCATTATTACAAACATTATTCTTTCAAGAAAAAACAACGGTTAATCTAATATAATTAAATAAAACGTCCAAAACTTCTTGACAATCGCGTCATTTACTGATATAATCAAACAGTAGCATTTGCGGCTGTGGCGGAATTGGCAGACGCGCTAGACTTAGGATCTAGTGTCAATGACGTGGGGGTTCAAGTCCCTTCAGCCGCACCACCGACAAAAAGCTTACAGGATTTGACTGTAAGCTTTTTTCGTGTCCGTTATTTGTCAGGCGGATACTTCCTCGTATTCTTCTTCGCATATCATACCAATTTCATCTGTATAACTTTTTTCAAGGAATGGTGCTTTCATTCGTATTTCAAGGCGAAGACCATACTCATCCTCATGGATTATTATTTTTTCTAATAGCAGACACAGATTTGTGTGGCTCAGTTCCTTTTCACTTAATATCTTATCAAACAGATTTGCATTTTCGAGCATTGCCTTTTTTCTCTCTTTGATTGTTTTATCAATGTTCTCTATTTTTGCAATCTCATTTTTGAACCCTTCGATTTCTCTGTTTCGCTTTTCTATCACTCGTTCATATCTTTCGGCATTATCCCTGTCCTTGATTTTCTCCATTAGTATTTGTTCAACTTCAAAGCAGAACTCTTTCATATTTGACCCCAACTATTGACAAAGAGCCAAATTATTATATAAAACAATATCCAGCGGAATTTTCATCCGCCGGATATTTTGTATAGACTATTTATTTTTCATTAGATACAAACAATTCAGTTACAGATACCCAAGAACCTTTGCTTGAACCATAGAAGCTTACTCTTACATAACGAGCCTTATTTCCAATATCAAACTGTTCTAAGCCTGTGGTTGTACCGCTGTTGTGACCATTAAATGCCTCGGTATAATTTAAGCCGTCAACTGAGTATTCAATCTTGAAGTTTTCTGTACGTTTGTCACCGCTGAGACAAGAAATATTGAGTTTAAGGTTACCCTCAATAACACTGCCCAAATCCATTATCACGTTGCCGCCTTGTTCGTCGGTTGCATACTTGGTTACGAAGTCACCATCAAACAAGTTTGCCACGCCATTCTGAGTCTGCGGCTCTGATGAAACAGAGTATGCAAAAATCGGGAGCTGTTTGTCGCTGTGGAACTTTGCGGTGTTATTGATAGGAGTAACAAGGAATGAATACTGACCAACAGCCACACCGTCTTTCTTTAAAATCAGGTTTGTAACACCCGGAACTGTTGCTGCCTTAATTGTTTCAATCTTAACTGTTGAATCAACTGCTTTAGCCTTGATTTCAGGAACATCAGACTTTTCGGTAACAACAAGCACCGAATAATTATACTTATCAGGGTTAAATGTATTAAGAGGTTTACCATCAACCGTAACTGATGCAAGGTTCTGACGGCTTACCTTGTTGTTTTTCCACGATTCAAGCGGAACATAATCAGCCTTTGCGGTATTTCCTTCAATATAAGGCTGGAAGGTTACTGCCAGTCTGAAGTTTTTAACATCCTTTCCCTTTTCTGTTCTTACAGCAAGCTTTCTGGCATCACTCAGGACATCACACGCTTTGCCGTGCAGAATATAGAACGGGTCTTCGACACCATATACAACGTTTGGTGTTTCAAAAGGCGGTTTTACAGATGTCCCATAGGTCTCGTCAAATGCCGCTGGAAGAACCTCAAACTTGTAGTCACAATCGTTAATAATTGTTGCCTTAATTCTCTGATTGTTCTGTGTGAGAATTGCAGATTTTCCATCCTTTGCAACCTCAATCTGTGCATAGGTGTGCATTGACCAGAGGAAGTCTGTCTCAGATTTTGCCTTGAAATTATCCTGAACTTCAATTATATTATTCAGCTTGTCGAGCTTGACTCCGCGGATGGCAGATTCATAAATGTCATTGGTGTCTGTCATATCGAGAAGTGCAAATGAGGATGTATCACTAAACTCGGTTTTAGTAAATTTGGATTTACCTTTGCGGTTCATATCATAAGACTTTTCATCTTTTGAGCTTTTGATATTTGTTTCCTGACGATTTGCAATAACCGTGTTGTGTCCTTCACCCTTGATGCGGTAATAGTGACCGCCTGTAAAGGGATAGCCCTCGGGCCAGAACTCATCAACTCTTTTTTTGTTATAGTGACCAAGGTCACGCAGATTATAATCATCACGCGGCAAATCCATACCAAAGCGAACACCGTTCATATCAAGCTGGAATGAACCTACGTCCTTATGTCCGTGGGGGTCGTTATTTGCACCGCCGTGAAGAGCAATTGTTGCATCAGCGAGACTCCAGCCTGTTTTCAAAATAACGGTAGAGTTGTTTTGATTATATACATCAGCATCATATACATCAAGACCATCATTGTATTCTTCGGTATCAAATACCCAGTTTGCAACATCGACAATAGAGCCTGACTGACCCATTTTATCTTTTCTGTACTGAGCAAGCGATTTATTATTTGTCTGGTCGGCACAGAACATCATAAGCGGAATTACTGCATCCTCGGGCTGGCCGTCACCAAATGCATAGGCAGTTGTTGCACCACGCATACGGAAGGGGAATGTCGCTGTTTCCAATACACCGGGGATTTCAGTTCTGCCCCAGTCGGTACCCATTGATGTCTGCATTGCTTTGAATACCTGTGGGAATCTGGCTCCTGCATAACGCCAATAAGAGATGCCTTCTGCATATTCCCCGTATGGGAAGTATACAATGGTACCGCCCTCAGTCGCACGGATAGCACCGCGTATTACATCCTGGAAGTACTCGGGGTCTTCATCATACATAGCAATAGCTGCCTGCATAACACCGCCGTTGGAAATAAGAGACTGATTGCCTTTGCCGTAACATATACTGTGATACCACGCGTGTCCGTTACAGGTATATGCATGAAGTGCGTGTTCAAAGACGTTGCGTTTGCATATCTCAACTATGAAATCTTTTTCTTCCTGAGTCCAGTCAACCCAGTCAAATGCGTGGGCAAAACCATACATTCCTTCGCATGTGCCGAGAGCAGAGTTCTGCTGCATATGCCAGTCGGGGAAAAGCTCGGGGTCCCCAACGTGACAAATATGACGCCACATTTCTGATTTATATTCCGCCTTTTTTGCCTCATCATCAGTAAGCAGATAAGCCGCTGACAAGCTTGACAAATAATCACCGGTTGTACCGATATATGCTGCACGCTTACCGTCGTGAAGTTTACGTTCAACTCCGGGCTTTCCGATAATTTTCTCTGCTGATACAAAGATGTTGTTGATAATCATTTGAAGCTGTTTATCTGTTTTTGCACCTTCTTTAATGCGAGCAAGTGACTCAGGTGTGAACTCAATACGCGGATGCTGATTATTGGGGCTGTAGGTTTTTATTGCGGTGTCAACATCTTCATCCAAAGGTCTGTCAAAAAGACACATTCTTAAGGTGCGGTTGTAGATATTTTCATCAATTGAAGTATTGCTGGCACCCGTAACTTCATTGCCACTTGCATCAAGAGGCATATGCCAATCGTATTCATTTGGTTCATCAAGCCACAAAATGTCATTTTGCAGAATGTATTCTTCACCAAGGAAATCACACAAATCATCAACATGCATATATGTATATCCGCCCGTCAAGGCTGCAGGTATATTTAATTTTTTGGTTTTGCCGTCAATACTACAAAGATTTTTCTCGGGAACCAAATTCATAGTTTTGCCGTTATATAAAATTTTTACTGTTCTGGTTGCATCTTCCCATTCTACCTTTGCACCATAGCTTTCGGCAAGAACACGGACAGGAGCTATAATCTGATTATCCTTGCTCGTAAATTTCACAGGCATATCAATCACGCGGCTGCCGTCAAAGAATTTATTGGTATGAACAACTGCAAACTTTTTACCTTTGCTGCGAAGATATGCCATAAAATCATAGCAAGTCTGACGGCTTGAGTCAAACTCATAGCTGGTATAGAATACACTGTCGGTAAATTCCTTCCATTGAGCGTTGATTACACTGTCATCAACCAATTTTTCTGCTTCATAAATTTTAAGGTCATCAACGTACCAAGAACCTTCGTTATTGCCAACAGACACAGGAAAATCAAAGCGCACTTCCGAAACATTGAATAATTCCTTTGGCAGTGTTACCGATTTCGGATTGCCGTTAAAATAAAATGTTCCATCGCCGCTTTTAAGGTTAAATGCAAGATCAATTCTGTACCAGGTATCAGCCTTTATATCTTCGGCAATCAACTGGCTGTCATTGAAATAAACATTATTCCCCTCTATCTTAATAAAGTTAAACAGATTATTGTTATCAGCATAGTTTACATCTAGGTTTTTAATAACATTACCATTAAACCAAACAATTTTATCTGTATTAAAATCATCCACTCTAAACGAGAAGCTTATAACACCATTTTCCTTAATGGGGTAATACTGAATAAGCGCACGTGCCATAGCTGCCTCGCCCTTGATAGCTTCAACCGCATTAAACTTTGCCGCAAGGTTATCAACATTACCGTCCTTTTCAATCTTGACAACTTCTGTGTTGTTAATGGCAGCAAGACGCAGTGGCTCTTCGTCATAGTAAACGCTGTCTACAACAATATATTCAGATTTACAGGGATGCCATACAAATGCACTTGGCTTGTCGCCCACATTATGGTCATCAAAGTTATGGTTCTTGTATATGAGGTATGTATCCTGTTCTGCCGCCAGACAGTTTACAGTTCCAAGAACAACCATCATCACAAGAAGGATAGAAAAAAATATTTTTTTCATCTGGAAAATCTCCCTTCTGATTTATTGATATAATAGTAATATACATATCTCTGTTTTGTCAATGCCATTATACACCATTTATGATACTTTTCCAACATTATTGCAAAAACATAATTAAAATTAACAATATACACAATATTCCAAAATTATACAGTGAAAATTCTTTTATGTAATATTTCGCCTGCTCGGGCTGACGCTTCACAAATTCACGGAATGTTATAAGGCTTGCAAGGGATGCAATTAAAGTTCCTGCACCGCCTATATTCACAGCAACAAGCAGTTGGGGGTAATTTTCGGTAAATCGTGACAGCAATATTGCGCTTGGCACGTTACTGATAAGCTGGCAGGAAAGCACGCCAAAAAGCAAGGTGTTTTTTTCAATAAGCCAACCAAGAAAATTGCTTATCACCGGAATTCTTGACATATTTCCCGCAAAAACAAAGAATGCACAAAACGTCATAAGAAGTGAGTAATCCACCTTTTTTAAAGCCTTTCGGTCAAGAAAAAACAATGCCACAGGTATCACAATAAGCCCCCAGATATAAGAAATCGACCTGAAGACAATAAGTATCGAAAAAGCAAACAATACAAGGTAGATTAATGTTCTTTTCCATTCAAGCTTTTTGTCATAAGCCTTTTCAATTTTCAATTTATTATTATCCACCCTGAGACAACATAGGGTAATCAGAATAATGGAAACAATAAACGGAAAAAACATTATTTTGACAAATTCGCCCGTAGGAATATTAAAATAACTGTACAGATAAAGATTTTGCGGATTTCCGAAGGGTGTTAGCATTCCGCCAAGGTTTGCTGCAATGTTTTGCATAATGAATGTAAAGCTCATATACTCTTCGTTATCCGTTGAGGTAAGAACATAGTACCCCAAGGGCAGAAATGTAATAAGCGCCATATCGTTTGCAATCAGCATAGACCCTATAAATGTTATGTACACAAGTGCAATAACCGCTGACCTTGTGGTTTTAAAAACCTTGACAATCTCACTTGCAACAATTCTGAAAAAATAGATATTTTTCAATGCACAAACCACCGCAAGAGTGCAAAACAGACAAGTCAACGTCTTGAAATCAAAATAGCCAAGATACTCACCATCAGGCGGTACAAATATCGACGTGATTACCGCAGCCAGAATTGCAATACACATTACCTCGTTTTTAAGAATAAACCTTTTTACCAATTTAACACCTGCTTTTATGTATATTGAGCGGCAAATACGCCGCCCTGAATATCTGTCACAAATACTTTTTCATATGCCCAAGTGCATTTTTTTCAAGCCGTGAAACCTGAGCCTGGGAAATCCCTATTTCGTTGGCAATTTCCATCTGTGTTTTGCCTATAAAAAATCTCAGTTTTAGTATGTTCTGCTCGCGCAGATTTAAATGCTTCATTGCTTCTTTAATTGAGATATTCTGCAACCATGAATCATCAAGATTTTTTTCATCCTTTACCTGATCCATCACAAAAACAGCATCACCGCCATCGTGATACACAGGTTCAAAAAGTGAAACAGGATCCATAATTGCATCAAGGGCATTTGAAATTTCCTCACGCTTCATACCCATTTCGGAAGCTATTTCTTCAATTGTGGGTTCTTTTGAATTTTTGTTTATAAGCCGCTCCTTTGCAGAAAGTGCTTTGTATGCCGTATCCCTAAGCGAACGGCTGACACGTATTGATGTGTTGTCACGAAGATACCTTCGTATTTCCCCGACAATCATCGGCACCGTTGTCCTTTGGGGAAACAGCTATTTTACGGGCTTTTTAAGTTTTCGGGGAACTATCTGAGATACAATTATACCAATAAATATGCATATAGAGCCCACATACCCTCTACCTGTCATAACCTCGTGCAGAACAATTGCTCCCCCAATTGCACTGAACATCGACTCTGTTGAAAGAATAATTGATGCATAAGTTGGGTCAGCATGCTTTTGACCAATAATCTGGCAGGTATAAGCCACACCAACCGACATAAGTCCGCCATATAAAATCGGTACAGCAGCAGCCTTTAATCCCTCGATTGTTATGGTTTCGCCCGCAAAGGCAAAAACCAAGCCCAGTAAACCGCATGCTACAAATTGAGTCATAGCAAATCGTATCGAATAAATTGAATTAACAAAACGGTCAATAATGAGTATATGAAATGCCCAGAATACTGAGTTGCACAGCAGGACAGCATCGCCATAGCTTATCTGCCACTTTTCGTTTATGCAAAGCAAAAACATACCCACAACAGCAAACACCGCACCAATCCATATATTAATGTTTGTTTTCTTTTTAAGAAAAATCCCGAAAATAGGCACCAAGACTGTATAAAGTCCGGTTATAAAACCTGCCTTGCCTGCACTGCCTGTAATCTCAATACCAATCTGTTGCAACGATGATGCAATAAAAAGTATTACCCCGGCAACAATTCCCACAAGAATGGTTAAGCGTAATTTTTTTACATGAGCCTCAGCTTCTGCTTCACGCTTTTCAAAAGCCATTATAACCGGAATCAGAGAAAGAGCACCCAAAGAAAAACGCACACCATTAAATGTAAATGCCCCAACAAAATCCGCTCCCACCCTTTGTGCGACAAAGGCAAAGCCCCAAATCATTGCTGTCATCAGCAAGATACCAAGTGACTGTATTTTTTTCATATATGCAGAGCTCCTTTATACATTAAAAGTCCTTCGACATTATACAACTAAATTCATTTTAAGTCAAGAAAAAACACCCCGGAAGTTCATTTTCCGGAGCGTTATCTTTAATTATTCAATAAATTATTCTGTGTGTTCCACTCAACCATCTGATTTTCTGTATAAATGCACTCATACATTTCGGTCAATTCTTCATTTATTACAAATTCGCACAGCATGGAGCTATGGTCAACAACAAACCACTTCCATCTGCCAAGATACATATTTTCTGCCTTACCGACAATCTCAAATATAAAAACATTGCCGGTTTCTTCATCCTTTTCACCAAATGTCGTTTTAAGGAATTTTTGAATTTTTTCGGTCTCCTCTGCTGTTATCTCTGTAAAGCTGTCTACAGCTATTTCTCTTGTATCGTTGGCAGGCGGTGCATCAATCATTCTGCCTGACTGCCTTTCAGGAATAGAAAACGGCTGAGCACCTTCTGTTTCTGATGCGACATTTATTCCTGAATTTACATCCTCTTCGATAGATTCGAGCACAGGTTCACTCGCTGTCCTTGCAGAATTTTTCTGCTGAACAATCGGCTCAGTAGTTTCCTTCTGTAATGTTTTCTCTTCTGTTTCTACGTTAATCGGCTCAACTTTTTTCTCACCACTTACTAGGCCGGTCTGTACAGGCAGATTTGGTGTTTCATTAAGCTTTGCTATTTGCGGGTACAAAAATGCACCTGCCGCAAAAACAAATACCGCTGCAACAGCCGTACCTACCTTATAAATCTTTGTAAACTTTATCGTCTTTGACGGTTTTTCTGCTGCTTCAAAAATCCTATCTATTAGTTCCCTGTTTGTTTTAATGTCATCATTTGCAGCCTTATAATATTTTTTAAACAAGACCGTATCCTCCCTCCAGCATATTCTTTAGCATTTTTCTGCCACGGCTGAGCTGTGACTTGACTGTAGACGGGTTTGCCCCCAACGCTTTTGAAATCTCATCTATTGACATATCCTCATAATAAAAGAGATGTATCACTGCTCTATATTTTTGCGGAAGCTCAAGCACCGCATAATACACATCACCCTTTTCCTCGGTGTCAAAGACAATATCCTCGGTAAGGGGTGCCGTTTTTTGAGCCCAGGAATTTGAAAATACATTGTGTGAGCAGTTTACCGCCACACGAATAAGCCATGCCTTAATATGTTCGTCACTCTCAAAATTCTTGTCTGATTTCAAGAAACGCAAAAAGACCTCCTGAACAACATCGTCAGCCAAGTCGCGACTCTTAGTCTGCGAAAGAGCAAGCTTGTATATCATATCAAAATACTTTTCAACGATATAACGTTTGTCGTTTTTCTTAGGTGTATTTTCAGTCAATCCCTGAACCTCCTTCCATATATAATACTAAGCAAACTGCCAAAAGGTTGCATCGAAAAATCATTTTTTTCTTTCCAGTTTTTTCTTGTTTCCGTCCTTGTCCACTATTCTGACATTTTCCATCGTATTTACCACACCTTGACGAAATGACTGAATATACTTTTTCCGCAGTTCGGTCTGTTCTGCCTTTTCGTCATCTGTCAAACCTTCATTTTTCGATTTTGCATACAGTTCGTTTATTCTTTTTATAAGTTTATCCATATTTTCACCCTTTTTTAAAAAACTTCCGCTAAATCGGCGGAAGTCTTTTAAATTTATAAACTAATTCTTCAAGCTGTGAATTGGTGCAGGTATTCTTCCACCACGATTAATAAATTCCGCACTTGAATATTGGTGCACAGGCATAATTGGTGCATAGCCCAAAAGTCCGCCGAATTCTACACTTTCACCAACAGTTTTGCCTGCTACGGGTATAATTCTTACAGCCGTGGTTTTTTGATTAATCATACCAATTGCCGCCTCGTCTGCAATTATTGCCGAAATTGTTTCCGCCGGTGTATCGCCCGGTACCGCAATCATATCAAGACCCACCGAACACACACAGGTCATTGACTCAAGCTTGTCAAGGCTAAGTGCGCCACACTCGGCAGCGGCAATCATACCTGCATCCTCACTTACGGGGATAAACGCACCGCTAAGACCGCCTACATAACTCGATGCCATTACACCGCCCTTTTTAACCGCATCGTTAAGAAGAGCAAGTGCCGCAGTTGTGCCGTGAGTTCCGCATTTTTCAAGACCCATTTCCTCTAAGATATATGCAACGCTGTCACCAATTTCAGGCGTTGGTGCCAATGATAAATCTACTATACCGAAGGGTACCCCCAATCTTCGGGATGCCTCTTGAGCAACCAACTGCCCCATACGGGTAATTTTAAATGCTGTTTTCTTTATGGTTTCAGCAACAGTACCAAAATCCTTGCCCTTTACCTTTTCAAGAGCCGCCTTCACAACACCGGGGCCGCTGACACCTACATTAATTACGCAGTCGCCCTCACCCACACCGTGAAATGCACCTGCCATAAAGGGGTTATCCTCCACCGCATTAGAAAATACAACAAGCTTTGCACAACCGAATGAATCTTTGTCTGCCGTAATTTCTGCAGTTTTCTTTATTGCTTGCCCCATTAACTTTACGGCATCCATATTGATGCCCGCCTTTGTAGTTGCAACACCAACCGACGAGCATACACGCTCGGTTTTAGCAAGTGCTTCGGGGATTGACTCTATCAGAATTCTGTCACCCTTGGTAAAATCCTTATGCACCAAAGCCGAAAATCCGCCTATAAAATTAACCCCGGTAGCTTTCGCCGCACGGTCTAACGTTTCGGCAAACATAACATAATTATCCGCATCGCTTGCCCCTGCAATTATTGCAATAGGAGTAACAGAGATACGTTTATTGATAATAGGTATACCATACTGACGGCTGATATCCTCGCCGGTCTTCACCAAATCCTTTGCAAGGCGGGTGATTTTTTCGTAAATCTTTTCACAGGCACGTTCTGCACTGCTGTCAATACAGTCAAGAAGTGTAATCCCCATAGTTATTGTTCTTATATCAAGATGCTGGTCATCAATCATCCTGATTGTTTCCATAATTTCTCTTGTGTTAATCATAGTTTCGCTATCCTCTTATACTATATTCTGTGCATTGAATTGAAAATTTCTTCGTTCTGCATTCTCACATCAACACCGATTTCCTTGCCGATTGCTTCAAGCTCTGACATAACGGCATTTGAGTCTGCTGAATCCTCATTGAATTCCACAAGCATAACCATTGTAAAAATATTCTGCATAATAGTCTGGTTGATATCCAGAATGTTCACGTTATTTTTATACAGACAACCGCTTATGTTTGCTATGATACCTGTACGGTCAATTCCCATTACAGAAATAACTGCTTTCATTTGTAATATCTCCTTTAAAGTTCGTATTTAAATTAACAGTCTTAATTATACAACCCAAAACAAATTCCGTCAAGTAAAATTTATGCAAAAATACTGTTGAAACAATAACATTTTTGTGCTATAATACATAACATATGAATTAAATTTTCAGTGAGGATTTTATATGTTTCTTCCCATCTCGAAGAATGATATGAAAAAGCGTGGAATCAATCAGCTTGATTTCATTTATATAATTGGCGATGCGTATGTTGACCATTCCAGTTTCGGGCACGCAATTATCTCCCGTGTTCTAGAGAATGCCGGCTATACAGTGGGTATAATTTCTCAGCCTGACTGGCACAGCTGCGAGGCATTTAAGGCTCTCGGTGAGCCAAGGCTTGGTTTCCTTGTTTCCTCGGGGAATATAGACCCTATGGTTAACCACTACACCGTATCAAAAAAGGTTCGTTCACAAGACCTGTACTCACCCGGTGGAGTTGCGAACAAACGTCCCGACAGAGCCACCGTTGTATATTGTAACCGTCTTCGTGAAGCCTTCGGCAAAAAAATACCCATTATCATCGGAGGGATTGAGGCAAGCCTTAGACGATTTGCTCATTATGACTACTGGTCAGACAAGGTACGCCGAAGCATCCTTATCGACAGCGGAGCTGATTTGCTTATTTACGGAATGGGCGAGCATCAGATTGTAGAAATTGCAGACCTTCTTAACTGCGGAGTCCCGGCAGAGCAAATCAAGCACGTACCCGGCACGGTGTATCTTGAGGATGCCGACGCTGTTTTTCCTGATGATTATATAATTATTCCCTCATTTGATGATGTATCACAAAGCCATAAGCTTTATGCCGAGGCAACACGGATACAATACGAAGAACAAGACGCCTTTCGTGGCAGAGCCCTTGTCCAAATGGACAATGACAAAAAATGTGTTGTTCAATTGCCACCGTCTAAGCCACTTACCACAGAAGAGCTTGACAAGGTTTATGAACTGCCTTATGAAGGAACTTATCACCCCAGCTACAAAGAGTTTGGCGTTGTTCCTGCAACTCGCGAAATTGAGTTCAGCATAACCTCCTGCCGGGGTTGCTTTGGCAGTTGTAATTTCTGTGCTCTTGCCTTTCATCAGGGCAGAACAGTCACCGCAAGAAGCCATGAGTCAATTTTACGCGAGGCAGAAGCCCTTACCAAAAAGCCCGGCTTTAAAGGATATATCCACGATGTTGGCGGACCAACTGCAAACTTTCGTGCACCTTCATGTCAGAAACAGCTTGAACACGGAGTCTGCAAAAATAAGCAGTGTCTATTCCCTACACCCTGCCGAAACCTTGAAGTTTCGCACAGAGATTATCTTGAACTTCTTATGAAGCTTCGCAAACTTCCAAAGGTCAAAAAGGTATTTGTACGTTCAGGTATACGTTTTGACTACCTTATGAATGATAAAGACGACAGCTTTTTCACCGAGCTGTGCAAGCACCACATCAGCGGTCAGCTGAGGGTTGCACCCGAACACATATCAGATAATGTTTTAAAATATATGGGCAAGCCCTCACACGATGTTTATAAAAAGTTTTTAAATAAATTTGAAGCTGTAAATAAAAAGCTTGGCAAGGAACAATATGCGGTGCCATACCTTATGTCCTCCCACCCGGGAAGCACATTAAAGGACGCCATAAAGCTTGCGGAATATCTTAACAAAAATCGCCTTAGTCCCGAACAGGTTCAGGATTTTTATCCAACACCCGGAAGCATTTCAACCTGTATGTACTATACCGGACTTGACCCACGGACAATGAAACCGGTCTTCGTGGCAAAGGATTATAAGGATAAGCAGATGCAACGTGCACTTTTGCAGTTCCGTGACCCGAAAAATTATAATCTTATATTAAACGCACTAACAAAGGCAAAACGGCTTGACCTTGTGGGGTTTGGGCCTGAATGTCTGATAAAACCAATAAAAGGAGAACATAAAAATGGCAACAATCTTAAGCGGAAAAACAGTATCAGCAAGAATAAAGGAAAATCTCAAAATCGAAATCGAAAACCTGAAGAAAAGCGGAACAACCCCAGGTCTCGCCGTAATCATAGTCGGTGAAGACCCGGCCTCTAAGGTTTATGTCGGCAGAAAGGAAGCTATGTGCACAGAGCTTGGTATGCATTCTGAAAAGTTTGCCCTTCCCGAAGAAACCACTCAGGAGGAGCTTGTGGCTCTGGTTGAAAAACTCAACAACGATAAAAATATTCACGGTATTCTGGTTCAGCTTCCTCTTCCCAAACATCTTGACGAAAAGGCTGTTATCAACACCATCCGTCCTGAAAAGGACGTTGACGCCTTCCACCCCGTAAATGTTGGCAAAATTATGATTGGTGATTATGATTTTGTGCCCTGCACACCGGCAGGTATTATGGAACTTATTGCAGAAAGCAATGTTGAAATCGAAGGCAAAAACTGTGTGGTAATCGGCAGAAGCAACATTGTGGGCAAGCCTATGAGTATGCTTCTCCTTCACAAAAACGGCACCGTTACCACCTGTCATTCACGCACAAAAGACCTTAAAGAAGTTACAAAGCAGGCAGACATCTTAGTTGCCGCTGTCGGCAGAGCAAACTTCGTTACTGCTGATATGGTAAAACCCGGTGCTGTTGTAATTGACGTTGGTATGAACCGTTTAGATGACGGTAAGCTGGTTGGCGATGTAGCATTCGACGAGGTTGAAAAGGTTGCAGGTGCAATCACTCCCGTTCCTGGCGGTGTTGGACCTATGACAATCGCAATGCTTATGCAGAATACTTTAACTGCGGCAAAAAACGCAAGCAAATAAGGAATTTATGTTATGAAAACAAAAACCATTTATGTTTGTTCTGAGTGCGGAGCAAGCTTCCCAAAGTGGATGGGAAAATGTACAACCTGTAATTCGTGGAATACAATCGTTGAAGAAGTGGTCAAATCAACCCCTTCATCCTCTAAGGTATCGGTAATGTCTGCACCCTCTGCGGGCACGCTATCGGCAAAGCGTATTTCCGAAATCGACTCATCTCAGGAAGCACGCACCCTCACTGGTATGGGCGAGCTTGATCGTGTTCTTGGCGGTGGTTTGGTCCGCGGTTCTCTTGTCCTTGTGGGCGGCGACCCCGGTATCGGTAAGTCCACCCTTTTGCTGCAAATTTGCGAGCATTTAGGTAAAACCCAAAATATTCTTTATGTTTCAGGCGAAGAATCCCAAAGACAGATAAAACTTCGTGCCGACAGGCTTGGTATCACCACTGAAAATTTAAAAGTATATTCCGAAACAAATATGGACTATATAACCGATTGTATCTTTCGCGAAAAACCTGATGTGCTTATAATTGACTCTGTACAAACAATGTATAATCCCGAAATTCAGTCGACCCCCGGTAACACCGCTCAAATCAAGGATGTCACCACTGTGCTTATGAAAATAGCAAAAGAAAACTCCATTTCGGTATTTGTTGTGGGACACGTTACAAAAGAAGGTGCTCTTGCCGGCCCCAAAATTTTAGAACATATGGTTGACTGTGTTCTGTATTTCGAGGGCGAACGCCATCAATCATTCCGCATACTTCGAGCAGTTAAAAACCGTTTTGGCTCTACAAATGAAATTGGAGTATTTGAAATGAAAGGCTGTGGTCTTGAAGAGGTTCCCAATCCTTCAATGGCGATGCTGTCAGGGCGCCCCGAGAATGTTCCCGGCTCCTGTATTATATGCACTATGGAGGGCACACGCCCCGTCCTTGCCGAAGTTCAGGCGCTTGTTACCCCCACCTCCTTTGGTAATCCGCGCAGAATGGCAAGCGGGCCTGACCTCAGCCGTTCCATAATGCTTATGGCTGTTCTTGAAAAACGCGGAGGCTTAAAAATGTCAGCCTTTGATGCCTATGTTAATATAGTAGGCGGATTGAAAATTGCCGAGCCTGCCGCAGACCTGGGGCTTGTACTTGCACTTGCGTCAAGCTACTCTGGCTGTGCAATGGACAGCGAAACCGTTGCCATCGGCGAAGTTGGTCTTACGGGTGAGCTTCGTGCCTGCAGTTTTCTTGAGGCAAGAGTCGCAGAATGTGAAAAATTGGGCTTTAAACGTTGCATCATTCCGGCAACAAATTTAAAAAAGCTTAAAAAATTTGATGGTATTGAGCTGATTCCTTGCTCTAATATCCAAGATATAATCACAAAATTATGTAAATAATTTAATTGACAAAAAATATACATATACTATAAAAGTTTTGAAGGGAAGTCTTGATGTGTTTAATATAGGAGACGAAATAGTTTATCCCATGCACGGAGCAGGCATTATTGTTGATATCGAGGAAAAGAAAATCCTTGGCGAGCTCCATAAGTACTATATTTTGCAGATTTCCATCAGCGATATGAAGGTAATGCTGCCCGTTAACAACCTTGACGCCATCGGCATCAGAAAAATAGTTTCACTAGATGCCGCCAACGAAGCTATCAACCATTTTCTCACGTGTTGCGAAGATTCAAACAATAACTGGAATCAACGCTACAGGGAAAACATCGAAAAAATGAAGAGCGGAAGCATAATCGACGTTGCTACCGTTGCCAAAACACTTCTTCTCAGAGATAACAAAAAATCATTATCTAATGCCGAGCGTAAAATGCTTTCAAACGCAAAAAACATTCTTATTTCCGAGCTGGTTCTTGCTAAAAGAATGTCTGTTGATGAAATCAAGGAGCTTCTGGCAATTTAATTGTACAGCGGAGGTTACATATGTTCCGTAAAAAATCATCAAGCCCCAAAGCTACGGCAATTATCGTTGCTGCCGGCAGTAGCCGGCGTATGGGCGGTGCAGATAAACAGCTTATAACAATTGACGGTATGCCCGTTCTTTCGCATACCCTTTTGCAGTTCAGCAAAGCATCATCTATTGACTCAATTATTGTTGTGACAAAATCCGAAAACATTCTTACCATTGGTGATATGGTTCGTGAGTTCGGCATATCAAAGGTAACCGACATTATTCCGGGCGGCGATACTCGGCAAGAATCTGTGTGCTGTGGACTATCTTTGGTGAAAAACGACCGGATAGTCGCCATACACGACGGAGCCCGTCCCTTTATTTCGGTTAAAAAAATAGACGAACTTGTCTCTGCCGCTCAAGCGTATGGTGCCGCCGCTCCCGGTGTTATTCCCAAAGATACCGTAAAAGCAGTAAATCAGGATAACACCATTACAGAAACCATCGACAGAAATATCCTGCGTCTTATTCAGACTCCACAGGTTTTTCACGCAGATGAACTGAAGCTTGCGTATGAACGAGCAAAAACTGTAAACTTTATCGGTACCGATGACTGTTCTGTTGCAGAACAGTCGGGAATTAATATCCGTATAGTTGACGGCGAATACACAAATATAAAGGTTACAACCCCCGAAGACATTCCCGTTGCAGAAGCAATTTACCATTTTTTGAATAAATAATCTCGAAAGGAATAAATTTATGCGAATTGGATTTGGATATGATGTACACGCTCTTTCCGAAGATAGACGCCTTATACTTGGCGGCGTTGAAATTCCGCACGAAAAGGGATTGCTGGGACATTCCGATGCTGATGTTCTCTTACACGCAATAATGGACGCACTGCTCGGTGCCGCAGCCCTTGGTGATATTGGCAAGCATTTTCCCGATACAGACAACAGCTTTAAAGATATTGATAGTCTTCTTCTTCTTTCACAGACAAAAGATATTCTCGAAAAACACGGTTTTTCTGTAAATAATATTGATACAACAATTGTGGCACAAGCACCAAAAATCTCACCTTATATTGACAAAATGCGTGAGAATATCAGCCACGTTCTTGATATAGATATATTCTGTGTATCGGTAAAAGCAACCACCACTGAACATCTTGGTTTTGAAGGCAGAAAAGAAGGTATTTCAGCCTATGCTGCGGTCACTATTGAACAAATTTAACAATTTGGGGTAGATTTTGGTATATAATTGGTTATAATAACCTGTAACCGCCAATAATCATCCGTAATCAAGTTTGATTTATATATAATATTTTTGTATATTAAATATATTAGCACTCAACCTGGCAGAGTGCTAACACAATAAAGTTTTTAATAATTTCATTTAACATAAGGAGGCATTTCAAATGAACATCAAACCATTGGCAGACAGAGTTGTTATTAAAATGGCAGAAGCCGAGGAAACAACAAAAAGTGGCATTATTCTGGCAGGTTCCGCAAAGGAAAAGCCCGAAATTGCAGAAATCGTTGCGGTAGGCCCCGGCGGTGTTGTTGACGGCAAAGAAATCAAGATGGAGCTCAAGGTGGGCGACAAGGTTTTAATCAGCAAGTATGCAGGTACAGAAGTTAAGCTTGACGGTGCAGAATACACCATTCTTCGTCAGAGCGATGTTCTGGCTATCATTGACTAATTCATTCAGGAGGTATAAACACAATGGCTAAACAGATTTTATTTGGTGAAGAAGCAAGACACGCTCTTGAAAAGGGCGTTAATCAGCTTGCAAATACAGTAAAGGTTACACTTGGTCCCAAGGGCAGAAACGTTGTTCTTGAAAAGAAATTCGGTGCACCCCTTATCACAAACGATGGTGTTACTATCGCAAAAGAAATTGAGCTTGAATGTCCCTTTGAGAATATGGGCGCTCAGCTTGTAAAAGAAGTTGCATCAAAGACAAACGATATCGCAGGTGACGGTACAACAACCGCAACACTTCTTGCTCAGGCCCTTGTTCGCGAAGGCCTTAAAAATGTTACCGCAGGTGCAAACCCCATGATTGTTCGACGCGGAATTGCATCAGCAGTTGAAGTTGCAGTCAGCGAAGTTGTTAAAAACAGCAAAAAAGTAAGCGGCCGTGATGATATTGCAAGAGTTGCTGCTGTTTCTGCTGCTGACGATGCTATCGGCGAGCTTATTGCAGATGCTATGGAAAAGGTTACAAGTGACGGTGTTATTACAGTTGAAGAATCAAAAACTGCTGAGACATATTCAGAAGTAGTTGAAGGTATGCAGTTTGACCGCGGATACATCACACCTTATATGGTTACAGATACCGAAAAGATGGAAGCTGTTATTGACGATGCATATATCCTTCTTACAGATAAGAAGATTACAACCATCCAGGATATCCTCCCCCTTCTTGAACAGATTGTTCAGCAGGGTAAAAAACTGGTTATCGTTGCAGAGGATATCGAAGGCGAAGCACTTTCAACCCTTATCGTAAACAAGCTCCGTGGCACATTTACCTGTGTTGGTGTTAAGGCTCCCGGCTTTGGTGACAGAAGAAAGGCTATGCTTGAAGATATCGCAATCCTTACAGGCGGTACTGTCATTTCAGAAGAACTCGGTCTTGACCTTAAAGAAACTTCAATTGATCAGCTTGGTCGTGCTCGTCAGGTTAAGGTACAGAAGGAAAATACTATCATCGTTGACGGTGCAGGTAACCCCGATGCAATCAAGATGCGTGTTACTCAGATTAAGAACCAGATTGAAGAAACCACTTCAGAATTCGACAGAGAAAAGCTTCAGGAAAGACTTGCTAAAATGTCAGGCGGTGTTGCAGTAATCAAGGTTGGTGCCGCAACAGAAGTTGAAATGAAGGAAAAGAAACTCAGAATTGAAGACGCACTGGCTGCAACAAGAGCTGCCGTTGAAGAAGGTATTGTTGCAGGCGGCGGTACAGCATTTATCAACGCAATGCCCGCAGTTGAAGCTCATATGAACTCACTTGAAGGTGACGAAAAGGTTGGTGCAAAGACTGTTCTTCGCGCTCTTGAAGAACCTGTTCGTCAGATTGCATTCAATGCAGGTGTTGAAGGATCAGTTATCGTTAACAAAATCAAGGCAAGTGAGGTTGGCATCGGATACAACGCACTTACCGAAGAATATATGGATATGCTGAAGAATGGTATCGTTGACCCCACAAAGGTTACACGTTCAGCACTCCAGAACGCAGCATCAGTTGCATCAATGGTTCTCACAACAGAAAGCCTTGTTGCAAACAAGCCCGACCCTCAGGCAGCTGCTGCTGAAGCTGCAGCTATGGCAGGTGCAGGCGCAGGTATGGGCGGAATGTATTAATCCGCCGCTTTTACAAAGCTATAACGCAACCGCAGAGATTTTCCTGCGGTTGTTTTGTTTTTGGCAAAAAGGCTTGACAAATATCCCCTTTTACATTAAAATGAATAATATCAATTTAAATCTTTTAGGAGGATTTTATTATGAAAAAAATTATTGCATTAACACTTGCTCTTATGCTGGCTGTTTGCTGTCTTGCAGGTTGCGGAGCAAAAGACGAAGAAAACACGTTTACAATGGCTACAAACGCTGAATTCCCTCCATTTGAATACCTTGAAGGTGAAGAAATCGTTGGTGCTGACGTTGATATCGCAAAAGCAATTGCTGAAAAGCTGGGCAAAACACTTGAAATCACAAACATTGACTTTGATGCAGCTCTCACAGGTGCTGCTACCGGTAAATATGATGTAGCAATCGCAGGTGTTACAGCGACTGATGACAGAAGACAGAACATGGGCTTTACAGATAACTACTACACAGCATCTCAGGCAATTATAGTTACTGCTGACAGTGCTATAAAGGTAGCTAGCGACCTTACAGGCAAGACAGTTTCTTGTCAGGAAGGTACAACTGGCGAACAGTATCTCCTTGACAACGGATATAATGTACAGTCATTCAAGACAGGTGCAGAAGCAATCACAGCTCTTGTTTCAGGCAAGGTTGACGCTGTTGTAATTGATGATGCCGTTGCAAGAGCACTTTCTGCAAAGCAGAAAGGCAAGACTGTTGTTCTTGAAGAAGCACTCACTGAAGAAGCTTACGCAATCGTAACAAAGCTTGGCAACGATGAGCTTATTGCTGAAATCAACAAGGCTCTTGCTGAACTTAAGGCTGAAGGCAAGCTCGCTGAAATCTTTGAAAAATATGAGCTTCCTTACGATGCTGAATAATTTAATACATATATAACATTAAAAAGCGGCGATTTATGTCGCCGCTTTTTTTGTAAAGAAAGGTTTTTACTATGGATTGGCTTTTAGACTGGTTTGACACATTATATAACACCTTTATTGTTGCCGAACGCTATAAAACATTGATCGAAGGCTTTGGCAAAACAATACTTATAACCGTGGGTGCTCTTTTAATCGGTATAGTTATCGGAACTATAGTTGCCATTATTAAGGTTTTTGCTGACCGCAATAAAAAGCTTAAAATCTTTGATATGCTGTGCAATCTATACCTTACCGTTATTCGTGGAACACCTGTGGTTGTTCAGCTTCTTATCTCCTTCTTTATTATTTTTGTAAATTCAAAAGACGGAACATGGGTTGCAATCATTACCTTTGGTGTAAACTCAGGCGCATATGTTGCCGAAGTTATTCGTTCGGGTATTATGGCAATTGATTCGGGGCAGACCGAAGCCGGACGCTCGCTTGGTTTTTCAAAGGTTCAGACTATGTGGCTTATTATTCTACCTCAGGCATTCAAAAACATTCTTCCTGCAATAGGAAACGAAATGATAGCTCTGCTGAAAGAGACTTCTGTTGCCGGTTATGTTGCTGTTGTTGAACTTACAAAAGCAGGTAATCAGATTAAAAATACTACATATGACCAAATCAACCCCATATTACTGGTAGCCGTTGTTTACCTCATTATGGTTGTAGGTCTTACTAAACTCCTTAATATATTTGAAAGGAGACTGAGAATCAATGAAAGATAATCTTCTTATTTCAACAACTGACCTTTGTAAATATTATAACAATGGAAAAATCAAGGCTTTGGACGGTGTTACCGCAACCATCAAAAAAGGTGAGGTGGTGGTTATTATCGGACCTTCCGGCTCGGGAAAATCAACATACTTGCGTTCTCTTAACATTTTGGAGCTTCCCACTTCAGGAACAATCATTTTTGAGGGCACAGACATAGCCGACCCTAAAACCAACATTAATCTTCACAGACAAAAGATGGGAATGGTTTTTCAGCAGTTTAACCTCTTCCCTCATATGACTGTTCTTAAGAATTTAACCATTGCTCCTATGAAGCTTCTTAAAATGGACAAGCAGACTGCAGATGAAAAAGCAATGGCTCTTTTAAACCGTGTAGGCCTTGCCGATCGTGCAGATGCATATCCCGCTCAGCTTTCGGGTGGTCAGAAACAGCGTGTGGCAATTGTACGTGCTCTTATGATGAACCCCGATGTTATGCTCTTTGACGAACCCACCTCCGCCCTTGACCCCGAAATGGTAGGCGAGGTTCTTGATGTTATGAAGGAGCTTGCAAAAGAGGGAATGACAATGGTTGTGGTGACTCACGAAATGGGCTTTGCCCGCGAGGTTGCCGACCGTGTAATCTTTATGAGCGACGGCAAAATTATTGAAGAAGGAACTCCCGACGAAATATTTACAAACCCTCAGGACCCAAGAACTCAGCAGTTCCTGCATAGTATTTTATAAAGTTAAAGACCGATTTTTTCGGTCTTTTTCTATTGCTTTTTTTATTAAATGGTGTTATACTTATTTTGGAAAGCAGAGAGGGGATTTTTATGGTACTTACAATAGATATCGGCAACACAAATATTGTTCTTGGCGGGTTTGTCAATGACAAACTGAACTTTGTTGCACGTATTGCAACAAATGCCAACAAAACTGAAGACGAATACGCAACCAAAATACGCAGTATTCTTGCCATTCATAATGTGGATAAGTCCGTTATTGAAGGGGCTATAATTTCTTCTGTTGTTCCCCCTCTTAATTCGGTAATGAAAAAAGCAATTCAATTTGTTTATGGTGTTGACCCCGTTATGGTTGGCCCCGGAATAAAAACCGGTATAAAAATTCATTGCGATAATCCTGCCAGCGTGGGCGCAGACCTGATTTCTGCCTGTGTTGCGGCACATCATATATATGGCAGTCCATCATTAGTTATTGATATGGGAACTGCAACGAAAATTATGGTTATTGACGAAACCGGCGCCTTTATCGGCGTTTCCATTGCTCCAGGTGTCGGCATGGGATTAAAAGCTCTTTCAAGCGGAACTGCTCAGCTTCCGCAGATAGGTCTTGAGGCTCCGAAATCTGTTATTGGAAAGAACACTGTTGATTGTATGAAATCAGGTGTTGTGTTTGGCAACGCCTGCCTTATAGACGGTATGATTGACCGTTTCAACAACGAAATGGGCGCAGAGCTCCCTGTTTATGCAACAGGAGGTCTTGCCTCTACCATCATCCCTCATTGTAACCATCAAATTACTCTTGACGATGATTTGCTTCTTAAAGGGCTTAACATTTTATATAAGAAAAACAATTAAATATTTGTGGATATATTGCTTCGTTTCACGCGAAGTTATATATAAAATTTATGCGTTGTATCGCAAAGTTGCGAACGACAGCAAGGAGGAATTTTTATGAAAACACAAAAGAAAAAGATGTCAACCGAGACCCTGGTTCTTGGCGCCGTGCTTACTGCATTGGTAATTGTTCTTCAATACCTCAGTATGGCTATACGCTTTGGAACATTCTCAATCACACTATCCCTTACGCCCATTGTAATCGGCGCTGTTACCTGCGGTATGGGAATGGGTTCATGGCTTGGATTGGTATTTGGTGTAACCGTTCTTTTGACAGGTGACGCAGCTCCATTCTGGGCTGTTAATGCCGGAGGAACATTTGTTACCGTCATTGCCAAAGGTGTTGCTTGTGGATTTTTCCCGGCTATGGTTTTCAAGATGCTGAAAAAGGCTAATCAGACATTGGCATCTGCTGTTGCGGCAATTATCAGTCCTATTGCAAACACAGGCGTATTTCTACTTGGCTGCATAATATTTTTTATTCCTACCCTAATTGAGTGGTACGGAAATGTTACGGCCTTTCTTGTAACCATTTTTAGCTTTAACTTTCTTATTGAAATGGTACTTAATATTGTTTTAACCCCAGTAATTATAAGATTAATAAAAATAAAAAAATAAGGAATAGAATATGTCAAACTCATTCAGCAGAACAGAAATGCTTTTGGGAAAAGAAAATATGAATAAACTAAAAACCGCACACGTTGCGGTTTTTGGTCTTGGTGGAGTTGGCGGACACGTATGTGAAGCTCTGGCAAGATGCGGAATAGGCAAATTTACACTGTTTGACAACGATACAATTGCCGAGTCTAACCTCAACCGCCAGATTATTGCAACAACCGAAACTATCGGTATGTCTAAATGCGATGCAATGAAACGCCGTATTTTATCAATAAACCCCAACGCCAAGGTGTTTGCCAATCAAGTATTTTACCTGCCCGAAAACGCAGATGATTTTCCTCTTGACAGCTTTGATTATATTGTAGATGCAATCGACACAGTAAGTGCCAAGATTGAGCTTACTGTCCGTGCAGAAAAGGACAGAATACCCATAATAAGTTCAATGGGAACAGGCAACAAGCTGGACCCCACACAATTCAAAGTATCAGACATATATAAAACCTCTGTTTGTCCTCTGGCAAGGGTAATGCGGCGTGAGTTAAAACTCAGGGGCGTTAAATCTCTTAAGGTTGTATACTCCGAGGAAATGCCCCTTAAACCCAAGGCTTCGGAAGACGGAAAAAGAACTCCAGGCAGTACCTCCTTTGTCCCCTCTGTTGCAGGACTTATAACAGCATCCGAGGTTGTAAAAGATTTAATAAACAAATAAAAAAAGTGGCTTTAGGCATCTTCGCATAGGGATAAACCAACTTGAAACTTTGTATTTTGGCGCCGTACTGCAGAAAAAGCCTCGCCAAGCCATACAGGATTGGCTACGTTTTTTATTTGTTCGACATCCAAAATACTGTGTTTCAAGCAGAAAAACTGTTTGGATAAACAAAGTAAACCCTTGCAGCATTTAGTGCTGCAAGGGTTTTGAACTTATTCTGAAATCCAAATTGATTTCTCCCTATGTGAAGACGCCTTTCGCCACTTTTTTAGTTATTTAAAATTGCATCTTCCACCATTTTCAGCGCCGTCTGTGCCGTACTTTCGCGCACCTGCTGACGGTTACCTTCAAATAAAAATTTTTCTGCTTTACACAAATTATCTCCGCAAATGCCAATCCACACAGTTCCTACCGGCTTTTCGGGAGTGCCGCCACCGGGGCCTGCAATACCTGTCACCGATATTCCAAAGTCGGCACCGCTAAGTGCTTGTACACCCATGCACATTTCAAGAGCAGTCTGCTGAGACACAGCACCAAACTTTTCAAGGGTATCTATTGATACACCCAATAACTTCTGTTTTTGCTCGTTTGAATAAGTAACAACACCGCAATCAAAGCATTCAGACGCACCTGCAACAGACGTAATTTTTTGTGCAATAAGCCCACCTGTACAGCTTTCTGCGGTAGCAAGCTTCATCCCGTGTTTTATCAGCAATTCAACAACCGTTTCCTGAATATTTTTCATTATTTAATCACCAGAATTTCTTCTTCGGCAATAGCCTCATCAAGAGCCGCCTCAATGTCACCAAGTGCTTTTTCTGACTCTATGATTTCAGCAAGCTGTGGCTTGGTTTTGGGATGCTTTGGTACAAATATTGTACAGCAATCCTCGTACGGAAGAATTGACGTCTCGTATGTGCCGATTTTCTTTGAAATTGTCACTATTTCCTCTTTGTCCATACCTATACAAGGTCTGAATACCGGCTGATTTACAGCATTATCTGTGCAAACAAGACTTTCCATCGTCTGGCTTGCCACCTGACCTATACTCTCACCTGTAATAAGTGCCGCAGAGCCTTCTCTTGCGGAAATTTTTTCAGCAATACGCATCATAAGTCTGCGCATAATAACCGTCAGATAGTTTTCTGGACATTTTTCGATTATATCAAGCTGAATTTTTGTAAAAGGAACAACATGAAGTCTTATTTTGCCGCAGTATTTTGACATCTGCTTTGCAAGGTCAATTACCTTTTCCTTCGCTCTGTCACTAGTGTAGGGATGACTGTGAAAATGTACCGCCTCAAGCTCTACTCCACGCTTTGCAATCATATATCCTGCCACAGGGCTGTCAATGCCGCCCGACAAAAGTATTGTCGCCTTTCCGTTTGTGCCAATCGGCATACCGCCTGCACCTTTGATTTTCTTTGTATAAATGTACGCTTCCTGTCTTACTTCAACATTCACCGTTATATCAGGCTTGTGAACGTCAACAGAAATATCCCTTACCGCCTCAAGTATCTTGCCACCAAGCTGCATACAAATCTGGGGTGAGTTAAGAGGGAACTTTTTATCTTCACGCTTTGCCTCAACCTTAAATGTTTTTTCGGTTGTTCGCATGGCATTTACACATTCAATTGCGGCTTTGGCAATGCTTTCCATATCCTTTTCGCACTTCATAACAGGGCAGATATTTACAATGCCAAAAACCTGAGTGAGGCTTTCAACTGCCTCGTTCATATCAATACCATCTTCAAGGGGCTCAACATAAATTGTTGACTGCGCCTTTTTCACGCTAAACCTGCCAATCTTTTCGAGACGGCTTTTTATATTATTTAACAATTTGCCCTCAAAAAGGGGCTTGTTAAGCCCCTTAAGAGCAATTTCACCGTATTTCAAAAGTATCAAATCTATCTTTTGCATTGATTTTCTCCTATCTTTTAAGCAGCTTTCTTATTTTCTTTACGTTTTCAACAACCTTCTCGATTGTATAATCAATTTCCTCGGTCGTTGTGAATTCAGACAGACTGAATCTTATGCTTCCGTCAATCATTTTTTTGTCTGTGCCTATTGCTGTCAGCACATAACTTGGGCCTTTTTTGTGGCTTGAACAAGCCGATCCTGATGAAACATAAATTCCTTCAGCCTCAAGAGAATGAAGTAAAACCTCTGACTTTATATACCCAAACGAAATATTTAAAATATGCGGAGCCGCACCCTCTGCAGGGGTATTCACCACTACATCATCAAGACGGCTTGCGATTCCGTCACGCAAACGGTTTTTCAAAGAATTCATTCTTTCAGCCTTTTCGGCTATTCCGTCACAGCTCATTTTTGCCGCAAGACCAAAGCCCGCAATTCCCGGCACATTTTCTGTGCCCGGACGAATATTATCCTGCTGACCGCCACCATATATAATGGGCGAGAGTTTACTCTTATTTTTTACATACAAAGCTCCCACACCTTTGGGCCCATGAACCTTATGACTGCTGAGAGCAATAAAATCAGCCCCCGTTTGAGCTGCGCTGAAAGGAATTTTGCCATATGCCTGAACAGCGTCAATATGAAAGGCTGTATAGGGGTTTTCTGATTTAATAATTTTCCCAAGCTTTTCAACGGGCTGGATAGTTCCAATTTCATTATTGACGTACATACACGATACAAGTGCGGTGTCTTTTCTTATCATTCTTGTCAACTTTTCGGCGTCAATGACACCATTTTTTGAAACGGGCATAAGTTCAACCATATAGCCCCGTTTTTCAAGATGCTGCAAGGTGTTAAGAACAGCAGGATGCTCGATATTTGTGCTGATAATATGCTTACCGCGACTCGCACGGCAGGCACCCAGTATTGCCAGATTATCTGATTCCGTTCCACCCGAGGTAAAATATATGTCACTCGGAGCAACTTTTAGCGTGTCTGCAATCTGTTCTCTTGCATTTTTAACTATTTTTTCCGCTTCGATACCTTTTCGATGCAATGAGGAGGGATTTCCATATGAATTATACATAACATCCGCCACAAGTTCGGCACTCTCTTTGTACGCCCGTGTTGTGGAACTGTTATCCAGATAAACATTCATTGATTGTCTCATCGCCTTTCTTTCCGCATCTTTACTGAAAATAACGCTTATCAGCGGAACCGGATAAGCGTATTTTAAAGACATTAATAAAAATATCTCTTATCTATATTATGTGTTAATTTGTGTATTTGTGATTTAATTATTCTGAAATAGATTCAACAATGTGTATTGGGATATCACGGTCTGTATCGCTGAAGGTTTCAAGTGCAGAACCTGTCTGGGCATAGTCCATTGCAGAACCGATATATGAACTGCTGTTTTCAGTCATACGTTCAACCTCGCGAAGTTGTCTTTCAAAATTTTGGATAGCATCAAGAGAAGCTCTACGCATACGCTCAACCTCACTTTTTATCTGGTCAATCTTTTTGTTTTCATTGGCGTAATAGTTCTTGATAGCCTTGCGCTTTATCTCTATCTCGCGATTAACATTGCTCTTTTTCTCCTGAATTTCACGCTCGGTATCCTCGCGCATTGCATCTGCTTTGCTTTGGGCATCAGAAACAATCTCCTTAGCCTTTTCATCAGCCAGCTTAAGGGCATTGATAACGGCACTGCGTTCAGCCTCAAGCTCTGCAATCTTAGCTTTGAGTTCATCAATCTGTTTATCTTTTTCAGCAAGCTGTTCTGCAGCCTTCTCGTCTATCTCGGTAATGAATGCGAACACATCTTTCTTTTTAAAGCCGAATAATCTTCTTCTTAATCTCTTCACAAACATACACAATACCTCCAAAACAACACAAAAATACTATTTTACTTATTAATTATATAACATTTTACAGCAATAGTCAACAAAAAAAATTAAAAAAGCCCTATGGTTTCGCAATACAGCAACCCCACAAGGCTAACGACGATAATTTTTCATATTTATTTTACGCTTTCTTCTTTTCGTAACACTTTTTTATTAAAAAACATATACTCCTAACAAAGGAGGCAACTTTTATGCTAGGTTTAATTATATCCGTAATACTTTTTTGCTTTATTGTCTGGGGGATACCCATTATCTTTCTTAAAAAGGCATCGACTCCTCCACCTTCTAAACACGGATTCTGTAACTCTCATTTTGTAATTACTGCAAAAAATGCTGAGGATTCAATTGAAGGTATAATACGCTCATTTGTGTGGCAAATATCAAACTTATCAGATAATTCTGCTTTGCCCGAAGACATATTTGTCCTTGACTTGAATTCTACAGACCAAACATTTTTAATCATAGAAAAACTTGCAAAAGAATATCCCTGTATTCACCCGGTAAGCAAGGCAGATTACATAGCCAATATCAAAAATATAGAATAAACCACTGCTATATAAGCATCGTTAACACAAGAGCACCTGTAATATCTCCGTTTCCGGCAATAACGCTGATAAAAAACGTAGATACTATAAACATAAACTTAAAAAATCTCTTTTTGTTAAATCTGTATTTTGCCTTTGTCATAAAAAACATCCTTTCCAAACTCGAAACTTGTATCGCTTTTTGTTTCGTTTTTCTTAACTTTTTACTCATAATAACACATTTTTGTTTCGTTGTCAATAACTTTATTAAAAATATTTTTCAAAAAGTTTCGAATTTAGAAATATTTTTCTTGATTTTTTATAAAAATTATGTTAAAATGAGAATATAGCAAAGGATTATACGCAAGGAGATTTATATAATGTATACTTTTGGAGATAAATTAAAGAAATGCAGAAAGGCAAAAAACCTTACACTTGAAGAACTTGCTGCAAAATATAACAGACGTTTTGACGGCGGTATGAGCAAAGGCACTCTGTCGAAATACGAAAATAACAAACAAGAGCCTCTGGTAAGTGTTGTCACCAACCTTACCGAGCTTCTGGATGTTTCTTCAGATTATTTGTTGGGACGTTCTGATAACCCAAATCTTGATTTTAACTCACCTGCTGAACAAAACGACAACATCTATCAAATCCCTGTTTACAACAGTGTATCAGCAGGTCTTGGCAGACTTGCTGACAGCACTCCCGATGATTTTGTTCCCACCTTCCTCCCATACGGTGCTAATCCCGAAAAATATATCAGGGTCAATGTATCAGGCCACAGTATGTCTCCCCTTATTGATGATGGCAGTCAAATTCTTGTCCGACTTCAATCCTCGGTTGACAATGGTGCAATCGCTGTTGTTATGGTTGACGGCGAAGATGCCTTTGTTAAAAAGCTTAACTATGGCCGAGGTTGGATTGAGCTGGAATCAATAAATCCCTATTACCCTGCACGACGCTTTGAAAATGCCGAAACTTCAAGAGTATCAATTTTAGGGCTTGTTAAAGAGGTTACTAAATATTTATAGTTTTATCGTAAAATATTGCAAATTTACAAGCCCCTCTAAATACGGGGCTTTAATTCTTTATAAATTATAATATTTATCAATTATTGTAAAGCTTTTAACACCAAATGCCTCATTAGTCAATTTTACTATAGCAAATTTATTCTTCTACCGATTTAATCTGACTATTTTTCAAATCGATTTCATAATTTGTAAACCATTCGGAATGGTAGCGGTCAACGTGTTTAAAAGTAACCTTTTCATTTTCTTTATCAATTACTAAACTATGCGGTGAACAATTTCTCTTTTGAATCTGGACGTCATAATCAATATATGTTCCGTCATCAAAAACCTGCAAAAGATAATACGCTGTCCATGATGTTCCTGCCGTCGACAGATAAATGAAAGAATAATTATCTGTGTCAAAGCGTTCTTTTGGGCCACCAACGTGATGATACATTAAGAAATGTGAGATAATATCTTCTCTTGTCTTGTGCGGATCTGGTGTATAAGTTTTCTCAGCTTCCTTAACCTTTTCAGGATAATAATATGTAAATGCAGTAAATTTATAATCCTTTGACGGTCTGCGGAAGTAATATCCTATTACCTCTTCACCTGCCTTTATGGGCAATACAACTTCAATTTCTGTATTGTCCGTTACATAATCAGGAAAATTAAAGTGTTCTTGATAACCACCGCAATGCAATACTTCCTCAAAGGTGGCAGTCATTTCGGTCATATCTTCATTTGCTGTTATAATTATATTCTTATCATTCGAGATAGCTTTTGGACTTCCATACAAAAACTCAAGGCTTATTGTGCGGTCTGTCTCGTTCCAGATATACCTGCCACCGATAGGCGAAAATGCTTTGTCATACCCTAAGTCTTCTATTGCAACTGCAGTCTTTCCGCCAAGATTATATGCGGGAACGATAACGTCATAAACTGATGTTTTAATATCTGTTTTGTATATATTTCCTATAACCTTACCGGACACAGTTTTGTCCTCTGCTTTTTCTTCAACCAGATAAGACGGAGCCAGTGAAAAGAACTTCAGTGTACGCAAAGAATCATTGTAACTATACTGATGTGCATTTTCGTTTAGTATATCCTCAATAACTACGGCAGTTTTGCCACCTATGTTATATGACTTCACTTCAACACCATTTATATATGCACGAATATCTGTTGAATATATACGCCCTGCAATATCCCCATTTGCCGCCAATACTGTTGCTGACATAATGAATATAATCGTCAAAGCCAAAAATAATATTGATAATTTTTTCATTGTATAAACTCCCCTCATCAATAATCCAAAACACTCATATCATAACCCTCAAAAGTTTCGTCAACCATATTGCGGAATCTTTCTACGCTGACAGCACCATCGTGCGTGGCAACACCATGTCCCACCGCAATGTCATTCGAATACTCCTTTAAGGGATAGACATCAAATATCGTATATGTTGTGTCATAATGTGTGACAATTGGCATAAAAGAATAATCCGAAATTACAACATCCTCTCCGTCATAAGTAAGTGTTACATCAGCAACACCACCCAGAAGATTACGTGCCTCAAGTTGTCGCGACACAAAATTTCCAAGGGAATAATACACAAGCATTTCGTTACCATTTTCGCTTGTTATCCACGCTACAGGCTCAATCACGTGTGGATGTGAACCAATTATCAAATCAACACCCCATTGGCACATTTTTTCAGCCAAATCCTTTTGCACTTGGTCGGGTGAAATTGAATACTCGGTTCCCCAATGCATAAATGCAATTGTAAAGTCGGCATTTTCTTCTGCATATCTGGCATCTGAATGAATTTTTTCTTCATCAATCAGATTTACAAGATACTCCTTATCGGCAGGAATTGCAATGCCATTTGTGCCATAAGTATAGTTAAGCATCGCAATCTTTGCTCCCTTTACTTCTTTTATATCAATTGTATACTTATCCATCTCGCTTTCGTTAATTCCAAGAACAGTTACACCAGGATAATCTGACCAAAACGTCAGGGTATTTTCAACGCCCACAGTCAGCTTATCCATAACGTGATTTGATGCGTGCAGAACAACATCAAACCCCTCGTTTACCAATGTTTTTCCCATATCCGACGGCGAATTAAAAAGCGGATATCCCGAATAACCCATCTCCTTGCCGGCAAAAACGGTCTCCTGACCGATGACCGAAATATCTGCATCACGGATTTCAGGTTGCAATTTATCAAAGAAATGTGTATAATCATATGTTCCGTCTGCCCTTTTTCCGCTGTTAATCACCGGCATATGCAACAAATTATCTCCAAGTGCCAAAATAGAGATTGTTTCATTTACCGTTTCGGTAAATGCAGGAGAAACCTCTTCTTCTGCCTTTTTGCAGCCCGATAAACTCAGTCCAACCAATAAAACCGCAATAATTGTTTTTATATTTCTTCTAACCATTTTTGTCACCTTGTGTAAACTTTTTTCAAATACATTTTAACAGCCTTGCAAAACCAAAGTTTTGCAAGGCCTTAAATCTATGTTATATTATTCTATTCTACTTCAATCAGGCCATAGTCACCGTCTTTGCGTTTGTAAACAATCTCAAGTTTCATTGTATCAGCCTGACGGAAAATAAAGAAATCATGGTCCAGCATATTCATCTGAAGAACTGCTTCCTCTGCTGTCATTGGTTTGGATTCAATCTTCTTTTTCTTAATAATGCTGAACTCTTTATCTTCGTCCAGAATATCATCAACGGTTTCGACAACTGATGCATAACTCTCAATGCCGGGCTGGCGCAAGTGTTTTGCAAGCTTTGTCTTGTTTTTTCTAATCTGCCTGTCAAGCTTAGCCAAACAGTCATCAGCGGCAATCAGAAGATCCTTATTTCGTGCCTCTGCTCTGAAAACAAAGCCTTTGTTTACAAATGTTATTTCCATAACTATTTCATTTTTCTGCTCTGCAATCAGAATCTTACATTCCAGGTCTGCATCAAAAAACTTGTCAAGCTTTTTTATTTTGCTCAATAGTTTTTCTTTTCTGGTGTCAGACAATTCCACTTTTTTGCAAATAACGTTATACTTCATACTTCTTGCCTCCGTTCCGATAATCTTTTGGAAAACATATTTATGTTTCCTTGCATTAATTATACTATATTTGAGGCAAATTTGCAAGTATTTCACGTAATATTATATACAGAATTTGTTAATTTTTATTAACAAAACAGTGTGTCAATATCAATAACCGCATTAAATCGGCTGTCAAGCTCTGCAAGTCTTTTAGCTATCTCTGCCTTTAATGCATCAGTATCACCAATATCAGTCGGCACCTCAACATCAAAAATGAGATTAATGTTATTGTTTCCGTCAACTATACGAAAATCGTGAATATTCATTCTCTCATCAATTGATTTGACAATTTGCTGCACACGAAGCCGTGTTTCTGCTGTATATTCGCAATCTACAGAAATAGGGTCCATATGAATTACAATATGAATACCAAGTTCATCATTGATTTTATGCTCCAACGTGTCAATAACCTCGTGAATTTCAACCACATCACAATTGTCGGGAACCTCTGCATGAACAGATGCCAAAACTCTGCCCGGGCCGTAATCATGCACGATTAAGTCATGTACCCCTACAACTCCATCGGCTTCCAGTACCATAGTGCGTATATACTTACTCAGTTCAGGATCAGGGGTTGTACCCAGCAAAAGTCCTATTGTATCAGATGTGATGCCAAAACCCGAATATATAATCATCAGCGACACAACAGTGCCCACTATGCCGTCAAGTCGCGGAAAATCAATAAATTTACCCGCAAGCGAGGTAAAAATAACCGCCGAGGTCGCCACAACATCATTAAGGCTGTCTTTTGCTGTAGCAAGGACGGCACTTGAATTAACAGTTTTTCCCATAGTGAGATTTAAGCGGTACATCCAAAATTTTACGGGGAGCGACAAACATAAAAAACCCACAAGCCACGGAGATATTACAATGACCTCAGGATTGATTATTTTTTGCACAGAGCCTTTAAAAAGCTCAACCCCTACTAAAATTATAATAAACGATACAATAAGTGATGAAATATATTCGTATCTGCCATGGCCAAAGGGATGCTCCTTGTCAGGCTTTTTGCGGCTGAGTTTTGCACCTATAATTGTAACAACCGATGAACCCATATCCGAAAGATTATTAAATGCATCGGATATTATGGCAATACTTCGCATAGAAGCACCTATCACAAATTTAAGAATAAACAGCACAAAATTGCATATAATCCCCATTATGCCTGCAGTCATACAGACTTTGGTCCGTACTTCAGCGGATGTAATATCACATCCGGCAGTCAATCTTTTAATTAAGTATTTTGTCAAGGTCATCTAACCTCCGATTATTTTACTTTTTTAACAGAATCTTCACCCAAAACTCCTTCAAGAGCAGGGATGCATTTATCATTTTTAATCCACATTGACCGTGGTGCCTGAAAAGTCTCTTTTGTATCCTCATAATAAATTAAAACAGGTACCAAACCGCTCTCACCGCTGAGAATAGCCTTAACTTTATCAAGCTTTTCTTTTTCGTCTGACCTTAATTTAAGATAAAGCTTCTTAAAATCAAGAACCGAGGTATCAAGAAGTTCAATTTCTTCAAGCCTGATTTTAGGCAATCTTTCCTCCTGAATATCCAGATTGCCCTGAAGAAGACATATATTTTCTTCCTGAAGAACTGCATCAAACCTTCTGACCTGTGACGGAAACACAATAACTTCTATTTCTCCCGTCAGGTCTTCAAAGGTTACATAAAGCATAAGGTCACCGCGTTTTGTCAGCTGTTCGCGGCGTTTTGAAATCATTCCGCCGATTTTAACCTTCATATCGGATGCAAACTTGCCATCTTCATTTTCGGTAATTTCAAGAACATTGGTGCTGGAATTGCGGTTAATTACCTCCTCGAGTCCGTCAAGTGGATGACCCGATACATATACGCCCATATATTCCTTTTCGGCATTCAGCAAATCACGCTTGGGCATTTCAGCAAAGGTGGGAAAATCGTCTTTTATCACAGCTTCCTCATCTTCAAACAGGCTGAAGAAATCAAGCTGACCTTCAACCGCATTCTTCTGTTCGCGAACAGCAGAATCAATAACGCTTTCGTAAACGCTAAGCAGCACCGAACGATGAAGGTTAAGGCTATCAAATGCTCCGCTCTTTATCAACGATTCTACAAGACGCTTATTCAGCTTTTTAGGAGCCATTCGCTTACAAAATTCTCGGAATGAGGTAAACTCACCGTTTTCTTCCCGTTCTTTCGCCATATCGTCAATAAATGACGAGCCTACATTTTTTATTGCAGCAAGCCCAAAACGGATATCTTTGCCCTCAGGAATAAAACTGGTAAAGCTCTTGTTTATATCGGGTGGCAAAAGTTTTATTCCACGTTTTTTTGCCTCGTTTATATGCTTGGTAATCTTGGTTGAATTACCTAAAATGCTGGTAAGCAACGCCGCGTAAAATTCTGTTGGATAGTGACATTTAAGCCAAGCCGTCTGGTAAGAAACAAAGGCATACGCCGCCGCGTGTGACTTGTTGAAGGCATACTTTGCAAAATCCATCATCTCATCAAAGATTGAAACCGCAGTCTTTTCATCAATACCGCGGCTGATTGCACCTTCAACCTCTGTCCCGCCTGCATCATTCTTTATACCATAGACAAAGTTTTTACGTTCCTGCTCCATCACATCGGTCTTCTTTTTTGACATTGCACGACGTACCAAATCGGCACGTCCCAACGAATAACCGCCAAGCTCACGCACAATCTGCATAACCTGCTCCTGATACACTATACAGCCATAGGTTACATTGAGTATCGGCTCAAGCATAGGATGCTTATATTTTATGTTTCCGCTGTTTTTATTTGCAATATATTGAGGGATGGAATCCATCGGGCCCGGTCTGTATAACGAAATTCCAGCAATTACATCTTCAATTGAGCTTGGCTGGAGTTCCTTCATAAACTCCTTCATGCCGCCGCTTTCAAGCTGAAAAACTCCATCGGTATCACCCTTTGAGATAAGTGCAAAGGTCTCGGGGTCAGTCATATCTACGCTGTCCATATCAATATCAATACCATGAGTCAGCTTTATATTATTTACAGCATCACGTATTACCGTAAGGGTACGAAGGCCAAGAAAGTCCATCTTTAATAAACCCAGACGCTCGATTGTCGTCATTGTAAACTGGGTTGTTATAACATCATCATTTCGTGAAAGCGGAACATAGGTCTGCACCGGCTCACGAGTGATAACCACCCCTGCGGCGTGGGTTGATGTATGCCTGGGAAGTCCCTCAAATTCAGAGGAAATATCAATCAAACGCTTAACCTGAGGGTCTGTATCGTACATAAATTTAAGCTGCTTATTTTCCTCAAGAGCACCCTTGATTGTTATATTAAGTTCATTAGGTATCTGTTTTGCAACACTATCAACAAAGCTGTATGGCATATCAAGTGCTCTGCCCGTATCGCGGATTGCAAGCTTTGCTGCCATTGTACCAAAGGTTACAATCTGTGCAACCCTATCTGTTCCATACTTTTTATTTACGTAGTCAATTACCTCTCCTCGACGTTCATAACAAAAGTCTATATCAATATCGGGCATTGTTACACGCTCAGGGTTAAGAAATCTTTCAAAAATCAGTTCATACTTTATTGGGTCAATATTGGTAATTTCAAGGCAGTATGAAACTATACTTCCGGCGGCACTGCCTCGGCCCGGACCCACCATAATGCCGTTTTCACGGGCAAAATGAATAAAATCCCATACAATCAAAAAATAATCTACATAGCCCATTGCCTCGATGGTGCTAAGCTCATATTCAAGTCGCTCGCGAAGACTATCGTCCGCATCAGGATATCTTTTTTCAAAACCCTTAATGCATAGCTCACGCAAATACTGTGGTGAAGTATAGCCTTCGGGGAGAGCAAATTCAGGAAGGTGTAGCTTACCGAATTCAATATCGACATTGCACATATCCGCAATTTTTTGAGTGTTTTCAATGGCTTCGGGAATATATGAAAACAGCTCCTTCATTTCATCCTCGGATTTTACAAACATCTCCTGAGTTGACATTTTCATTCTGTCATCGTCTGTAACTGTTTTTCCCATCTGAATGCACATCAGTATGTCCTGAAACTCTGCATCCTCTCGTTTTACATAATGTATGTCATTGGTTGCAACAACTCCTAAATCAAGTTCCCTTGCAAGTCGGATAAGCTCACGATTGAGCATCTTTTGTTCAAAAATCCCGTGATCCTGAATTTCTATAAAATAATTTTCTTTTCCAAAAATATCAATAAACTCAAGTGCGGAAGTCTTTGCACCCTCATAATCGCCATTTAATATCTTTTTAGAAAGCACACCTATCATACAGGCACTCAGGGCAATTATTCCCTCGCTGTTTTGACGAAGAACCTCCATATCTATACGGGGCTTATAATAAAAACCGTCAACGTAGCCGATTGATACTATGTTCATCAGGTTTTTATATCCCTCATTGTTTTTCGCAAGTAAAATAAGGTGAGAGCTTGATGCATCAAGCTCGTGAATTTTATCGTGTCTTCCGCGCGCCGCCACATAAACCTCGCACCCTAAAACCGGCTTTATACCAATACTTTTTGCGTATTCATAAAAGTCTATAACACCAAACATACAGCCATGGTCGGTTATAGCCATAGAAGTCTGACCAAGCTCCTTGGCACGGTCAAGAATTTTCTTTATTGTACCTTCGCCATCCAAAAGGCTGAAGGCTGTATGTGTATGTAAATGTGCAAACGCCATAATACTTTACCTTTTCTTTCTTTATCTCAAAGTTTTTCTGCAATGTCAAGAAGTTTTTTAAGTCGGTGGTTTACACCTGATTTTGACAGTGGCGGTGTAAGTCTTTTGCCAAGTTCCACAAGACTTAAATCCTTATTTTCCTTTCGCATAACGGCAATATCACGTAATTCGTCGGGCAGATTGTCGAGCCCCATTCTGTCTTCTATTTTGGCGATTGCCGTCATATGTCTGCTTGAAGCCTCAATCACCTTATCCATATTTGCCGTTTCACCGTTTGATGTCCGGGTAAGATTGCTTCTTACCTCGCGCTCGATTTTTATATTTAAAATTTCCATCTGCGACCCAAATGCCCCCATATAAGCAAGAGCATCACATATTATGTCACTGTTTTTTGTATAAAGAACATAGCTGTTTTTTTTCACAATGCTGTTTAAAGCAATTCCCATCTCCTGCAAAAGATTTTTGAATTGGTCGTGAATTCTCTTGCTGTATGTGACAATTTCCATATTGTATGTTTTTTGCGGGTCGGTCATTGTTCCGCCGCCCAAAAATACACCGCGCAAAAAAGCACCACGGCAACATTCCGATTTTACAAAGGTTTCTGAAATTTCTGATGTAGAAAGTTCATACTCGAGTATTTTTGAAAGAATTCTTTTATCATCTAAAGTACAAAAAAAGCTGCTTTTAAGGCTTTCGATTGTAATTTCGACATCCAGACAATTTTTAAGGAGCATCCCGAACCGTTCAATTGCTTCACGACTTTCAAGGGATACTCTTACCTGATTACCCCTAAACTTTCCGGCAAACATAATGATTCCCATCATCTCGGCCTCGCAACAACAAAGCTCACCGCAGTCTATGCGGCATAAGGCGTCTTTGGTCCTTTTTGAAAAAGATTTCATCTGCGGTATCCCCCTCCGGTATTTTTTTAAAATTCGCCAATCATCTTGACTTCAGGTTCAAGAATAACTCCCGATTTTTCATAAACAGTTTTCTTAATATGTTCAATCAAATTGTAAACATCTTGTGCCGTTGCCCCGCCTGTGTTAATAACAAAGCCTGCGTGCTTTTCAGACACCTGAGCACCGCCTATGGAATAACCTTTAAGCCCTGCCTGTTCAATAAGTGTGCCTGCAAAATAACCCGTTGGCCGTTTAAATGTACTGCCTGCACTTGGTTTTTCAATGGGTTGTTTTGATACCCTACGCTGTGTATAATCAGCAATTTGTGCCTTTATTTCATCAACATCACCGGGTTTTAATTTTAAAGTGCAACCAAGAATTATATAATTACCGCACGCAAACTTGCTTGTACGGTATCCAAACTCACATTCTTCCCCGGGAATTTCATAAATATTCCCTTGAATATCCATATACTCTACGGATTTTATTATCTCCTTCATTTCGTGGTTATATGCCCCTGCATTCATATAAACGGCACCGCCAACCGAGCCCGGAATTCCCGATGAAAATTCTGTCCCAGTAAGTCCTGCACCAACAGCAGCATTTGACACCCGTGACAGTATAGCACCTGACTCTGCATAAATCTCATCACCACAAACTTTTATCGAATCCATATTTTTAAGGCAGACAACTGCCCCGCGAATTCCCTTGTCGCCCACAAGCAAGTTAGAACCATTTCCCAATATGAAGCACGGAAGACCTGTATCGTTTATTGCTTTAAGTGTCTGCGACAACTGCTCCTTTGTATCAGGCATCAAAAACCAGTCTGCATTGCCACCTATTTTAAAAGTAGTATGACGGCTCATAGGCTCGTCTGTAAGAACATTTTTCTCACCAAGAATATTTTCAAAAATTTCACGCATAATTTTAATTCACCTTTCGGATTATTCATCAAAGGTTTTAAATTCAAAACTTCGGTTTTTCTTTGCCGATATATATTTTATGAATCTTTCGGCATTTAAATTCATAATTAAATCTTCTGGAAAGTCCATCTGTTCAAGCATAGCAACCGCATTTTTAACATGACCGATTCCTGCCATAAAATGAGCGTCCGAATTTACAACTATCGGTGCACCGTACTTTTTGCAAGCCAGGGCTATCTCACGGCACCGCTCCACATTCTGCGGTCTTGATATAAATGTGTGATTATTAATTTCTATACACACATTCTTTTCCTTTGCATAGGGAACTACTTTATCTATATCAAAAAGATAATCGGGCGAGCCTATATGCCCAAGTATATCAACAAAAGGGTTATCAATTACATTCAGCCACGTTTCGGTATGGTCGCCGCCCTTTTCTTCGTGATAAGTGTCGTTATGAATTGACGCGATAACCAATTCCATAATCCCAAGTATTGAAGGTGGCATATCAAGTCCGCCCAAATGGTCTGTCACATTTGCCTCGGTACCACACAAAAGCTTTACACCCTCAATAACGCGTGGAATTGCCTTAAAGTATGCAAAGTGCCACCAATGAGGCGAGTCAGGCATTGAAATACCGTGATTGGTCATCGCAACAAGCTCAAGCCCCTTATCCCTTGCCGCACACATATTTTCATAAAGAGTGCTGTATGCATGGGGTGATACGTTTGTATGTGTGTGAATATCTGTAAGAATTTTCATTAATTAGTCCTCTTCTGCACCCATCTGTTCAATAAGACGGTTATTAAGTTCTTCTGCCGCGTTATATCCCATACGACGCTGACGGTTGTTCATTGCGGCAATTTCAAAAATAACCGCAAGATTTCTGCCCGGACGGATAGGTATTGTAAGCGAAGGAATGTTTATTCCTAAAATTTCTGTATAATTATCAACAAGACCAAGTCTGTCATACTGCTTGTCCTTTTGCCAGGTTTCAAGCTGAATTACAAGGTCAATCTTTTCGGTATCCTTTACGGCACCCATACCAAAAATCTTCTTTACATCTATAATACCTATACCGCGCATTTCAATAAAGTGTCTGATAATCTCAGGCGAGCTTCCAACCAAAGTCTTTGAAGATACTCGTCTGATTTCAACAGCATCATCGGCAACAAGACGATGTCCGCGCTTCATAAGCTCAACCGCCGCCTCACTTTTTCCTATTCCGCTTTCACCCAAAATAAGAATGCCTTCGCCGTAAACCTCAACCAAAACGCCATGGCGTGTAATTCTGGGAGCAAGCTCTATGTTCAGAAAGGCAATAAGAGCACTCATAAAGGAAGATGTACTCAATGAAGTTCTTAAAATATTAACCTGATATTTTTTTGCAAGCTCCAGCATTTCAGGAAAGATGTCCATCCCTCTTGTCACAACAGCAACAGGAATTTTCTTGCTAAAAAATTCTTCTATTCTCTTATATCTCTCTTTGGAGTCAAGCGTTGAAAGATAAGTATTCTCAACCATACCCATAACCTGAATTCGCTTTGGCTCAAAATAGTCAAAGAAACCTGCTATCTGCAATCCCGGGCGGTTGACATCGGCTGTTTCGATATAAACATTCCCGTCTGCCACAAAAATCTCTTCAAGTTTAAATTCGCCTATAATCTTACTTAACTTGACTTTAAATTCCTGAGTTTTTTCCATTTTATCAACTCCATTTTCTTATTTTATAAAACTATTGTATATTTACCGAAACAACCTTTCCGTCAGAATAAGTGATTCTATCGCCCGAACAATTAAGCCCGTCAACAAATTTAAGATATTCTTTTTTTGATGAAAATGCAGGCTTAAACTCAGCTATAATTCTTTTTGCCTCTTTTGCTCCGTCAGACAAAAGCAAATAGAGCATTGCAAGCTGCAACTTTGCACTTCCCACACAAGCGGCAATTGGGTCGGCTATCTCATAATCGTTTCCATGAGCCCTTCCTGTTGCACCCCCGGCATAAGGATGTACCACCGGAATAATACTGCTTAAATCACCCATATCGGTACTGCCCGAGCTTATCTCGCCTGTGTTTTTAAACTCATATTCAGGCACAATAAGTCTTGACGCTTTCTCAACAACATCTATCATATTGGGGTCGTTCACAAGAGGTGCATAACCCGGCATATCACAAATATCAATATTTGTTCCAACAGAAAGAGCCGCTCCGCACAAAGCCTGATTCACTTTTTGATTTGCGGTACATATTGCATCAAAGGATGCACCGCGGACATAACTTTCAAGAACCGTTTTCTCGGGAATAGCATTCACCATAGCACCTCCGCTTGTGATAATGGGATGCACCCTTATAACATCGCTTTCCTTAAAGGTTTCACGAATTGCATTGATTGCATTGATACCGCAGTTTGCCGCATATAAGGCATTTTTCCCGTTCCATGGTGCACCTCCCGCATGAGCTGCAACCCCTTTGTATGTAATCATCTTTGCTAGGCAGCCAACTCCGCCTTTATTTACTTTATAACTGTCGGAGGTATGAACCATAAAGGCAATATCAACCCCGTCAAAATATCCTCTTGACAAGAATTCACTCTTGCCGCCAAAATATTTGATTATTCCTTTGTCTTTCAGTTCGGCTCTGTATTCAATTTCAAGAAGCTCCTCTGCCGGAACAGCACAAAGTCTGATTTTTCCACATAGCTTATCAAGAATTCCCGGTTCTTTAAGTGCCGCAGCAAGACCGATAAGTGCCGCACATTGTGCATTATGTCCGCAGGAATGTACCGCACCTGTCTCAGGGTTTGCATCCTTGTGCTCGGGACAGATTATTGAATCAAGTTCGCCAAGTACAAGAATTTCGGGACCGGGTTTACCCGTATCCAATACAGTATAAAATCCCGTTATGTTCTCTGCCATAACAAGGTCATACCCAAATTCTCTGAAAGCGTTCTCCATATATTTTGAGGTTTCATATTCCTTGTAGCCGGTTTCGGGATGCTCCCATATAAACCGCTCTGCATCCAGAATTCTTTTTGTATGTTTTTCAACTGCCAGACTAAGTTCCTTCATAATTAAATCTCCTTCCATTCCCATACCATATTGGAATATAGAATTTGTAATAATTTAATCAAAGATACCGTCAAAAATATGAAATCAGCAATCGTATCATGTCTTGCTCTAAATTCATTTGCATTGTTGGTCTTTCTCGCAACCTTTCCATCAATCATATCACTCATTCCACAAAGCAGATATGTAATATAAAATTCAAATGAGAACACAGGAAAAACAACATTACAAAGCTTATTAAAATACGGTAACTTGTTATTAAATTCGCAATATATTTTTTATATATGCTACCTGTAAATTTTTGCAACAATATACGACAATTGTCATTTAATCAACAAGAATGAGGGCAATAAAAACAAGCATTTCATCACCGGTATTTTTAATAGAGTGACCTTGACCTGATGGGGTTAATGTTACCATTCCCGGAAGCACATCAACCTTGGTTCCATTGTCATTATAGATGCCCTGTCCTGAAAGAATAAAAAATGTTTCACTTTCCCCAACGTGCATATGATATTGCACTTCTTCGCCCGGTTTTAACTGTACCAAAGAGAAAAGTCTGATTCTGGGATCCCATGCATCAAAGTCTGCAAGGTTGGTCTTAAACATTTTTTCCATGCCTTCGTTGTTAAATTTAGTTTCTGTTTTCAGTTGTTCTATTTGTTTGTACATATAAACATCTCCCTACAATCAAAAGTTCTAAAGTTATATAGAATTAATAAACGATTTAGATTGTGAATTCATTATACCACATTTTATATGTTTTGCAAATATAAATAAAGAATTTTTAATAGCTAAATATTTATATTTTATCTTGACATTTATCAAACTTTGTGGTATCATTTCTTAGTGGTCTTAATTTGGTCCGGTAGTTCAGTTGGTTAGAATGCCAGCCTGTCACGCTGGAGGTCGTGGGTTCGAGCCCCATCCGGATCGCCATTTATGCTGCCTTAGCTCAGTAGGTAGAGCGCATCCTTGGTAAGGATGAGGTCGGCAGTTCGACTCTGCTAGGTAGCTCCAAAAAAATCCTGTCATAAGACAGGATTTTTTTATTATTCTTAATCTATTTCATATAAGTAAACTCATAATGCTCACCATCAGAAATTTTTGTGCTATCCACACCTGTCTGCATATATCCACTGTTCTTTGTCAGCGACCAATAGCTTTGGTTTATATCATAGTCAGCCGTAATGCCGTTAACCACCTTAACATAAAGTCCATAAGGACCTTTTTCGCCCGATATAAGTCCGTGTTCCAATAATGCATCTCCCAGAGCTTCTTTATCTGTATTAATCGTAAATGTAACCGTTTTATCTCCTGCAACAACATCTACTGTTACAACCTTTCCTCCATTTCCAAGTTCGGCATCTTCAGTATATGTCGCAGTCTCCCACAAACTCTTTTCACCCGTTGACACATTACAAGCCGTCATAAACATACACAATATACAAATCATTAAGCTAATGCATTTTTTCATTTCTATCACCCCTGTTTATTAATATTTTAATTAATTATAAAAACAATCCCGGAATTTTGTAATTCCGGGATTGTTCATTACCGTTCTTCTCGGAAATAAGGTAATCCAAGCGCAGCCGGCGGCTGATTTTCTTTTTTGTTTCTCATGCTTGTAATAATCAGCACAAGAATGGTAACAACATAAGGCAGCATCTCAAAAAGCTTTTTAGCACTTACACTGATGTTGGGAATATAAGTCGGGATTACATATAAAAATCCAAACAGAATAGAGCCAAGAATACTGATAGACGGTCTCCAGACTGAGAATATAACAAGAGCAATCGAAAGCCAGCCTCTGTCTCCAAAACCGTTGTTTGACCATACACCATTGGCATAGTCCATTACATAGTATAATCCGCCCAGTCCTGCAATTGCACTACCTATGCAAGTAACAAGATATTTGTACCTGGTAACATTTATACCGGCTGCATCGGCTGTTTCGGGGCTTTCTCCCACCGCTCTCAGATGCAGACCTATACGGGTTTTGTTAAGAACAAACGATGAAACGAGCGCCACAGTAATTGCCACATACACCAAAAAACCATAAGACACAAATACATCCCCAAACCAGCCCAGCTTATCAGCAAAGGGTAATTGGGTTTTAAATGCTGCGCTGGTGTTTGAAAGTGCGATAGAGGGCACATCTGAATCAACTAGTTTAATTAACGAGCCGCCAAAAAAGTTGCCGATACCTATACCAAATGTTGTGAGAGCAAGACCGGTAACGTTTTGATTAGCCCTTAAAGTTACTGTCAGGAAGCAATAAATCAGTCCCATCAGGGTTGAACCAATCAGTGAACATAGTAGAGGGATAATAACCGCAAAAAAAGGATTAAGCATTGCAGGGTTTGTCAGGCTTTGTTCATAGATAAACGCACCTGCCACACCGCTGATTGCACCAACATACATAATACCCGGAATACCAAGATTCAAATGTCCTGATTTTTCGGTAAGAATTTCTCCGGTTGAACCAAACAACAAAGGAGTTCCCTGCATAACTGCACGCTGAATAATAGTTATAATCATACATTTTCCTCCTTTTTGTTTAACTTAATTCTGTAGTTGATAAAGAATTCTGAACCTATGATAAAGAATATTATAATACCTGTTATAATATCAGAAAACGAAGAATTAAGTCTGTAAACCTCAGAAATTTTTGAAGCGCCCTTTTGCAAAAATACAATTAAAAGAGATGTTACAATCATAAAAATCGGGTTGAATTTAGCAAGCCACGAAACCATAATTGCCGTAAAGCCTCTTCCGCCCGAAGTATCGCTTTTCAGAGAATGGTCTGTTCCTGCAACGAGAAGAAAGCCCGCAATACCGCAAAGAGCACCTGAGATTGCCATAGTTCTTAAAATTACCTTTTTTACATTGATACCGATATATCTTGCGGTTTTTTCACTTTCGCCGACTACCGATATTTCGTAGCCCTGCTTGCTGTATTTTAAATAAAAATATACTAAAACGGTAAGCAAGGCAACAATTAAAATATTAATCAGATATTTCTGCCCAAAAATTGTGGGTAGCTGACCAAATTCTAACGTTCTGGGTGTACCCGAGCCCTTAGGCACAGACCACTCAAGAGTAAAATAAGCAACAATTTGAATTGCCACATAGTTCATCATCAGGGTAAAAAGCGTTTCGTTGGAATTGAAGCGTGTTTTAAAATATGCAGGAATTAATCCCCATATAGATGCTGAAACAATACTTGCGATAAACATTATTGGTATCAGCACAGGTGACGGCAGTTTTTCACCAAGAAAAATCATACAGGTTGCCGTCGCTAAGCCACCAATCAGAATCTGACCTTCGCCGCCAATGTTCCAGAATTTCATTTTAAATGCCGGTGTAACCGCCAGAGAAACACAAAGGAGAATGGCTGTGTTCTGTAAAAGATTCCACGCAAGACGCGGTGTGCCTATGGCACCTTCAACCATAGTTTTATACATTTCCAAGGGGTTAAGGTCAGTAAGTGAAATCGTCACAAAACCGCACACAATCAAGGCAAGGAGTACCGAAATGATTCTGATAATCCAGGCTTTCCACCACACAATGTCGTCACGCTTGATAATATGACCAAGGGAATTGCCAAATGTCGTTAAAACAAATTTATCAATTTTACTCATTGTCACATCCCTCCTCTTCTGCATTTTCATCAACTGATTTTGTCATCAGTATACCGATTTCTTCTTTTGTAGTGTTTCTTCCATCTACAATACCGGTAATTCTTCCCGAACCTATGACCATAATTCTGTCACACAATTCTATCAAAACATCAAGGTCCTCGCCGACAAAAATAACCGCTACGCCTTTTTTCTTTTGCTCGTTCAGCAAATTATATATGGTATAAGATGAGTTAATATCAAGACCTCTCACCGGATAAGCAGCCATAAGAACTGTAGGAGAAGACGCAATTTCTCTGCCCACAAGAATTTTCTGTACGTTTCCGCCGGAAAGCCTTCTTACAGGTGTATTGACAGAAGGTGTCACAACTTCAAGCCGCTGGACAATATCCTCCGCAAGACTTTTGGGACCTTTTCTCTGCAGGAATAACGACTCGCCTTTTTTATAGCTTCTCAGCATCATATTGTCAACAATATCCATATTGCCAACCAAACCCATGCCCAATCTGTCTTCGGGTACAAATGCAAGCCTTACACCCATTTGACGAATTTCAAGCGGTGTCTTATCACGGAGATTTTCTGATTTCTTAGTTTTGGGGTTGTTATAGATAACACAGCCATTGTCCAGATGCTGTAGCCCTGCGATAGCCTCTAAAAGCTCACGCTGACCGCTTCCGGCGATACCGGCTATACCAAGAATTTCTCCCGAGCGGGCAGTAAACGAAACATTGTCTAAAAGCTTTATTCCGTCACGGTTTATACAACTGATATTTTCTACAATCAAACGGTCGGTACAGTTAACCGCATCACTTCGTTCAATGTTTAAAGAAATTTTCTTGCCCACCATCATTTCGGTAAGCTCCGCCTCACTGGTCTCAGAAGTTTTTACCGTGCCAATATACTCACCTTTACGCAAAACCGCAACATTATCCGACAAAGAAAGCACCTCGTGCAGCTTGTGAGTAATAATAATAATTGCCTTGCCGCTTTCACGCATATTTCTCAAAACTTTAAAGAGTTTAACCGTTTCCTGAGGTGTAAGAACTGCGGTAGGCTCATCAAGAATTAAAATGTCTGCCCCTCTGAAAAGCACTTTGATAATTTCAACTGTCTGCTTTTCGGATACCGACATTTCGTATATCTTCTTATACGGGTCAAGCTCAAACCCGTACTGCAAGGTTATCTCCTTAATTTTTTCGATATATTTAGGCATATCAAATCCCTTTTCATCTTCAAGACCCAAAACGATATTTTCGGCAGCATTAAAAACATCTACCAGCTTAAAATGCTGATGAATCATACCGATTTTATAATTAAAGGCATCCTTGGGCGATGCAATTACAACTTCCTTGCCATCAGCAAAAATACGGCCGCTGTCAGGATAATAAATACCCGAAACCATATTCATAAGTGTTGTTTTACCGCTTCCGTTTTCACCCAGAATTGAAAGAATCTCACCCTTTCTCACCTTGAGTGAAATGTTTTTATTAGCAACAACACTGCCAAAGGTTTTAGTAATGTTTTTAAGTTCAAGAGCAATATTTTGTTCCATAGCCATCTCCTGTATTAAAAAATCCTATGTTTTCTGATAAACACACCCCTCTGTTCACCACAAAACACAAGGTTTATCTAATATAGGGCGGAGAGATACTCCGCCCTATACTAAAAACTTAATTAAAATGCGCTGTTGAGCAATGTGATACCGTCGATCTGGAGATCGAAGTAAGGAGCACTGCGGAATTCAGATTCATGGAAATAGCCATCAGCTATAACTTCTGTATCCTTAGCGTATTCGGGGTCTGTATCAACGTCTGCAAGGTAAGAATTAAGCTTTTCGCCGCCAACTGTAAAGTTGTTTGTATCAAATACATGAATTTCACCTGCAATAAGCTTAGCCTTTGCATCTTCCAAAGCTTCCTTTGTGCCTTCAGCGGCAACAGCTTCGTTAATGTCTGTCAGCTTAACAGAACCTACCTCAAAGCCTTCACACCAATCAGCAACAATTGCTTCACCATTGAGTTTAGCATTGATTATGTACTTAAAGTAAGGAGCCCAGTCGATTCTTGAAGAAACGATAAATGTGTTGGGGCAAGCGCTCTGTGTGCTGCCGTTGTAAGAAACGTTGGGAACACCTGCATTTTCACAAGCTGTGGGAGCACCCATTGAGTCAGCATGCTGACTGATGAGTACACAGTTGTTGCTCAAAAGCTTGGTAGCAGCTTCTTTTTCAAGAGCTTCGTCATACCAGCTTCCTGTGAACTGAACTTCCATTGTTGCGCTTGGGCAAACTGATTTTGCACCAAGGTAGAATGAAGTATAACCTGAAACAACTTCTGCGTATGTGTATGCACCTACATAACCTATCTTAGCCTGGTCAGCAGTAATTTTGCCGCTTTCAATCATTTCGTTAAGCTTCATACCAGCAGCGATACCTGCAAGGTATCTGCCTTCGTAAATTGAAGCAAATGCATTGTGGAAGTTAGCAACATTTTCAGTGTGAGCAGTAGTTCCGGTAGCATGACAGAATTCAACCTCAGGGAATTCTTTAGCAGCCTTCAACATATAGGGCTCGTGACCGAAGCTGTTTGCAAAAACAATGTTACAACCCTGGTCTGCCAGGTCTGCTGCTGCTTCGTAACACTCGTTACCTTCAGGAATGTTTGTCTTGAAAATAACCTGTTCGGGCTTGAGACCAAGCTCTGCAGTAGCTGCTTCTGCCGCTTCAAGGAAGTTCTTGTCGTATGTTGAGTTTTCATCGTGCAAGAAAATGAAACCAATCTTGAAATCAGCGTTTGCGTTTTTGTCGCCGCAACCTGTGAGCATAGCTAAAGATGCTACAAGCATTACGGTAACCAGAAGAATTGAAAGTACCTTCTTCATAAGTTAATAACCTCCCTGCCTTATTTGGCATAAAAATATTTATGTAAATAAACTTTACATACAAAACTATTTACGGAACGTTAATGAAGAATCTGTCATCGACTCTATTATTGCCAAAGACTCAACCCTTACACCTTTTTCTCTTAACTCATCTCCGCCGCCCTGAAAACCTTTTTCAATAGCGATGGCACAACCAACCAATTCTGCGCCCGCCTGATTTACAATATCCATCAGTCCGGTCAGGGCATTTCCTTTTGCGAGAAAATCGTCTATGATAAGAACAGAGTCACCGCTATCCAAAAACTCCTTACTTACCACGGCATCATACACATTTTTTCGTGTAAATGATGTAACCCTTGACGAGTAAACTGAATCAGAAATATTTCCGGATTTATTCTTTTTAACAAAAACAACCGGAACATTCATAAACTGTGCTGTAGCAAATGCAATAGGAATACCCGATGTTTCAATAGTCAGAATTTTGTTAACCTGCTGGTTTTCATAAATCCGAGCAATTTCCTTGCCCATTTCCAAAAGAAACGGAACATCAATGCGATGGTTTAAAAAACAATCAACTTTAAGTATATCACCGGGCAAAACCGTACCCTCGTTCAGTATCTTTTCTTCTAACGCCTTCATGACGGTTCACCTCTAAAAGCAAAAAAGTGTAATTATAAAAAAAATTATATCACGCAATTATCCAAAAGTCAACAATTTTCGCCTTTACTGTTTATATTTTTCATTTAAAAGACACCTGCAAAAGCAAGCGCCTTTTCGTATTAAACAGATACATTTTAATAAATTATATATTTTTTTGTATAAAAAAAATTATAAGTACTCAAAAATAATACGGAAAAGAATACTGCATATGTTTAACTACAAAAAAACAAACCATACAAAGGCGGCTGCATAAAGCTGCAGCCGCCTTTAAAAATTCCATTATTTATTTTTGACCCCAACTATTGACAAAGAGCCTATTTTATATCCATTGTGCACTGCCTGACATAAGAGTAACACTCTCGGTTGTTACGCTCAGCAGCCCTCTTTCAACATTAAGAGGTTTAACCGTGCCGTCTGCAAGTTCAATTCGGCATTCGCAAGGCTTTACCGATGTAAGAAGAGGAACATGATTTGCCATGACGGCAAGGTCACCCTCGCTACCGCGAAGAGAAACCTTTACAATGTCACCTTCATATAAATTTCCGTCCGGTGTTGATATAACAAACTTAAATGTTTTCATCATACCACCTTTTTCGCCTTTTCAACCGCTTCGTCTATTGTACCTACAAACAGGAAGGCTGACTCGGGCAGGTCATCGTGCTTACCTTCAATAATTTCCTTAAAGCCTCTGATGGTTTCAGAAAGCGGAACATATGTTCCGGGAATACCAATAAACTTTTCTGATACAGTAAACGGCTGTGACAAGAATCTCTGAATTTTTCTTGCTCTTGAAACAAGCAGCTTATCATCGTCTGATAGTTCATCCATACCCATAATTGCGATAATATCCATAAGCTCCTGATATCTCTGGAGAATTCTCTGTACCTCACGTGCAACAGTATAATGCTCCTCACCCAAAATATCTGCCGAAAGGATACGGCTTGTTGATTCAAGCGGGTCAACAGCAGGGTAAATACCCTGTGATGCAATGCTTCTTGAAAGAACGGTTGTTGCAACAAGGTGAGCAAATGTTGTTGCCGGTGCCGGGTCTGTAAGGTCATCCGCAGGCACATATACCGCCTGTATTGATGTGATAGAACCCTTCTTTGTTGATGTAATTCTCTCTTGAAGCATACCCATCTCGTTTGCAAGAGTGGGCTGATATCCAACGGCTGACGGCATTCTGCCAAGAAGTGCCGAAACCTCAGAGCCCGCCTGCGTAAATCTGAATATGTAGTCTATAAAGAGAAGCACATCCTGACCTTCTTCTTCGCGGAAATACTCCGCCATTGTAAGGCCTGAAAGTCCGACTCTCATTCTTGCACCGGGCGGTTCATTCATCTGTCCGTAAACAAGTGTAGTGTTTGAGAGAACTCCCGACTCCTTCATTTCATTGTAAAGGTCGTTACCTTCGCGTGTACGTTCACCAACACCGGTAAATACCGAAAGTCCGCCGTGTTCTTTTGCGATGTTGTTAATAAGCTCCATAATAAGAACCGTCTTACCAACACCAGCACCACCGAAAAGACCAATCTTTCCGCCCTTTGAATAGGGGCAGATAAGGTCAATTACCTTTATACCCGTCTCTAGAATTTCTGTTGATGTTGAAAGCTCCGAATACTCAGGTGCAGGACGGTGAATGTCCCATCTTTCAACATCAACAGGCGCAGGCTGATTGTCAACAGGGTTACCCAGAACATTAAAAATTCTTCCAAGTGTTTTTCTGCCCACCGGTACACTGATTGCCTTGCCTGTATCTGTAACAGCAGTTCCTCGTGTAAGTCCGTCGGTTGATGCCATAGCTATACATCTGACCGTGTTGTCACCTATGTGCTGTGCAACCTCTACGGTCAAAGTTTTTTCACCAATTTCCATTGTAAGTGCGTTGTATATCGCAGGCATATTGCCGTCGTCAAACTGAACGTCAACAACAGGACCCATAACCTGCACTACAATGCCTTTTGCTAAATCTGACATGATACTCTCTCCTTATGCGCCGCTTCCGGCTACAATTTCTGTGATTTCCTGTGTGATTGCACCCTGTCTTGCACGGTTGTATTGAAGCGTCAAATCCTCAATCATCTCACTTGCATTCTTGCCCGCATTATCCATTGCAAAACGTCTTGCAATAACCTCGCAGGCAAAAGCTTCCCTTGCCGCAGCAACTATCTTGCCTGCAATATATTCTTCAATAACCGCTTCAAGAATTGTCTTCTCGTCAGGCTCATAGATAATATCTGCCCTTGACGGTGTCTCTGTCTTTTCAAGAGGTAACACCCAATTAATTTCAGGGGTTTGAGTCATCATTGAAACATACTTGGTCGAAACAATTCCCACCTTCTCATACATACCGTCTTTGAACTCCCCGCAGATTGTTTTTGCAAGGTCGATGGCATCACTGTATGAAAAGCCTTCGGTTTTGACAACATCTTGCCCATATCTTTCACAAGAGCGTTTGCCGATTGCAATGATTTTATCCATGTGTTCTGTCTCAGCAAGCTTAAAGATGTTGGAATTGTAACCGCCCGCAAGACCTCTGTCTCCGGCAACTACAATAAGGCAGACCTTGCCTGCCTCACCTGCACGCATATATTCGCTCTTTTCGCAGGACTTTGCCGACGACAGCATCGCAATGGTATCGTCAATAGCCGCAGAATACTGTCGACTTTTTGTCATTGCAATTGTTGCGCTGCGTATTTTTGCAGATGCTACAAGCCCCATCGCCTTTGTAAGATGCAATGTTGAATCCACACTTTTGATGCGGGTTTTCAAGCTTTTAATATCTACACCCATGGTAATTCCCATAGCCTTTCCGCCCACAGATTGTTCTTTATATAATCATTACACGCGTTATCGTGGGCAGATAAGGCGTATAATGGGAATTACGCACATCGCCATTTTGCATCGTAAGCGATGCAAAAACTTTGGCAATGCAATAAATTCCGCCGGAGGCAAAACTTGATTTATCAAGTTTTTACTCCTTCATTTGCTCAAGTGCCTCTTTCAGCAAAGCAATATCCTCATCGTCGCAGAAATTATTTTCAAATCTCTCAAGAAGATTTGCATACTCTGTCTCAAGCAGTTCAGAAAGTCTTTTTTCGTAGTCTGCTACTTTATCTACTGCAATGTCATTAAGATAACCGTTAATAACTGCATAAACTATTGCAACCTGACAGCCTACACGTACGGGTGAGTTTTTCTTCTGTTTCAAAACCTCAACTATTCTCTCACCCAGTGCAAGACGGTTCTTTGTGTCCTGGTCAAGGTCACTGCCGAACTGTGCAAAAGACTGAAGTTCTCTGTACTGAGCATAAAGAAGCTTAAGCTCGCCCGAAACCTTTTTCATTGCTTTAAGCTGTGCAGAACCACCAACACGGCTTACCGAGATACCGGGGTTAATAGCCGGCATAATGCCTGCGTGGAAAAGCTCTGTTTCAAGGAATATCTGTCCGTCTGTTATAGATATAACATTTGTTGGGATATATGCCGAAACATCACCCGCCTGGGTTTCAATAATCGGAAGAGCTGTAATCGAACCTCCACCATATTCAGGGGCAACACAAGCTGCTCGCTCAAGCAATCTTGAATGGAGATAAAATACATCTCCGGGATAAGCCTCACGTCCGGGTGGACGGCGAATAAGCAGCGACAGTGCACGGTATGCAATTGCGTGCTTTGACAAATCATCATAGATGATAAGAACATCCTTGCCCTGCTCCATAAAATATTCTGCCATTGCACAGCCTGAGTATGGCGCTACATACTGAAGCGGTGCAGTCTCTGATGCAGAAGCAGAAACTATAATTGTATACTCCATTGCACCTGCATTTGTAAGCTCGTTTGCAAGCTGTACAACAGATGTGTTCTTCTGTCCTATTGCAACATAGATACAAATAACATCCGTATTTTTCTGGTTGATAATTGTATCAATGGCAATCTCTGTCTTACCAGTCTGTCTGTCGCCTATAATAAGTTCTCTCTGTCCACGGCCAATGGGAATCATACTGTCAATAGCCTTGATTCCTGTCTGCATAGGAACAGATACACTCTTTCTTTCAATAATACCGGGAGCTTCAGACTCAATAGGTCTTGTTTCGGTTGTTGTAATGGGGCCCTTTCCGTCAATCGGCTGACCAAGAGCATCCACAACTCTGCCAAGAAGGGCATCACCAACCGGGACAGACACTACCTTACCTGTACGACGCACCTTTGTACCCTCTTGGATGTCGTTTGTGTCTGACAAAAGGGCAACCGCCACGGTTTCGCTTTCAAGATTCTGTGCCATTCCAAAGCTGCCATCCTCAAATTCAAGAAGTTCGCTTGACATACAGGCTCTTAAACCGTAAACACGTGCAATACCGTCACCTACGAGAATTACAGTACCGGTTTCCTGCATCTCTATCTTTGATTCGTAATTTTTAATTTGCTCTTTAATTATCTGACTGATTTCATCAGGTCTTGTACTCATCTGCTTATCACTTCCTTTACATCTTTAAGATGTTTTTGAAGGCTTGAGTCCATAACTTTGTCATCCATTTCGACAATCAAGCCACCTAATATTGACGGGTCAACGGTATATTCAATCATTACCGTATGTCCACTCAATCTTTCAAGTTTTTCTTTTAGTGCATCTTTCTCATTTTCGCTGAGTTCAACGGCACTTATAACTCTTGCATCCGAAACACCGGTTACTTCGTTTAGCAATGCTTTATACTGAGCCACACAGTCTGAAAATTCTGATATATATCTCTTCTCGCAAAGAATTTTCAAAAATGACAGCACGTCTTTCGGCAAAGCATCAGAAAACGCATTTTCAAGTGCTTCTAACCTTTCGGTAAGAGGAATACCTGGAGATTCAAGAAATTCCATATACATAGGATTTTCCGCAAAGGCATCCGAAACTAAATCCAGTGCCTTGTCATATTCATCTACTTGCTTCTTTTCCATTGCAAGCATAAACAACGCTTGTGCGTACTCAGTGCTTATTCCACTCATTCTTCATCACCTATTTTCTCAATAAATGAATCAATCAAGCCACGGTGATCCTCAGGATTAATTTCACGCTCTAAAAGCTTGTTGGCAAGAGCAGTTGACACCTCAACAATTTCTTTTTTGATGCCTTCTTCTGCCTTTTTCATTTCAAGCTGAGCCTGAGTTTCTGCCTGGCGGATTATGCCGTCGGCCTGTTCCTTCGCCTTTGAGATAATTGCATCACTCTGGCGTTTTGCGTTATCCTGGGCCTTTTCAATCATTTTATCGGCTTCTGCCTTGACTGTACCGATTTTCTCGTCCCAGAAAAACTTATCCTCTTCGGCGGCACGCTTTGCCTCATCTGCTGCGCCATAGCGTTCATCAATCTCTGCCTGACGCTTGCTGAGCATATTGTTGACAGGCTTGAAAAGAAACTTTTTGAACAAAAGAAAAAGAATAAGCAGATTTAACAGCGAAATCACTATCTGCCATAAATTGACAGAAATAACTTCCAATGTTTGCATAATATTTTCCTCTCCGTATTAACCAATTGTGTTCATAAGTAAATCAACAAACATTCCGGGAGCAACAAACAAAAGCAAAATTGCAATAACAAGTGCATAAAGAC
>JAZRJT010000017.1:0-3994 GCA_045645905.1 Clostridia bacterium
GATGGTGTTATAAAGGCAATAGGGCTTAATCCCTGCGACCTATGTACGTATTGTTGGTCGGGTAAGGAATAGTATATAATTAAATTCATTTGATATACAGAAAGGATAAAATAAAATGGAAAAGAGCTTTAGTGAAAGTTATAAGGCGGCGGGTGTTGATATTACCGCCGGTTACAAGGCTGTTGAGCTTATGAAACAGCATATTGCAAGAACTGTTACGGCAGGTGCGGCGTCAGATATCGGCGGTTTTGGCGGTCTTTTTGAAATGGATTTAACCGGCATAAGCAAGCCTGTTTTAGTAAGCGGAACCGACGGCGTAGGTACAAAACTTAAAATGGCGTTCCTTATGGACAAGCACGATACAGTTGGTATAGACTGTGTGGCTATGTGCGTAAACGACATTATTTGCTGCGGTGCAAAGCCTTTGTTCTTCCTTGATTATATTGCTGTTGGCAAAAACTATCCCGAAAAGGTTGCACAGATTGTTGCAGGCGTGGCAGAGGGCTGTGTTCAGTCAGGCTGTGCTCTTATCGGCGGCGAAACTGCTGAAATGCCCGGTTTCTATCCCGAGGACGAATATGACCTTGCAGGCTTCTCTGTTGGTGTTGTTGATAAGGATAAGGTTTTAAACAACAAAACCATTACAGAAGGCGACATTATTATTGCACTTCCTTCAAGCGGCGTTCACTCAAATGGTTTTTCGCTTGTAAGAAAGGTGTTTGATGTTGAAAACGCAGACATAAAGACCCCGCGTTCAGAGCTTGGCGGCAAGTCTGTGGGCGAAACTCTTCTTACCCCTACAAAGATTTATGTTAAACCAATGCTTGCACTTTTTGAAGAAATTACCGTTAAGGCGGTTTCTCACATCACAGGCGGCGGATTTTATGAAAATATTCCACGTAGTATCCCCAAGGGCTTTGGTGCAAAGATTAAAAGAGACGCGGTTCGTGTTCTTCCCATTTTTGAGCTTATTGCAAAGACAGGAAACATCCCTGAAAGAGATATGTTCAACACCTTTAATATGGGTGTTGGTATGAGCGTTGTGGTTGCAAAAGCGGATGCAGAAAAGGCTGTTGAAATTCTTAAGGCAAATGGCGAGGATGCATACATCATCGGCGAAATTATTAAGAGCGACGAGGGTGTTGTTATATGCTAAAAACAAAAATTGCTGTTCTTGTTTCGGGCGGCGGCACAAACCTTCAGGCACTTATTGATGCCCAGAATGCCGGAATAATCAAAAGCGGCCAGATTGACTTGGTTATTTCAAATAATTCTGATGCATATGCACTGACACGTGCGCAAAACGCAGGGATTGACACGGCGGTGGTTTCTAAAAAGGAGCTTGGCGGCAGTCAGCAACTGTTTGAAGAAACCTTGATTGAAGTGTTGATGAGCAAGGGTATTGAGTTGATAATTCTGGCAGGCTTTATGTGTATCTTAAGTGAAAGCTTTACATCAAAATACCCCCAAAGAATTATAAACGTACACCCTTCACTTATCCCCTCATTTTGCGGAAAGGGCTTTTACGGTCTTCACGTACACGAGGCGGCTCTTGAATATGGAGTTAAGGTTACGGGTGCTACCGTGCATTTTGTAAACGAAATTCCTGACGGCGGCGAAATAATACTGCAAAAGGCTGTTGAGATTAAAGAGGGTGACACTCCTGAAATTCTCCAGAAGAGAGTTATGGAGGAGGCTGAGTGGAAGATTCTTCCCCAGGCGGCAGAACTTGTTTCTGCAAAGCTGGCAGAGAACAGATAGAAAGGAAAATTACGATGGATATTTACAAGATTAATGATATGGGTAAGTTAATCAACGGAAACCCCTACGTTGGTAGAGGAATAGTTCTCGGCAAAAGCGAGGACGGCGAAAATGCTGTTGTTGCATATTTCATTATGGGCAGGTCTGAAAACAGCCGCAACCGTGTGTTTGTAGAAGACGGCAGTGAGGTAATTATTTACCCCTTTGACGAATCAAAGGTTGAAGACCCAAGTTTGATTATTTATTCGCCCATAAGAAAGTTTGAAAATAAACTTGTTGCAACAAACGGTGACCAGACTGATACTGTTATCGAATTCCTTGAAAAAGGCAAGACCTTTGAAGAGGCTCTTGACACACGTTGCTTTGAGCCTGACGGTCCCAACTGGACTCCCCGAATCAGCGGAATGATTACATTTGCTGAAAATGATTTTTCATATAAGATGAGTATTTTAAAGAGTGCAGATGCCGAGGGTACAGAATGTAACAGATTTACATATTCTTATAAAGCACTCAAAGGTCTGGGACATTTTATCCACACTTATGTTTGTGACGGAAATCCTATTCCCACCTTCCAGGGCGAGCCGGAGAGAGTTGCAATCCCCAACGACATTGACGAGTTTACAGATAAAATATGGACAAACCTTAACGAAAATAATAAAATTTCTCTGTATGTGAGATACATCAATCTGAAAACCGGCGAAGAGGTTAACAGAATGATAAATAAAAATGCTTAAAATCAAAAGGAGTCACAAAATCGTGACTCCGTTTGGTGCTTTTTTAGGTAATAAAATATATGGGTGAAAGAACCCGTTTCAATACAAAAGGAAAGGATGCTTCAAAATGAAAGAATTTGAACTTAAATATGGTTGTAACCCCAACCAAAAACCTGCAAAAATCTTTATGAACGACGAAGGCGAGCTTCCTATTGAGATACTCTCAGGCAAGCCCGGATACATTAACTTTCTTGATGCTTTCAACAGTTGGCAGCTTGTAAAGGAACTGAAAGCAGCACTTGGTATGCCTGCAGCAACATCCTTTAAGCATGTAAGCCCTACATCGGCTGCAGTTGGTATTCCTATGAGTGACGACCTTAAAAAGGCTTGCTTTGTTGATGATATTGAGGATTTAGACTCATCTGCTTTAGCAACAGCCTATGCCCGTGCAAGAGGAACAGACAGAATGTCATCATTCGGTGACTGGATTGCTCTCAGTGATGTTTGTGACGTGGTTACTGCTAAGCTGATTAAGCGTGAAGTTTCTGATGGTGTAATCGCTCCCGGTTATGAGCCTGAGGCTCTTGAAATTCTCAAGAGCAAGAGAAACGGCAATTATAATATAGTAAAGATTGATGAAAATTATGTTCCTGCCCAGCAGGAAATTAAGATGGTTTATGGTATCTCATTTGAACAGGGAAGAAACAACTTCAAAATTGACGAAGACCTTCTCACAGAAATTGTTACCGAAAATAAGGAAATGCCCGAAGCAGCAAAGCGTGACCTTATAATCGCGCTTATTACTCTCAAATATACACAGAGTAACTCCGTATGCTTTGCAAAAGACGGTCAGGCAATTGGTGTAGGAGCAGGTCAGCAGTCAAGAATTCATTGCACAAGACTGGCGGGCAACAAGGCAGATATTTGGCATCTTCGTCAGCACGAAAAGGTTCTTAACTTGCCTTTCCTTGACACCATCGGCAGACCCGACCGTGATAACACTATTGATGTGTATATCTCCGACGATGATGAAGACGTTCTTGCAGACGGCAAGTGGGAAAAGCTGTTTACCCACAAGCCTGAGCCTCTTACAAGAGAAGAAAAGAAAGCTTATCTTTCAAAAATCTCGGGTGTGGCTCTCGGAAGTGATGCATTCTTCCCATTCGGTGACAACATCGAACGTGCGGCAAAGAGCGGCGTAACATACATTGCAGAGCCCGGTGGCTCAATCCGTGATGATAATGTAATTGAGGCTTGCAATAATCACGGAATGGTAATGGCATTTACAAAAATGAGATTGTTCCATCATTAATGAGGAGAGTGGCTAAATTTGCGCAGACCGCACGGTGTGCTACGCATAAACCTCGCCACTTGCGGTGCACACAGCACAGCGGCGGGACTCGGTTTATGTGTTCTGCATCAAATTTACTGCACTCTTAGGGACATATGCTTTATAATATAAATCCAGATAGAAAGGTCTGAACCTCTTAGATATGAAAATTATGGTAGTCGGTGGCGGC
>JAZRJT010000018.1:0-35258 GCA_045645905.1 Clostridia bacterium
AAAGTGGTATAATATCAACGGATATTCAGCAGAAGTCAAGCTTCAGCAGTAAAGACATAGAAACTGTTATGCTTCCAACAAAAGAATATGCACATGTAATGAGCGAATTAGCCACACATGCAAGCGAAGCACAGAAGCAACAAGCAGTTTTCAAAAAGGCAATAGGCGATTATGTTTATACAGTTGAAAACAATGGATCGAATGGATATAGAATAATCGGGAAAAAGCCAATCAATGGTATTGACATAAGTGATGATGAATGGGGTGATTAAGGTGAAATTTTCAACGGAACTAAAAAAGGAACTTATACAGGAATTACGCAAAATCTTTGATGATAAAGAATTTGTACTGGGTGTTCTATGTGATATGCGTTCTGATGAAGACATTGAAACCTTATTGACCTATATCAAGCAGAATGACAACATAGAAACACAAGACATCATTCTTTTTGCAATGAATATTGCGAATTTGGACGATGACATGATTGTTGATGATTTCAGCATTGTTTCAAAGGGTATTGAAGAAATAAAATAAACAAAGCACTTTGCAAAGTAAATGCAGGGTGCTTTTTTAATGCAAAGAAAGGAAGTGATTTTATGTCACATACAAACAGAGTTATTGACGCCGATCCACATTTTGAGATTGACGCCGTCACAAGAAACATAAGGAATGTGTCGCAATCAAAGACAACGCTGGTACAATATGACCACAATTCAGAGCGTTTCAGCTTCGCATTGCCAAGATTTATAGAAGGACACGATATGAAGGAATGTAACAGTGTTCAGGTGCATTATATCAATATAGACACAACCACAAAGGCAGAAAGTAAAGGTGTTTATTCCGTTAATGATTTGGCGGTTTGTGAAGAAGACACGGAAAAAGTATGTTGCACTTGGTTAATATCGCAGAATGTCACAAAGAGTGCTGGTGCACTTCAATTCCTGTTGCGTTTTAGTTGCATTTCCGAAAATGGATTGGTTGACTACGCATGGCACACAAATCCGTTCACCGGAATTTCTGTTTCAGCTGGTATTAACAATGCAGAAGAAATTGTCGAACAGTATGCGGATATATTGGAACAATGGAAACAAGAACTGTCAGGAAACACAGGAAATACAGGAAACGCAACAGAACAAATCACAAACTTGAAAGACCTTGAAAATGCTATAAGTTCAGGGAAAAAATATATTGTATTGAGTAATACAGCAGACATTACACTTGCAGAAAGATTAACATTGCCACAAGGAACAACGCTTATAGGCAATGGAGCAACACTAAGACGAGGAGAGGGACACCGTGACCGTATTTTGAGTTTGCTAGGTAATTGTACTGTAAGTGACTTGATTATTGAGGGCGGTAGCGTTTCAGACGGAACTTGGGACACTGTAATTGATATAGTAGCAAACGGAAACGATACGATTTCCAATGTCACAATAAACAATGGTAACGAGTGTATCATTGTATATGGTGAAAATAATCTTGTAGAAAACTGCAAAATCACTAAGGCAGAAGGCAACGGAATACATTTATCAGGGTGTACGAAATCTACAATAAGAGGTAATATCATTAAAAATACAAATTTGAGTACCGCATATGAAAATGGTCGGTGCTGTATTTATGTATGTCTTTCGGTCTTTGACTGTGTAATTGACGGTAATTACTGTGAGAATGGATATAACGGTATAGGAAATCTGAATACTCCTGAAAATCAAAGAATTAAAATAACCAATAATACAGTAGTTGATTGTGATAATTATGGTATATCAGCACAGTATTATAGCAATGAAGCTGAATATAGCCCTAAGGATTGTATTATATCCCATAATATCGTCAAAAACTCAAGATATGTATATATCGGTACTACTCATTCAGAGATACAATTATCTGAACTTAATTTTATTTTCAGTAATAACACACTTTTAGGAACAGACTTGTATGTGAAAGGCTGTAAAAATATCACAATAGCAAATAATATTCTCAAAGATTGTGGAATAGAACTATTTCGCTGTGAAAAACTTAATATTATAGACAACAAGATTGAACATCTTAACGCCATGGGTATATCTGGTGGCGATAGTACAAGTGAGTGCATCGTTAGTGGAAATAATATTACAGCATTTAATAACGCTGTGGTTTTCAGCAGTAATGGCGGAAATAAAAACCATATAACCAATAATATCATCAATGGCTATGGGGATAATACTAACTTCTATGGAATAACGGTTGGAAGTGGTGCCATTATCAAAGGTAATAGAATAAATACTGGGGCAGGAACAGGCATTACAGGTTCATCCAATTCGTTAATTACAGATAATATTATCAGCGGAGCAAACAGCGGAGCAAACAGCGAAGTAATTGCTATAAGAGTTTGGGGCGGTAATTCAAATATGATTATTGCTAACAATATGTGTAATGGAAATGCAAGATTTGAGATCGCTGAACCTACTAATGGCGTTGTGGAAAATAACATTGTATGCGAAGGATTGATCTGATTTCAAATCAGAAAATAGAAATAAAAGGACAGCTTTTGAAGTTGTCCTTTTTATATTGTCCAAAAATGCTGAAGACGATTAAAAGCTGCATATCTTGCCCTTGATGCAGGGCATTTACAAGTAGCATCTTGTCAGCGGAAGAAACCGCATATAAAAACAAGGACAAAGAAAGGATTTTGGTATGGAATTTTTGAAAGAGTTGCTTGGCGAAGAACTGTTTAAGCAGATTGAATCAAAAATCAACGAACACAACGGCAACGAAGCAAACAAGGAAAAGCAAATAAAAATTGCTAATCTTGGTGGCGGTGAGTACATCAGCAAAGGGAAGCACGATAGTGAGATCGAGAAACTGACAAACTCATTGAACGGCACAACAACAGAGCTTGAAGCTGCAAACACTCTTATTGAGGAACTGAAAAAGGGTGCAAAGGGTAATGAGGAAATGCAGGGTAAAATCTCAGGCTATGAAACGCAGGTCGCAGAGCTTCAAAAACAGCTTGCTGAAACAAAGATAAAGTCGGCGTTAAAAGTCGCACTTCTTTCTGAAAAAGCCATTGATGTTGATTATTTGTCATTCAAAGTGAATGAAAAACTGAAAGAGCAGGGCAAAGCCTTAGAACTTGACGAAAACGAAAATATCAAAGGCTGGGACGATGTAATTTCGGGATTGAAAACACAATTCCCGACACAGTTTGAATCAGTAAACGGCGATAAGGACATTGACGAATTCAGATTGCCACCACCGAATAATAACGGGGGAACTGTAACAAAAGAGCAATTTGACAAAATGGGTTATCAGAGCCGTTTGAAACTGAAACAGGAACAGCCCGAAGTTTATGCACAAATGACGGGCAAAGCTACAGAATAAAGAAACGAAAGGAATGATTTTTTATGACAAAACTTGAAAATTTAATTGACCCGGAAGTTATGGCGGATGCCATCAGCGGAAAAATCGAAAGCAAAATCGTGGTTTCACCTTTTGCAAAGGTAGATACTACACTTGTAGGAAAAGCAGGTGACACAATCACCGTTCCACAGTTCAACTATATCGGCGATGCTGAAGATGTGGCTGAGGGTGTTGCTTGCGGAACTGTTAAGCTGACAGCGGACACAACCGAAGCAAAGGTTAAAAAGGCAATGAAGGCTGTTACTCTTACAGACGAAGCTGTGCTTTCAGGCTACGGCGACCCGGTAGGCGAAACAAACAACCAGCTTGCAAAGTCTATCGCTGCAAAGGTTGATGCTGATGCTATGGATGCATTGCAGGCCGCACAGCTTAAGCATGACGGTACTGCCAACAAGATTTCTTACGGCGGTATTGTTGATGCTGTTGCGGTATTCGGTGAGGAATTTAACTCTAACAAGGTTATATTCGTACACCCTGACCAGGTGGCAACACTTAGAAAGGATGCTGAGTTCTTGGCAGCTGATAAAATCGCTGAAAAGGTTATTATGAGCGGTGCAATCGGTAAGATTTGCAACAGTGAAGTTGTACCATCGAGAAAAGTACCGCTTAATGAAGGCGGCACAGCTTATGTTTGCCCTATCGTTATGCTGAACGAAGATACCGAAACAGAGGACGAAACACCAGCACTTACAATCTACCTAAAGCGTGATACAAATGTTGAAGCTGAAAGACAGACATTGACAAGATCAACAGATATTTCTGCTGACAAAATCTACACTGTGGCTCTTTCTAACGCTTCAAAGGTAGTTCTTGCATCATTCAAGAAATAATGAAAGGGGGTATTCCCTATGATTATTTCCGTTGAGGAAGCAAAAACCCTTGTAGATGTTAAGGTGGGCTGGACTGATGCGAAGATTTTGCGGAAGCTGAAAGCCATTGAGCAGACAATCAGAGCATATACAAATAACAATTTCCAGGATAGAGCGTACAGAAGGACTGCCGATATTGTCGGCGGTCTTTTTGTATGTGAAGCATTAACGCCTTTTTCCGTAGACGATACGGTGCAAATCAGCGAATCAAAGCTGAACAAAGGGCTGTATGTTGTAACAAGTGCAGACGATTCGACATTTACAGTTGCGGAAAATGTGGCTGATGAAAAGGATGTGCTTGTCACAAAGATTGTATATCCTGATGATGTTGTTGAATGTGCCTTAAATCTGCTTGAGTGGGAAATAAGAAGCCGTGAAAAGGTCGGTATTCAGTCTGAAACGCTATCAAGGCACTCTGTAACATATTTTAATATGGACGGGGACAATTCAATTATGGGCTACCCAAAAAGCCTTTTGGGGGGCTTGAAACCATACAGGAAAGCGAGGTTTTAACCTATGGCAAATATCGGCGGCAATATAAACGGTACAATCCAAACAAAAACCGCAGCCGGAAAAAACGCCATAGGCGAAGCCGTGCTGTCTTGGACTGATGCTTTTAGTACGGTAGGTTGGTTGAGTATGCAGACGGGGGATAGTAACCGCATAAACTACAACGCCAAAATTGAGGAAAGCACACACGTTTTCCTTTGTGATTATCATTCAGGCATCTATGCTCTTGCCGGGCAAGATGTGAGAATGGTTATAAACGGCGGTATGTATGATGTGAAGTATATTGACAACCCGGACGAAAGGAACGAGCAGCTTGAAATCTATCTGCGGAAGGTAGGCGGTTGAAATGGCTGATGTCATTTTTGAGGATTTTTCAATCAAGGTTATAGATGCGATTGATGATGCTATCAATGCAGCTTTGGAAGAAGCTGCAGGGGAGCTTGAATCAGAAGTCAAACGCAATACAAGGGTTGACACAGGCAAAACAAAAAACAGCTTCCGCCACGCCGTTGATGATGAGAAGCATATCGCTTATGTCGGCTCAAACAATGAAAATTCCATTTGGGAAGAATTCGGAACGGGACAATATGCTTTGAACAATGACGGAAGGAAAGGCGGCTGGGTGTATCAAGATGCAAAAGGCGAATACCACTATACCAAAGGTAAAAAGCCTTCAAGGGCGTTTTTTAAGGCTTACACTTCTAAAAAATCAGCGATTATCAATCTAATACAAAACAAGCTGAAAGGATTGTAATATGGACGCACTAAAATTTATAAATGAGCAGATGTCCGCTGTTGGCGTGCCATATCAGTATGGCGAGTGGACATCTGAAATACAATACCCTTACTTTGTGGGCGAGCTTACAGAAGAGCCAACCATCACAGAGGACGGATTGGAAGAAGCAACAATGCTTTTAACAGGCTTTCACAAGGGACAATATATTGACCTTGAAACGGTCAAAGAGAAAATAAAAGCCCGTTTTCATACAATACACGGTGCAAGAGGTCGCACAGACAACGGCAGAATTGTTGCAATGTATGACGGGGCTTTTTATATCCCTACGGGCGAGCCTGAATTGAAGAAAATACAAATCAATTTGAAAATTAAAGAATGGAAGGTGAAGTAATATGAGTATAAAAAGCGGTATCACAGCCGGAACACCTGCGAAAATTCCTTTTGGAGCTGGCGTTTACTTTCAGGGCGTAAAGTACGATGAAAAGGTTGCACCAACAGAAGCGGAAATCCTTGCCGGAATCATCGGAGCGACACAGGACGGCGGAACAGTAACAATTACGCCGGAATTCTTTTCACCTGAGCTTGACGGTAAGCTGGTAGCAGTTGCAGAGCTTCAGGAAAAAGTCGGCGAAACAGCAAAAATGGAAACTTCCTTTGCTGAACTGACACCTGAAACAGCTGCAAAAATGATTATCGGCGGACTGAGTGAAACCACCGACAGCAATTATGATGTTATCACATCGGCAGAGTTGGGAGCAGGTCATTTCTATGAAGGATTTGGATATTACGGTGAGCTGTTGGACGGCAGACCGTTTATTATCATTTTCAAGAAGGCACTTTGCACATCGGGATTCCCGGTTGAAGGTAAGAACAAGACAAATTCAGTATTCAAAGGCACTTTTGAATGTCAGTCTGATATTGAGTACAGCACAACAAAGCTTCCTTATGCAATCTTTATCCGCAAGGAAGAGGGCTGGAAGCCGGAAGAAGCTGCCGCAGTAGCAGAGTAAACCAAGAAAGGATGTAAAAACCTATGAGCAATAAGGAAATTGAAATTGTAAACAAGAATGAAACTGTTGCAGAAGCGACAGAAGAAACCGTTGAAATCGAAAGAAAATACACATTGCGTAGCTTGAAGGACAGAGACCTTTGGACTGTGCTTGGTATTATTACAAAAGTATTCCCTGATGATTTGGCGAGCATCTTCACAAAGAGCTTATCAGGGGAAAAGAAACACGCAGAAGTGGGGGCATCGGTAGTGCTACGGCTTGTTCTTGCTGTGTTGCACAACATAGACAAGGTACACGATGAGCTATACAGCTTTTTAGAAGATGTTTCCGGCATCCCGGCGAAAGACATTGAAGATATGGAATTCGGCACAACACCATTGATGATTTGGGACATTGTGGGGGATGCAAAAAATGCGAGTTTTTTCAAGGTTGTTTCCAAATTGCTTTAATAGGTGAGGTTAAGTTTATGGATATGCTGTACCGTGCGTACAGCAATCCGCTTGACCTAATCAAGATTTACATCAATCAGGGCAGATTTGGGACATTTGTTGAAGAATTTATAAAAATAGAAACAGAGAAAATAAAAGAGGAACGAGAAAAAGACACCGACAATAAGCTGTGGCTTGCGTATAACCTTAATAACCTTGTGGCGGCTCTTGTGGGCGAAGGTGGAAGAAATGAAACCTTTGTAGATTGGAAACAACGCATAATGGGGAAAACAAAGGGCAACACAGCGACAGGCGGTGATGCAGACCTTGACGATGAGGGAATAAAAGGCATTATCGGACACCTCTTTTCAAATAATCAATCACTAAGACAAGGGGGTGAATGATATATGGATTTATTTAAGCTGGTCGGTCAATTTGCTGTAAACGGAACAGATGAAGCGAAAAAAGAAATCAAGGACACATCAAATACGGCATCTTCCGAGGGTGGCAAAATGCAAAAAACATTTGCAAAAATCGGTGAAGCTGTAAAAAATGCCTTTAAGAGCAAAGAACCTGAAGTATTTGGGCGTGATTTGTCATCGCTCACGGGTAGCATAGACAGACAAGAAGAATTTTTAGATTCGTTAAAGAAAAAATACGAAAGCTTGTATTTGGAATTTGGCGAGAATTCAAAAGAAGCGAAAGATTGTGCATCTCAAATTGAAAAGCTTTCTACGAAGCTAAAGAAAAATAAAGATGCGTTAAAAGAAGCAGAAAACGCCGCTGATAAATTTGACAAAAGCCTTGATGAAGCCGGGGACGGTGCAGAAGAAGCCGAAAACGGCATTGTCGAAGCTATGAAAAAAATCGGTGCGGCGGTGGCTGCAGCATTTGCCCTTGATGCAATCAAAGACTTCGGAGCAAAGTGCGTTGAAATTGCTGATAGCTCTAGCTCTGCAATAAACGGCTTTGCAGCATCTACCGGTACAGCGACAGAAGAGCTGCAAGGGTATGAAGATGTTATGCACCGCATTTATAAAAACAACTTCGGTGAGAGTTTTGAAGATGTCGCCGGGGCTATGGCTACAATTAAGCAGCAAGCTGGTGACATCGGAGCAGACGAACTTGAAAAAATGACAACAAATGCGTTGATTTTGCGTGATACCTTTGATTTTGAGGTAAACGAATCAATGCGAGCAGCAAAGATGCTGGTTGACCAATTCGGCATATCAAGCGATGAAGCCTACAATATGATAGCACAGGGAGCACAGAACGGGCTTGATAAAAACGGTGATTTGCTTGACAGTATCAATGAATATTCTGTGCATTATGAACAGTTAGGCTTTACGGCAGAGGACTTTTTCAACAGCCTTGCAAACGGTACAGAAGCCGGAACATTCTCAGTTGATAAGCTGGGCGATGCTATGAAGGAATTTGGTATCCGTGCAAAGGACGGATCTGACGGCAGTCGTGATGCTTTCAAAACTTTGGGGCTGGATGCAGACGATATGTTCCGCAAATTCAATAAAGGCGGCGAGGATGCAAAAACAGCTACACAGCAAGTCATTGAAAAGCTAATGGAAATGGAGCCGGGCGTTGACCAGACAACAGCTGGTGTCGCTCTGTTCGGTACTATGTGGGAAGACTTGGGGGCTGAAGGTATTGCAGCACTTGGAAGCCTAAACGGTGAAATCAGCACATCAAAAAACAGTTTGGAAGAAATCAACGCTGTAAAGTATGACAATATCGGCTCTGCTCTTTCAGGACTTGGAAGGGCTTTTGAAGTCAATTTGCTTATGCCGATAGGTGAAAAGCTGATTCCTGTTATTGAATCGGCTGTTGAAAAACTGAATGCCTTTGGGACTTGGTGCTCTGAAAACGAAACCACGCTGACAATTATCGGCATTGCAGTAGCAACGCTGGCGGCGGCTATTGGTGCATATAATATCGCTTTGAATTGGGCGACAATTACACAGACGATTGCAACCGCAGCCACTGCGGCATTTGGTGCGGCTGTTGCCTTTGCGACATCGCCGATAACCTTGATAATCTTAGCAATCGGGGCGTTAATTGCAATCGGTGTTCTGCTGTATAAGAATTGGGACGAGGTCAAGGCAAAATGCATTGAAGTGTGGAACAATATCAAGGAATTTTTTAGCAAGCTATGGAAAAATATCAAAACCGCTTGCATAGATGCTTGGGACAGTATCAAAGAAAAAATATCCAAAGTGTGGAATAGCATCAAAACCGCTTGTTCTGATGTATGGAACGGTATCAAAACTTCTCTTTCCAATGTATGGAATGGCATCAAAACAACCGTTTCAACTGTTTTTGACAGTATTAAGCAAAAAATTTCAGACATTTGGACTGGTATCAAAACAACAATTTCAAATGTTGTAAACGGCGTTAAAAGTACCATTTCTACGGTTTTCAACAGTATAAAGAGTACTGCAACAACTGTATGGAACGGCATTAAAACGGCAATAACAAGCCCGATTGAAACTGCAAAGAATACAATCTCAGATATAATTGAAAAAATTAAAAATATTTTTGATTTTGATTGGTCTTTGCCGAAAATCAAACTTCCGCATTTTAAGGTATCAGGCGGAAAGGCACCGTGGGGATTTATGGGCGAAGGCTCATTGCCGAGCGTAAGTGTATCTTGGTACGCAAGAGCTATGGACAACGCAATGCTATTGCAAAGCCCGACAATATTCGGATATAGCGAAGCAAGCGGAAATCTATTAGGCGGTGGCGAAGCCGGAAACGAGGTTGTCGCTGGAGCTAATACCTTAATGGGAATGATACAGAACGCCGTTGCGAGAGAAAACACCGGGCTTGCTGCAATTCTCACAAAGATTTTGGAAGCTATCGTTGTAATGGATGCCAATATGGGCGGACATCTTCGTGAAGCTCTTGAGGATATGGGCTTTGAAATCAACGGCAGAGAATTTGCAAGACTTGTAAAGGCGGTGAACTGAAATGCTTGAAAAATTAAGGTATAAAAACCACATAAACGAAACGCTTGACTTCGGCATAGATAAGCTGTTTGTCAATGAAAATGATTTGCGTGATTTTGCGTGGTCTGTAACAAGCAAAAATGATAAAATTTCAGGTTTTAGAAAGGGGATTGTCTCAAAGACAGTCCCCATTATTATTAAATGCGATACAGAAGCAGAAGGCTTTGAAATGCGGAATAAACTTTTTGAGGTCTTTGAAAAAGATGTCCTTTCTCAAAAGTATGGAAAGTTTATAATCGGCGATTATTACTTGAAATGCTATGTGACGGGCAGCACAAAAACGGAGTACCTTTTCAGTAAAAAGTATATGCGTATAGATTTGGCGGTGCAGACAGATTATCCTGAATGGATAAAGGAAACAACAACCGCCTTTCGTGGCAATACGGACAACAACAGCGAATTTCTTGATTACACACACGATTTCCCGATTGATTATAAAAACAGTTATACGGAAAAAAGTATCAACAATTCAAACTTTGTCGCTTCAAATTTCCGCATGGTCTTTTATGGAAAGGTTGAAAATCCGACAATTTTTATTAACGGACACGAATATTCCGTAGCGGTCAATGTTGCTACCGGGGAATACCTGACGATTGACAGTATTGAAAAGACGGTCATATTGACAAGGAACAACGGGGAAAAGGTAAATTGCTTCAATTTGAGGAATAAAGATGCTTATATCTTTGAAAAGATACCTTCGGGAACGCTTGTAGTTACAACGGCGAATGAGGGGCTTTACTTTGATATAACACTTCTTGAAGAAAGGAGCGAGCCGAAATGGATTTGATTTATACAAATGCAGCCCGTGAGGATTTGGGAGTATTGCACGATTATAATTTTGACCTTGCTTTTGGATCTGACGAGAACGATTTTGAACTAACAGTGAACTGTTATAATAATTGCATCAAGCCGAGCAGCCTTGTTTACATAGAGGGGACAGAGTACGGCGGAATTGTTGACGGCTTGAAGGTTGTTACAAAGGATGAAAAGCTGGTCTATACCGGGAGAACTTGGCACGGAATACTTGAAAAGAAAATACTGTCACCTGATGAGGGAAGCGACCATTTGACAGTATCAGGCGAAGCAAACACCGTTATTGCATCTTTGCTTGAAAGAATAGGGCTGACCGCCTTATTTTCGGCATCTGCCGGAGATTCAGGGCTTACAATCAGCAACTATTCAATGGAAAGGTATGTGCCAGCGTACACAGGCATTAAAAAGATGCTTGCAACTGTATCGGGCAAGCTCAAATTCGAGCTGAAGGATGGAAATGTTGTCATTTCGGCACTTCCGGCGGTGGACTATTCAAATGACGAGCAGTTTGACAATGACCAAGTGGAAATGGAAATTGCAAAGTCTTTTAATTATGTCAATCACCTTATCTGTTTAGGCTCAGGCGAGCTGGCAGAAAGGCAGATTGTGCATCTGTATGTTGATGCTGAAGGGAATATAAGCGAAAATCAGACCTTTTACGGCTTGGATGAGCTGGTCGAGACTTATGACTATGGAAACGCACAATCCATAGAAGAACTGACCGAAAAGGGAAAAGAAAAACTTGCTTCTTATACTTCGGGCGGAAGTGTAAAAATGGACTTTGCAGCAGAATCAACAATTTACAGCATCGGTGATATTGTCGGAGCAAAGGAAACGATTACAGGGACTTTTGTAAAAGAGAAAATCACAAAAAAGATTGTGACAATCAACAAAGGCGAAACAAATATTGAATACGAGGTAGGTGAATTATAATGCCTTTACATTTAGTAACAGGACATAAGGGTGCTGCACACATCACGGCGACAGATGCCGGGGCATTAAATGCCGGAACATTTGGCACGGGTGAATATGTGCTTGATTTGGGCAATAAGTTTGCGGCTTCGGTTTTATCAAGTAACACAATACAAATTCTTGACGGTGACTTGATGATGCAGGGCAGACACATCACGCTGAAAAAAGGCACTTTTGAGGACATAACAATCAATAACGGAACTGTTGGGATGAACAGAAACGATTTAATTGTTATCAGATACACAAAAGATGCTATAACAGGCATCGAAAATGCAGAATTTGCGGTTATTCAAGGAGAGGGAACACGGGGAGCGGCTTCCGATCCTGAATACACAACAGGGGATATTCTTTCCGGGGATTGCGTATTGCACGAAATGCCATTGTATAGAATCCCTTTGACTGAGCTTGTTGTCGGAACACCTGAGCCGCTTTTCAAAACAACGGGGGCGGTGGGCAACGGCTTACTGTTTAGGGGCTGGAATCCGATTACATCAAAAGCAGAAGATACGCCTGAAAAATGGCGTGATTTAGGCACGGGCATATGGATGATTGACCTTGCTGACATCATAATCGGGCAGCCTTCACAATGGGGCTTTTTATACAATACTGTTTGTGCTGCAGAAATATCGCAGATATTTGTTGTTCAGGCGAGTGGCGAAACCTACCGCAGAAACGCCAACGGCATAGGCTGGTATGGTACTGATTGGAAGGGTGGAACTTGGCAGATTGTTTACGATGCTGCCACCCATCCTGTGGAGTATAACGAATATTCGGGGAATGGCAATTTCGGTGAAAGCAATCCAAACATCCTGACATTTAGCTTTGAGCCAAAATTTGTGATTGTTACAGCTGGCTATCGCTGTATGCTTTTGGTCAGAGGCGTTGCATCAGCTCAAACAAATCAAGCGGTAGAGAGTACCAACGAAATGGCGTGGGTAACTTGGGACGGTAACACAGTCAAATGGTACAACATAGTCAATGACTTATATCAATTAAACCAATCCGGCACAAAATACCGTTATTTTGCAATCGGTTAAGGGGGGGTAAAATATGCGAATTATTGAAATTAAACCGCTTGAAAACGGCGGACACAGAAATCAAGGCTGGAACGGTGGAGCAATCCCTGAAGGCTGGGCGAAAATTCCTGACGGTATGAAAACAGACAACTTCCCTTTTGGTGATGTGGCTGTAAAAGAAATCAACGGCGTTATGACCGTTACAAAATGGATTCCCGGCACAATCCCCGAAACACCGAAAGTGGAAAAACCAATCACAGCGGAAGAAAGGCTTGCAGCTCTTGAATCGGCTGTCCTTGAAATGGCGTTAGGGGGTGCTGAATAGTGGTAAAGTTTTTGGCATTACAAATCAGGCTGGGGAAAATCACTCTTGAAGATGTCCCTGCGAAATGGCGTGAAGCAGTTGAAAAAGAGCTGAACGGCAGCACCGATGTGTAAAAGGTCGGTGAGCAGCTATGATTGAAACAATAAAGGAATTTATAACAAATCCGGGTGTTATTCTTGTAGGTGCGATTACTCTTTTTGAGGTCGCACCTATTAAAATTAACCCGTGGAAATCCCTTTTCAAGTGGATAGGTAACGCAATCTACGGGGATATGCGAAAAGACCTTGCAGATCTGAAACGGGATTTTGAAGAAACAAAGGCACAAGATAAACGCTGGCGAATCCTTGAATTTACAAGAAGTTGTCGAAACGGTGTAAGACATAGCCGTGAGGAATGGAAACACGCCATTTCAGAGCTTGCGGAGTATGAACAGTACACCAAAGATAAAGGCATCACCAACGGCGTTATAGAAGAAGATTCAAAGTTCTTGCGTGAACTATATCACGAAAGACTTGAAAAGAACGATTTTTTATAAGGGGGAACAGAATATGAAAGGTACATTTACAAAATGGCTAAAAGCTGCAGGTGTAAGAGCAGTAAAGACAGTTGCACAGACATTTGTTGCAACAATCGGAACGGCTACCGTTTTAGGTGCTGTTGATTGGAAAATGGTTGTATCTGCTTCTGTATTGGCAGGGGTTTTGTCAATCGCTACAAGCGTTGCTGGACTTCCTGAGGTAAAAGAAAACTAAACGGAAAGGGGCGAGAAATCGCCCTTTTTCTATTTCCTAAAAAAGAGAGGGGAAAATTATGGGTAAATATGCAAGCGAGGTTATCAAAAGAGCTTCGGAATGGTTAGGCAGAAAAGAAAGCAACGGAACGCATCAGACTATCATTGACACCTACAACAGCTTTGAGCCTTTGGCGAGGGGCTACAAGGTGAAATATACCGACAGTTGGTGTGCAACCTTTATTTCTGCTGTTGCAATATCGCTGGGCTATACAGACATTATACCGACAGAATGTAGCTGTCAGAATATGATTGAACTGTTTAAGAAAGCCGGAAGTTGGATTGAAAACGAAAACAGAACACCAGCACCGGGCGACATTATCTTCTATGATTGGGAAGATAACGGCAACGGCGATAATAAGGGTTGGTCTGAACATGTCGGAATTGTTGAAAAGGTATCAGGCGGAAAAATCACAGTCATTGAGGGCAATTATAACAATGCTGTTAAGCGTAGAACTCTATCCGTGAATGAAAAGGGCATCCGAGGTTATGGCGTACCGAAATATGATGCAGAGAATACCACAGAAACGGCAGAAACCACCACAGAAGCAACGAAAACAGAAAAGTCGACAAATCATACTACTACCGAAGCATACAGCCTGAAAGCCTTTATAAAGGATATACAGGCGGCAACGGGTGCAAAGGTTGACGGCATCGCCGGAACTGAAACGCTGTCAAAGACGGTTACAGTATCGGAAAAGGTCAACAGAAAGCACGCAGTTGTCAAACCTATTCAAAAACGCCTTAATGCTTTGGGCTTTTATTGTGGCACGGCTGACGGTATTGCTGGGGCAAAATTCACAGCAGCGGTCAAGAAGTACCAAAGAGCGAATATTTGCGTTTCTGATGGCGAGATTACGGCACGAAACAGAACTTGGAAGAAACTTTTAGGTATAGTATAGGACAGGGCAAGCAATTCTTTTGTCTGTGGCTTGTTTTTGTGCTTATCCTATTAAGGATATAGGGAAAAGGGAAAACGGCTCACAAGTCAAATTTGGGCGTTATAAAAGGGTATCAGTACAAAAGGCTGATACCCTTTTTTTATTTGGAAGTTTGCTGATAAAATGCACAATTAAACATCTATTCTTTTGTGCATTATGTCAATGTAATTTTTCAGTAATTTTAGAGTATAATATAAAGGAAGATATAAGGGGTAGATTTATACCATATAAGACAACCTGATAAGTCAAGTGTCCCTATATGGAATGCAGCAACGGTGCGGTTTCCGTGGCAAGGTAAAGCCGGGGGGTACGGCATACAAGACCCTTTTGGAATGAAATACATTAAGCGAATTGAGGGCGATTATTATAATGTTGTCGGCTTGCCTGTCAGCCGTTTGGTGCAAATATTAAAAGAGGATTTTGGAATCGAAATATAAAAGGGGACTGTTTTTCAGTCCCCTTCTTTTAGCTATCTCTAAACTAAACTACACTAAACTAAACTTCCCTTACCTTACCTGTGTATCCATTGTGTATCCATTTGGTATACCAATCAAAATTTCCAATGAATTATTACATTTTCGCCGTCAATTTCGATATAATATATAAGTGATTGAATGATGCTCCGCTTGTCGGTCAGGTCAAGGTCTTTGTCATTCATCAGGGCGGCAAGGTTTTGAATCTGAGCTGTTGTCAGTTCGTTCCCGTGTTCAGGGATTGCAAGGGCATCAAGCTCTTTTTCAAGTGCCGTTTTTGTTGTGTTCAAATTTGTAACTTTTTGATTGATTACATCAAGGGGCATATTCCCCAGCGAATACAAATCCATCATATTGGAAATTTGCGAATCTATTTTTTCAACTTCTGACTTAATGGCTTTTATTTTATCGCTTACATCGTTTATCGGTCTGTTCTCTCTTGCTTCCTCAATATATGAAGTGTCGATTGATAGCTTTGTGATTTCGGTTATTATCATAGTATCAAGCGTAAGCATATTATAATGCTTATTTTTGCAGTTTGGATCTTTTATCATTTTTTTCATTTTTTTACTGCGTGAATAACAAGAGTAACACAACATTTTTCCGTTGTAGTTATTTTTAGCATATTTGCCGCCGCAATGTTTACAGTACAGCATTCCGCCCAATAGGGTTGTATGGGGCTTGAAGGTTGTTCCGTACTTTTCTTTTCGTGCGTTCATTATTTTTTGGATGCGGTCAAAGGTATCTTTGTCAAAGATAGGTTCGTGAACACCTTTGTACCAATTATCCCTATTTTTAATCAACCCTATATTGACCGGGTTAGATAATACACGCCGAATCGTTTTTGCTTCCCATTCCCCGTATTTATGTTTATAGCCCTTTTCGTCACAGATTCGGGCAATGGTGCGGACGGGTGTTTGATTTATAAACATATCCGCAATTTCTCTTAGCTGCATAACCTCGTATTCATTTGGTATCAGTAAGCCGTCAGTATAATCATAGCCAATCGGAATCCATTTTGAGCCGTGCCATTTACCTTCTTTTGCTCTGCTGTCTTTTCCTATCATTGTTCGCTCTTTGATTTGTTCTCTTTCAAATTGTGCGAATACCGCCAATATCCCCAAAAAGGCTTTGCCCGTTGGGGTGGATGTATCAAAATTTTCAGTTATTGAAGTGAAGAAAACATCGTGCTTGTCAAATACATCTTCTATCAGATACAATGTATCCTTCTGACTTCTTGAAAGTCTGTCCAGCTTATACACAAGCACCATATCAAATTTATGGGCTTCTGCATCCTTAATCATTGACTGCAATCCCGGTCTTTCAAGATTAGAGCCTGTATATCCTGAATCGGTATAAATTTTATAAACCATCCAATCACGGGCTTCACAGTATTTCTTCATTCTGCTGATTTGTTCAGGTATGGAGTAATTGTCCTCTTGTTCGTGTCCTGATACACGGGGGTAGATTGCTACACGCATTTTTTTCAACTTCCTCTCTGTTGTTCGTGATGAATGAAATTTTTAATATATCTATATATACTAAATTTAACGGCGAAAAGGTATCACTAAAGCGTTATATTGTCTTTGTTTTCGTAGGGGTCAGCTTCAGTCTGCTTTGGTAAATATTCCGAAAGCTCTTTCTGAAATTTGGAAAAATTTAAGTTGCCGTTTTCCCTTAAAACAATTTCTTTTATTTCTTCGTCAGCCTGATAATTGATAATATATAGTGTTTTCAGCTTCTTTCTTTCGTCTGCTGTCATTGCACCGATTACCGCACCAGCTGCACCAAACAAAATGCCGCCAATTATAGCACCTTTTGTTTTTGACTGTCCTATTTCTTCAATAGTCTTGTTTCCGGCAAATGTTACCTTTGACAATGGCAATGTTATTTCCGGGGCTTTTTTGTTCGCAATCGCTTTGAATGTAAGTGTCTTTGTATCGTGGTCAAGCACCATATTGCAAGGATAATTATATAAAAATTTTGGTAGTCCTGAATAATGCACCATAACCATTGTGATTTTTCCGTCTTTTGTTTTTCCTAATATATGATTAAAAAATCCCATAAGTTTAAATCCTTTCTTCAGCTTTTCACCGTTAAATTATAGCCAATTAAATACTCAGTTTAATTTTAATTTTTGAAGTGCCTCTTTGTATTCGCCGATTCTTTCTTCATAGTTTTGCTTCATATCAATAAGCCTTGTTTCACAGCAATTTTTTATATCAAAAATTCTTGTTTCACAAAGAGCCTTTATATCTTCAATTCGTGTTTCGTATGATTTTATTATATCGGCTATTCTCATTTCATAGGTTTCTTTTAGTGACACCGTGCTGTTGACTTCAATTTCTTTTTTTCGCTCATATCCTATAAGCTCATTCAAATCACCGCCCATTGATATAACCAATTTTGCAATAGTGCCGAAACGAGCATCAGGGGTTTTGCCGGAACAGATATTCCGTATTGTAGATAGCGGAATACCACTCATATTCGCCATATCTTCAAGCGTGAAGTTTCCGACTTCTTTAAGTGCCAAGATATAGTCCCTTGCCTTATCTAAACTAATTTCCATTTTTAATCTCCTTTTATTAAATTTGATATTTTTGGTTTTCAAATTTGATTATCTAAAAACCAAATTTGCACCCTTGTTTTTCTAATTTGCATCTTTATTTTTATGAAAAAATCTTATAAGATTATCACAGAAAAAATAACCAATAATTACCATTGTTCAGACAATTTATTTTTCTTATAATTGTCACAAGAACAAATGTTCTTAAGAAAGGATGTTGAAATATGTCACCAAAAGAAGAATTGAAAGCTCTTATACTGTCGCTCACATCAGAAGAATTAGAAAAAGCGTCTCTTATTTTCCAAGAGCACTTTTCAAAGATGCAAGAAGAACCGCCGCCTCTGAATCCGACATATTGCAAACAACATCAAAAAGCTCTTTCTGAATATCAGACAGCTCACTTTTAGTGGGCTGTTTTGTTTTATCCTCAATCAGATCCCAGCCCATTAAATATTGAGGTGTAGTTGAAAGTGCTGATGCAATCGGTTCTAATACATCCAACGGCAGATTTTCAATATCTCCCTTTTCATATCTGTATATAGTAGAACGGTCTTTGCCTAATCTATCAGCAAGCTCATCCGCACTGATTTTCAATTCTTTTCTTTTCTCTTTGATTCGTTGACCTATATTCATACTCTTACCACCCGCCTTTTTTTGATTATTGTATATCAAAAGTCGCAAAAATGCAATATTTAGCAGATTATAATAAAAAAATTTGTCGCATTTTGTGCAAAATGAGTATTGAAACACAAGATTTTTTGTGATAATATACAGATAGTCGCACGGCGTGCGACAAATTGAAATATTATCATAAAAGGTGGTGTGAATATGAATGTTAATTTATTGAAAGGTAAGATGGTTGCTTGCGGAATGAATGTTGAACAGCTTGCAAGTGTCATCAAGATTGACAGGTCTTCCTTATACAGAAAGCTGAATAATGCTGACAAAATCACTATTGGGGAAGCAATGCGAATGAAGGAAGCTCTTTCAATGACACCTGAAGAAGCAACCCAAATTTTTTTATCTTAAAAGTCGCATACGGTGCGACACAGTAAAAAGAAAAGGAGTGAAAACAATGGCAAAGGAACATTTAACAGATTTTGAGGTAGAACAGGAAATTGAAAGGCTGCTTGCTTCTGCGGATGTAAAGTTGGCGAAAAAGGAACAGAGGATTTTGTATAAACGCCGTCAATATATGTACGGATTGAGAAACCTTGAAAAGCGAGGAAAACAACTCGCAAAGGAAGGTGTCACAATGGAAAATATGGAATCTGTGCTGTTCGGCGTGGGGGACGAAGTATGAATATTTTAATAGCGTGTGAGGAAAGCCAACGAGTTTGTACGGCTTTTCGTGAAAAAGGTCACAATGCTTTTAGCTGTGACATTATAGAATGTTCGGGCGGTCATCCCGAATGGCACATCATGGCAGATGTAATTCCGCTATTAAATGGAAATTGTACATTCAAAACAATGGACGGCGTAGAACACGCTATTGACGGAGAATGGGACATGATAATTGCTTTTCCACCTTGCACATATTTGACGGTAACAGGGAATCGTTGGTTTAATCGTGAAAAATATGGATACGAAACAGATAAGAGAATGCGAGAAAGAGCAAAAGCGATTGCGTTTTTCTTAGCAATTTGGTCTGCTGACTGCAAAAAAGTGGTGATGGAAAATCCAATAGGGGTGATGTCAACACGGTTTAGAAAGCCTGATCAAATTATACATCCATATTATTTTTCAGAAAGTGAAAATGATGTAAATTGTGAACGAAAAGCAACTTGTTTGTGGATTCGTGGGGTTAAGCCGTTGGAATACGAAATAAAATACCAGCCACGAATTATCAAATACAAAAACGGCAAGGGAACAGACAGCCCGTGGCATGTGAATACAATGGGACTGCCGAAAGAAGAAAGAAGCCGTTTAAGGTCGCAAACCTTCCTCGGCATAGCAAAAGCAATGGCGGAACAATGGGGGTGAATTAAGTATGATAATTCACATAATGAAAGACGGAACAATCAGGGACACAGTAAAAGGCATCGTAATACATAATGAACAATTTTATCAGGTACTTAATGGCATACAAAAGAAGTTGAGCGAAAAGAAAGGAGCATAAAAAAATGGAAGCTTTAACAATTAGACTTGCGGTTTTGATGTTGACACTTTCCTGCGTAGCTTTGGGATATGAAATGCGAATCGTAGCAGAAAGTAAACACAGAGAAAAGGCGAGAAAGTGCAAAAAAGAAATAAAGTTGGTGAATATTGATGTATATAACAGATGACCCTGTTGCTGATGCGTTAAGATACGAAGCGGAACAGGAAAAAGCATTGAAACGCCTTCCGAAGTGCTGCGAATGCGGTGAGCCGATACAGGATGACGAATGTTATGAAATCGGCGATGGTCTGATTTGCCCGGACTGTTTGAAGGACAACCATAGAAAGTGGGTTGATGATTATGTCCAATAAAAAACGCAAATACATACTATCATTTTCGGGCGGCAAAGATAGCACATTCCTTTTGCTTGAATTGATAAGGCGGAAATATCCGCTTGACGAAGTTGTGTTCTTTGATACGGGCTGGGAATTCCCTGTTATGTATGAGCATATTGAAAAGTGCAAAAAGATATGTAAAGAAAACGGCATAAGGTTTGTAACTCTACACGCCAAAAAGCCATTTGATTATTATATGTTTGACCATATTGCCAAAAGCGGCAAAAAGGGTTATTCGTGGTGTGGCGGTAATTGTCGCTGGGGGACAACCTTAAAAAAAGTCGCATTAGATAGATACGCAGAACAAAACAAACAAGCGATAGTATATATCGGGATAGCTGCAGATGAAAAGCACAGGCTTGAAAAAGAAAGGGAAAGTTATAAGGTTTTTCCACTTGCCGAATGGGGCATAACCGAAGCGGAATGTTTACAAGGTTGCTATGATGCAGGCTTTGATTGGGGAGGTATGTATCAATATCTTGACCGTTTATCGTGTAAATTTTGCAAGAATAAGAACTTGAAAGAATTAAGGAACATAAGAAGGTATTATCCGGAAGTATGGGACGAGCTGAAAGACTATCAAAGCCGAACAAATAGACCATACAAAGGTGAGGGGCAAAGCGTGTTTGACCTTGAAAAGAGATTTGAATTTGAGGACGAAAGAACGGCACAGGGATTATCAATAACAAACAGTGAATTTTACCGAGAATTAAGAAAAAGGACAAGGAACGATTATGTCAGTTGAAATGAAGGTCTTTGCAAGCCGTGAAGAATGGCTGAAAGCAAGAGGAAATTATATTGGCGGCTCTGATGCTTCGGCGGTAGTCGGTTTGAATCCATACAAAACGAATGTGGAGCTTTGGAAAGAAAAAACAGGGCTGATTATTCCTGAAGATATTTCCGACAAGCCTTATGTTCAATATGGCACACAAGCAGAAATGCATCTGCGTGGGCTGTTCCGGTTAGATTTTCCACAATATCGTGTGGACTATGTGGAAAACAATATGTTTTTGAATAAAAAATACCCGTGGGGGCATTATTCGGCTGACGGTTGGCTGACAGACGAAAACGGCAGACGGGGGATTTTGGAAATCAAAACAACAGAGATTTTACAGAGTATGCAAAAGGAAAAATGGAAAGGCAAAAACCTGCCGGACAATTACTATGTGCAGCTTTTACACGGCTTTTTGATAATGGAAGCAGATTTTGCAATATTAAAGGCACAACTAAAGACCGTTTTTGACGGTGTCCCATATTTGCAAGTAAAACATTATCCCATTGAAAGGTCAGAAGTCGAAGAGGATATAAAATACCTTGCGACAGAAGAAGAAAAGTTCTGGAAGAATGTCACGGACAAGCGATGCCCGGCGTTGATTCTTCCCGAAATATAAGGAAGGAGAAAAAAGGAGTAAAAAAATGGAGTTAAAAATCAAAAATCAGACATTGCCCGAAGCAGTTGACTTCAACTATGAAGAGCTGAAACAGGCAATAACAGCAAAAACAGAACACTACAAAACTATTGTTTACACAAGCGAGCAGATACCAACTGCAAAAAAGGAAGTGGCGAACCTTAGAGCCTTAAAAAAAGCCTTGAACGATGAACGCATCCGACTTGAAAAAGAGTATATGCAACCGTTCAATGATTTCAAGGGGAAGATAAACGAGCTTATCCGCATTATCGACAGCCCTGTAACAATGATTGACGGGCAAATTAAAGGCTTTGAAGCATCACAAAAAGAGGAAAAGCGGATAAACCTTGAAAGCTTTTTTTCGGGGTACAACTCTTTTGAATGGCTGAAATTCGAACAGATATTTGATGAAAAATGGCTGAACGCATCCTTCAGAACAGAAAAAGTGGTTGAAGAAATCAGAGCGAGATTTGAGCAGATAAAGAAAGACCTTGAAACACTTGAAAATTTACCCGAATTTAGCTTTGAAGCCGTAGAGGTATATAAAGTGTCGCTTGATATAAACAAAGCCATACAAGAGGGAAAACGGCTGTCAGATATGATGCAGAAAAAAGCAGAAGCCGCCCAAAGGTCGGCAGAGCAGACAGACACCGTCAAAGGGTGGGTATCATTTGCGGTTTATATTGACGGGAACGATGCACAGGCTTTGAAACAGTTTTTTGAAGATAGAAATATAGAGTATAAGGCGATTTAAGAAAGAGAGGAAAATAAAAATGGCAGTAAATAATTCATTAACAAAGAAAACACAGAGCAGAGGAACAGGCTTGACAGCATACTTGACACAAGACGCAGTCAAAAACCAAATCAATAATGTTATAGGCGGAAAGAACGGTCAGAGGTTTATATCGGCAATTGTTTCAGCCGTAAACAACAATCCAACCTTGCAGACTTGCACCAATCAATCCATACTTTCCGGGGCTTTGCTGGGCGAGAGCTTGAAGTTGTCACCGTCCCCACAATTAGGGCAATACTACCTTGTTCCGTTCAATGACAAAAACAAGGGTACTGTTGCACAATTCCAGCTTGGATATAAGGGATATATTCAGCTTGCAATCAGGTCGGGACAGTATAAGAAGCTGAATGTATTGGCAATCAAGGAAGGCGAGCTTGTCAACTTCGATCCGCTGAATGAGGAAATTGAGGTCAGATTGATTGCTGACGAGGAAGAAAGAGAACAGGCGGAAACCGTGGGTTATTACGCTATGTTTGAATATGTAAACGGCTTCAAAAAAGCGATGTACTGGTCAAAAGCAAAAATGGAAGCTCACGCCATAAAGTATTCACAAGGCTACGCAGCGGACAAAAGAAAAGGAACTGCATACACATTTTGGAGCAAAGACTTTGACGGAATGGCGTATAAAACAATGTTGAGACAGCTCATCAGCAAGTGGGGTATTATGTCGATTGATTTAATCACCGCAATGGATGCAGACATGGCTGTCATCAACGAGGACGGCACAAAGGACTATGTTGACAATGTAGAAGATGACTTTGTGATTGAAGGCGAAGCGGTTGAAGTGCCGGACGGAAATACAGAAAATTCGGAAGATAGCTCCGCAGATGCTAAAAGCGTACTGTTCGGGGAAGCAGAGAGGACTGAATAATGAATAAAGCAATTTTAATAGGACGAATCACAAGGGATATGGAGTTGAGACAGACACCGTCAGGCGTGGCGGTACTGTCATTCACAATAGCTGTAAATCGCCGCTTTGCAAAAGAGGGACAGCAGAATGCGGATTTTATAAACTGCGTGGCGTGGAGACAGCAAGCAGAGTTTATATCAAAATACTTCAGTAAAGGAAGTATGATTGCCGTTATTGGAAGTATGCAAAGCCGTTCTTGGGACGGTCAGGACGGCAAGAAACAGTTCACAACGGAAGTTATGGTTGATGAAGCATACTTTACAGGGGAAAAGAAAGAAACGCCGTCAGAGGGCAATTTTGCGGATAATACGGCATTAGACGGATTCTCTGAAATGCAGTTTGATGATGAAGATGCTTTGCCATTTGGTTAAGAGGTGACAGCTATGAAAAACAAATACCGCAACAAAAAAGTTGTAATGAACGGGATTGAGTTTGATTCCAAAAAAGAAGCGAAACGCTATGCAGAATTATCCCTGCTTGAAAAAGCAGGGGTGATTGCAGACCTGAAAATGCAAGTCAAATTTGTTCTGATCCCGGCACAAAGAGAGCCGGACACGGTCGGTGCAAGGGGCGGAATCAAAAAGGGCAAAGTCATAGAAAAAGAATGCAGCTATATAGCGGACTTTGTATATCAGGAAAACGGGGCAACCGTTGTAGAAGATATAAAAGGTTATCGTGACCCGTCAAGTGCGGGGAATGCAAAATTCGTTATCAAGCGAAAACTGATGTTATATGTTCACGGGATAAGAATTAAAGAGGTATAGGGATGTATCAAAGAATAAAGCCGATTGATGATTGTTATAAGGACTTAGCAAACGCCATTGTGGTACAGGCTGCAGACGATTACAGGCGGATAATAAGGGGCAAAAAGCTTCGTAACGGATATACATACAAAGACGAAAAGAAAAAGCTGATAGCCTTTTTCAAAGGTGGCTGGTGTCAATTATTGACGAATGTACCCGGCAGAGAAATCCTAAACCGATTAGACAAGGAGTATGAGCAAGAACAGAAAAAACGAAAGGAGTTAAAGAATGAAAAATATAAGAGGTACAGCAAATCTTGTTTTTGAAGTGCTTTTGAACAGCCGTGCAGCAAGAAACAGCGACAATGTCTTATATTCACTTGTTTGTGAAGAAAGGCTGAAGGAAAGAGGACTTACCCTTGACCAAATCAGCCTAAAAGAAGGCTTACTGGCACAAAAAGAATACAATCTGCCAAACTTTGAAACGGTCAGAAGGGCAAGGCAGAAGCTACAAGCAGAATTCCCGGAACTGTCAGGCGAAAAAGCTGTAAGGGATGCACGGGCAAAAAGAGAGAAAGCCTTCAGAGAATTTGCAAGGAAAGAAATCCCGGCAAGAGGTGTAAGCAATGGCTGAAAAAAAATACTATTGGTTGAAGCTGAGAAGGGACTTTTTCAAAAGGCACGATATAAGAATTATCGAGGAAATGCCAAACGGAAAAGATTATATTCTTTTCTATCTCAAATTGTTGCTTGAAAGCATAGACCACGAAGGCGAGCTGCGATTCAGCGAAGCAATCCCATACAACGAGCAGATGCTATCAGTTATAACAAACACGAATATTGATATTGTCAAAGCAGCTATGGCGATATTTACGGAGTTGAATATGGTTGAGCTTTACGATGACCGCACAATCTATATGAACGAAGCGCAGAAGCTTATTGGGAGCGAAACAGCTGATGCAGAACGAAAAAGAAGGGCAAGAAAATCACAAAAGCAGCTACCAAATACAAACGGAAGCGGACAAATTCCGGACAATGTCCAAAAATGTCCTACAGAGATAGATATAGATAAAGATTTAGATTTAGATAAAGAGAATAGAGAAAAGAGCTATAAAAAAATAGCAGACCTTTTCAATTTCCTCTGCCCTTCCCTAAATCCTGTCAAATATCTTTCTGAGGAAACAAAAAACCAAATTGAAGCACAGCTGACAAAATACAGCATTGATGATTTTAAGCTGCTATTTGAAAAGGTTGAAAGCTCCGATTTCTTAAAGGGCGAAAATGAAAAGAAATGGACTGCATCTTTTGAGTGGCTTATCAAGGATCAGAATATGGCGAAGGTATTGAACGGCAATTATGACAATGCAGAACCGACTGTAGTATCTAACTTTGGAGGGTACAGCCACGAAGAACTTGAACGGCTTTCAAGAGGGGAAAGCGTACATATAAAGGGGAATCCTGAACTTGAAAGAGAAGCTGCAGAATTAAGAGAAACACTGCAAGAAGCATATAGCTAGGGGTACATTTTAGAAAACAATGTAAACCTGAAGCCTTGCTACATAGTAAAGGGCAACGGATATTTTGCACACGGTGAAACATTAGCCGAAGCACAGGAAGCTCTTGAAGAGAAGATTATGGATGATATGGATGTTGAAGAGAAAATCGAGATGTTCAAAGAGAAATTCCCTGAAACAGATAAAAAGTATCCTGCAAAAGATTTCTATCATTGGCATCATAATCTGACAGGCAGTTGCGAGATGGGGCGAAAATCCTTTGCTTCGTCTCACGGCATAGACATAGAGAATGATATGCTGACGGTCAATGAATTTATGGACTTAACCGAAAGTGCATATTGCGGAGAGGTTATAAAACAGTTGAGGTGTAGTTATGGCAAGTAAAAGAGAACAAAAACTAAAACAGCAACGCAGGGCAAACAGGCTTGAAGAAAAACAAATCTACAAGGCAGCAAAGGTAGCAGCTCAGCATAGCTTTACCATTGCGATGTATGCGGTGAAGGATGTCTTCAAAGAGAGGGCATCCAACCCGAAAATGGAAGCTTTTATAGTCAGGATGTTTGAACTGTGGGACAAGGTCGCTGATGGTGAGGTAAGCATTGAAACACTTGCAGAGTGTATCGAAATGGAAACAGGCATCCGCTATGACTTGAAAACAGGAGAGATAAGAAATATGAAAGGACGGTGTAAGGAATGAACGGGGTTCGTATTGCACAACAAAACTTTCATACAGTTGTAAAAACAATGGAAAATTACAAACAGGAAGAACCGCAAAAATACAGAAATGCATTTTCTTTGCCATTGTTTTTTTATATACAAAATTCAGTAGAAGAATCAACACAAAAAATATTAAATGGTATGAACAGAGAAAACTATATAATGCCACCAAAAGAAGAAATGTTAAAGATATTACGAGCATTGAAAGAAGGTGCGGAGTGATGATATTTTTCGGTAAGAAAAGCGAATATATAAAATTCGATGATGTTATTACAATTTTGGAAGGAGAACGAATAAAACATCATTATGCGAGCAGAGCAAGTATAGATGCAAGATTAGCCGTTGAATCTGCAATAAAATCATTGAAGTTACACCATATAAAGAATAACCCTAAAAGGTATATGGTATGGAAGAAAATATTTAATGATGAAGCACAGCATCTTTTGAAATTAGACGATTTGAAAGAAGGTGCAGAGTGATAAAGAAATGTATTTATCAAGAAATAACACCAAAAGGATATTATGACCATTGCAAGCGTTGGGTGTGGTTTAGACCTTTATTGTGTATAGGATGTTCAAAGTGTGACTATTTCAAGCCGACAGTTTTGTATAGACTGTTAAAAGTTTTCAAGAAAGGCGGTGCAGAGTGATGGTAAAAATTATGTTAAGTAATGACCTTATTGTAAGTGTAAAAGGCACAAGAATTGTCTATGAAGACGAACATATTTTGGTTTGGTGGGACGATCAATGTTCTGCAATTTTTCAAGCATCAAAAGTGGTGGGCTGTTGGCTGGAAGGGGGCTGGTAGTAATGGCTTATATTGACAGGGAAACAGCAATAAAGACCGCAGTAGAAAATTATAAAAGAGTTACTCAATTTGATGCTATGGATTTGGCAGATGCAATGGAAAGCATACCCACCGCAGATGTTGAGGAAGTGGTAAGGTGTAAGGATTGTGCTATTCCGCATAACAAATGGACAGGATGCCCTAAGCTGAACGGATTGATTCCACCGCCTGATTTCTTCTGCAGTTACGGCGAAAGAAAATAAAAGAACGATTTTAAGGAGATTGATATGGATAAATGGACTGATGTAAGATATGGATTGCCTGAACGAGGTGTAAGTGTTTTGTGTCATTGCAAACATTCCTCGACAGGCGGGGAAACTATAACTATCGGCAGCTATGCAAACAATAATGATGCGTGGACTTTACAAGGTAGTGTGGGTGAACAGCATTTTACACATTGGTATTGGAAAGTTACCCATTGGATGCCTTTGCCTGAACCACCAACACCATCGTTGAAATTTTGTCCAAAGTGCGGATTTGTGGCGGTATATGATGAATACCAGCAAGATGGTGTTAGCGTACGATGTACACATTGTGGACATAAAACCGAGTTTTATAATGACAAAATAGAAGCATCAGACGATTGGAATAGTCAATAAAATCGCAATTCAAAAGGAGTGATACGGAATGGCTGAAAAAATAAAAGTTGTTGCCTTTAATGATTTACCCATAGAAGAAAGAGAAAGATTGATATATTATATTGAGCTTCACAGGATGCGAGGAATGGAACAAGTACGACATCTGCTTAAAAATGACATAGGGCAAAACCAACAGAAAAAAATATTGGCGTGGGAACAGGATATTTCAGATAGACTTTCAAAAGAATATGAGGTGATACAAAATGACAGATAACGAGATTGAAAATTATCAGAAAAAGATAGAACATTTGAGCTGTGAAAACAATGAACTGCATTGCTATGTGGCGAGAATGGAAGATGAATTAAGATCAGCATATTCGGAAAGAGAAGATTTAAGGCGAGAAAATCAGTTTTTACAAGGACAGATTGATGCGTACAAATATTGTATTGAAAATATAAGGTGGTATAAAAAGGAGTGATGGTGATGTTTTGGAAAGTGATGTTTGCGTGTTCGATGCTGGCGGCGGTGTTACATACCATATCCAGCAATGATACAAAAACAATAATAAATTTAGTGATGGCGATTTTATGCGTGCTATTAGGCAAAATCAATTAAAAGGATTTTATAGGTGAGGTGGAAACTGTGGAAGCAAGGGAGTTCCTACAACAAATATACAGACTTGATAAAATGATTGAAAACAAAATTGCAGAGTGTGAGCAATGGGAAACAATCGCAACGAGCATAACTGCACATTCAGAGGGTGAAAGGGTGCAATCTTCCGGCAATCCGCAGAAAATGGAAGCTGCTGCTTGCCATTGTGTTGACCTTGAACGGGAAATCTACGAAACTGTTGAAAGGCTTGCAAGTGTTCAAAAAGAGGTTGTAAGCGTGATTGAGCAGATTGACGATACCTTGCAGTATGATATTTTACATAAAAGATATGTGCAGTATAAATCACTTACTGAAATAGCTATTGAAACCCGGTATTCTTACCAGCATATTGTTGATAATCACGGAAAGGCTCTCAGAAAAGTACAGAATTTTTTGAATAATAGAAAAAACCTATGAAATCCTATGGAATCCTATATTTAATCTGTGATATAACTAAAATAACAAAATATGCGAAAAGCACCTGACAAATTCCGTTGGGTGCTTTTTTGCGTACGAACAATAGGGGAAATCCAAAAAGAAAGAGTGATTTTCCTTGATAAAACTGCATCACGGGGATTGTTTGGAAGTTATGAAAGACATTCCTGACGGTAGCATTGATATGGTATTGTGCGACTTGCCGTATGGTGTGACGGGCGGTTGCGAGTGGGACAATATAATACCATTTCCTGACCTATGGGAACGATACAAGAGGGTAATTAAACCGAACGGGGCAATTATCCTCTTTTCTATTCAGCCATTTACAACAAAGGTAATACAGAGTAATTTAAAGAACTTCCGTTATTGTTGGTATTGGAAAAAGAACAACAAAACGGGTGCACCGTTTGCAAAGGTTCAGCCGATGCGGTGCGTTGAGGATATATGCGTATTTTATAAGCACAAACCTACATACAATCCACAGGGATTAAAGAAACTTGATAAACCTATTGTCATACAAAAAGGGACAAAACGGGGAGTGTATGATGCTTTTAGAGGGGAAATAAAACCACAGTATTACACAAACTACCCTATAAATTTGATTGAGTTTAATGGGGTAAACAGTAAGGGAAGACAGCATCCGACACAAAAGCCCGTTGCTCTTTTGGAATATCTTATAAAAACCTACACAAATGAGGGCGACACCGTCCTTGATAATTGTATGGGTAGCGGAAGCACGGGGGAAGCGTGCCTGAATACGGATCGTAAATTCGTAGGTATAGAACTTGACAAACAGTATTTTGAAATTGCAAGGAAACGCATTACAGATAAAGGATGTGCTTCAAGATGTTAAAAACAATCGTGCTTCTGAAAGAGCTGAAAAAGGCTGGAAGAATATCAACGCAGCAGTTCAAAACATTCAAGGGGCAAGTGATAAGCGGCAATAAGGAAGGCTGCTTGAAAGGGCTGAAAAGAATGAAATTGATATAAAAAAAAGGGGGGTGTTGCAGGATGGCAAAGAAATTGACAGCAAAGCGGATGCGTTTTTGTGATGAATATTTGATTGACTTGAATGCAACACAGGCGGCAATTCGTGCCGGGTATTCAAAGAAAACGGCACAAGTAATATCCGCTGAGCTTATGGCAGACCCAAGAATAAAACAGTTTATAGCTGACAGAATGGCAGAAAAGGAATCCGAACTGATTGCAGATCAGAACGAGGTGCTGAAATATCTGACATCGGTTATGCGAGGTGACACACAATCGGAAATCGTGGTTGTGGAAGGAACAGGGGACGGCTGTTCAGAAGCAAGGGCGATGCAAAAAGCCCCTGATGAAAAGGAACGGTTAAAGGCTGCCGAGCTTTTAGGTAAGCGTTACGGCTTATATACAGAAAAGGTCGAAACTGATATTGATATGGAACTGAACATTGTCATTGATTATGGTGATGCAGAGTGAAAATAAAAGTACAAGCAAATCCGGGTTTTAAAGAGGTAAACCAAAGCAAAAAGCGTTATATCGTAATGAAAGGTAGTGCCGGAAGTGGAAAAAGTGTTGATACAGCACAGAATTACATCCTACGGCTTATGCAAGACAAGGGGCGAAACCTTGTAGCACTACGGAAATCAGATATAACAAACAGGGACAGCACCTTTGCAGAGCTTACGGGTGCGATATATAGAATGTTTGGCGATAAAGCAGAGCAATATTGGACAATAAATATGTCCCCATTGAAGCTGACTTGCAAAGCAAACGGAAATCAAATCATTTTCAGGGGTATGAATGACGATAAACAGCGTGAAAAACTGAAGTCAATCACATTCCAAAAGGGCAAGCTTACTGATGTATGGCTTGAAGAAGCAACAGAATTCACACAAGCGGACATTGAAATCATAGATGACCGTTTAAGAGGTGAGCTGCCGGAAGGTCAATTCTACCAAATACGAATGACCTTTAACCCGGTAAGCAAAAACCATTGGATAAAAAGAGTATTCTTTGACTTGCCTGATGAAAATGTATTGACACATCACAGCACATACCTTCAAAACCGCTTTATTGATGATGCATACCGAAAGAGAATGGAGCGTAGAAAGGTTGTAGATCCTGACGGCTACCGAATATACGGGCTGGGCGAATGGGGCGAAATCGGCGGTCTTATTCTTCAAAATTGGGAAGTCGCCGATATATCACAAGAGTTTAACGATTATGATGACATTGCATTAGGTCAGGACTTCGGATTCAATCACGCAAACGCTATATTGTTGCTGGGTTGGAAAGACGATAATATATATATTCTTGATGAATTATATGTATTTGAAAAGGATATGTCCGAAATCATTGAAATGGCAGAAGCAAAAGGATTGCCAAAGGACAAAACAATGTTCTGTGATTCGGCAGAGCCTGACCGAATAAAGATGTGGCAAAAAGCAAAGTACAGAGCAAGGAAGGTTAAAAAAGAAAAGACAACAGACCGCCGGAAATATCAGGCAGTACAAATTGACTGGTTGAAACAGCGGCAAATATTTATACATCCTTCCTGTACTAATACAATTACAGAGATAAGTCAATGGAAATGGAAAAAGGACGAAAAAACAGGGGAATACCTTGACGAGCCTGTTCCGTTTCAGGATGATGCTATGGCAGCCTTGCGTTACGGTGTTGAACTGTGGCGAAAAGGCGGTCAATGGCTAACATAAATAATGTCGGACAGTTTGTGCAGCACTACGGGTTTTACTGTGGTTGTCTCCTTACCGCAGGTTTTGCCGTTAAGCACCTCCTTTCATAATTATTCATACGGTCACAATCGGTGACAAGGTGCTGACAAGATGTCTTTATATAATATTAAATTAAGCCCTACAATTCGATTTGAGGGCTTTTTCTCATAAAGGTATGAAAATTACGCAAACGAGAAAAAACACGCACAGGCGAAAAACCTGAAAGCGTGGACGGTGTTTGCGTGGAAAGGGAATTGATATGTTATCGAAAGAAGAAATAAAAAGATTGATAGCTGAGGACAAAATTTCTGAAAAGAAACGGCTTGCGGCTGTCGGTCAGCGGTATTATGAGGGCGACCACGATATAAAAAAGAGCGTTTTGTTTTATTACAATGCTGACGGCAACCCGGAAATTGACAAAACAAGGTCAAATATAAAAATATCGCATCCGTTTTTTACAGAACTGAGCGACCAGCTAACATCGTATTTGTTATCGTTTGAAGAAAGCCCAATAAGAGCAAGGGAAAAAGCAGAGGGACTGCAAGACCACCTTGACATTTACTTTGATGAAGAGTTTTGGGCTGAGATTGGCGAGCTTATAACAGGCTCATACAATAAGGGCTTCGACTTTATACACGGCTACAAAAACAGCGATGATAGGCTGGCTTTTGAATATGCTGACGGTATGGGCGTTGTTGAGGTAAGGGAAAAGGAAGCATCCGACAACCGCAAACACATTCTTTACTGGTATGTTGACCGAATAGACAAGAATAAAACCGCTATTATCCGTATTCAGGATTGGACGGAAGAAGAAACATATTTTTATATTCAAGAGGGCGAAACCGGGAAAATCGAGCTTGACAAGACTATTGAGGTTAATCCAAGACCGCACGTTGTATATACAGACAATAAGACGGGCAAAAGAATGGGTTATTCCTTCGGATATATCCCATTTTGGCGACTTGATTATAACAGAAAGCAGATAAGCGGCTTAAAACCTATCAAGCCCATTATTGACGATTACGATTTGCACGCTTGCTCGTTGTCAAATAACCTTGTGGACTTTGACACGCCATTGCATGTTGTAAGCGGATTTGAGGGCGATAACTTAGACGAGCTGCAACAGAACTTGAAAACAAAGAAAATTGTCGGCGTAGATGCAGAAGGCGGCGTTGAGATCAGAACAGTAGATATTCCGTATCAGGCAAGACAAACGAAACTTGAAATTGACGAAAAGAACATTTACCGATTCGGAATGGGCTTGAACACATCAGGGCTGAAAGATACAGCGGCAACAACAAATATTGCCATCAAATCAGCGTATGAGCTGCTTAATATCAAGGCAAACCATGTCAAAACAGCCTTAAAGAAGCTATTGAAAGACATTATCAAAGTTGTACTTGCTGAAATAAACGATAAAAACGGCACAGACTACCAGCTTACAGATGTATATTTCGATTGGAAGCCTGTAACCTTGACAAATGACACAGAGAACACACAAAACGAGCTTACAAAGGCGAATATAAAGCAAGTTGAGGTCAACACAATACTTAATGTTGCTATGCAGATAGGCGATGAGCAGACATTGAAAGCGATTTGCGATGTTATGGATTGGGACTTTGAAGAGATACAGGGTGCAGTTGAAAAGGCAAAGGCAGACGAAGACCTGAACGCTGCACAGAATGCCTTGAACAAAGTTGTTGATGAGGAATAAGCGAGGTGATAAGCCTTGAATAAGAGACAGAAACTTGTACAACAGCAATTTTTGAACAATGAAGAAGCCATCATAAAGCGATTGACACAAGTACACACGCAATCGCTGAAGGATATAACAGCAAAAATTGAGAAGTTGCAAAATGAATTTGACGAGCTAACCGCCATATATGACACAGTCGAGGACGAAGCACAAAGGGAAGTCTTAAAGTCAATGCAGCGGTCAAAGGTCTATCAGCTAAAATACCAAAAGGCTTTGAAAGGGCAGGTCGGCGATGTTCTCGACAATCTACACAAAAAAGAATTTAAAAGCGTTTCAGAGTATCTTGACGGCTGCTATACAGACGGCTTTATAGGTGCGATGTATGACCTGCAAGGGCAGGGGCTACCGTTTATATTCCCTATCGACCAAGAAGCAATGGTCAGGGCTGTGCAGCTTGACAGTAAAATCAGCAAGGGGCTTTATTCTCATTTGGGCGAAAATGTGAGTATGTTAAAAAAGCATATCACAGCACAAGTCAGTAGAGGGATAAGCTCAGGGATGTCATTCGACCAAATTGCACAACAGTTAAGAGCAAAAATGGTCGGGACATATAACAATCCCGGTGGCTCTTTGGCTTATGCTTCAAGAATAGCAAGGACAGAGGGACACAGGATTCAGGTACAATCCGGGATGGATGCTTGTTATAAGGCAAAGGAAAAGGGTGCGGATGTTGTGAAACAATGGGACAGCACACTTGACAGCAGAACAAGAACATCACACAAGCGAGTTGACGGGGAGATCAGAGAGCTAGATGAGGAATTTTCCAACGGCTTGAAGTTTCCGGGCGATCCTGACGGAAAAGCGGAAGAAGTTATCCATTGCCGCTGTGCTTTACTGCAAAGGGCAAGGGCGGCACTTGATGAAAGCGAACTTGAAACCTTGAAAAAGCGTGCTGCATATTACGGTCTTGATAAGACAGACAATTTCAATGACTTCAAAAAGAAGTATTTGAAAGCGGCGGAAAAGGAATCGGCATTTGTTAAAAAGCCGCCTTTTGTCCAAGCAAAGACAGTTGCGGAAGCTGAAGACTATATCCGCAAATTTGTTGATGATAAGCAATTCGGGGCTTTGGGCGTTTCCTATTCCGGCATTAGCGTTGAAGCAGCAAACAAAGTCAATGAAACACTGGGCGACTTGTTTGAAACATACAACTTTGACCAGTTGGGCGGTGTATTTGTTGCAAAGGGAAACACAAAACTGGGCAAAGCGGTTGATGGGGCTGTTGCAGCTTATTCACCAATAAGAAAATCATTGATATTGAACAACAAATCATTGAAAAATGTTGATGGCATAGTGAAAGAACATGCAGAAGAATTGCGACTGATAAAGCTTTATGCTTCTGATCCTTCTTCCGTGACTTTTAAGACCAAAAGGGCGGAACTGGTGGCAAAGGCATCATTGAAAACTGGAAGGGCAACTGTGCCGGACACAATAGAAGATGTTATCAATCACGAAATGGGACACGCACTTGAAAAGGCTGTTTCCCGGTCAGACAAATTTGAAGTCATCAAGCAAAATATGACAAAGTATGCTGAAAATATATCAGGATACGCCACAACTGACATATCTGAATATATTGCTGAAAGCTTTGCTTCATATAGGAAGGGTGAAAAGGTAGTTGACCCGGATTTGATAGATGTTTTTGATTCACTGAAGAAAAAAACTGGAAAAGTTATTGCAAAAAATGCAAAAAGTGGTATAATATCAACGGATATTCAGCAGAAGTCAAGCTTCAGCAGTAAAGACATAGAAACTGTTATGCTTCCAACAAAAGAATATGCACATGTAATGAGCGAATTAGCCACACATGCAAGCGAAGCACAGAAGCAAC
>JAZRJT010000019.1:0-5366 GCA_045645905.1 Clostridia bacterium
GGTGTTACGGTTCAGAAACAATGGATATGGACCCAACAACAATCAAGGGTGTATGGGGCTTTAACGGCACCGAAAGACCCGGTGCAGTTTACCTTGCAGCAGTTCTTGCAGGTCATGCACAGAAAGGTCTTCCTGCATTCGGCATCTACGGTCACGAAGTACAGGACAGAGATCAGGTTGCAGACATTCCTGAGGATGTGAAAGAAAAGCTTCTCCGTTTCGGCAGATCTGCTGTTGCAGTTGCTACAATGAGAGGTAAATCATATCTTCAGATTGGTTCACAGTGTATGGGTATTGCCGGTTCAATTATGGATCAGGATTTCATGGAAAGCTATCTTGGTATGAGAGTTGAATCTGTTGATGAGGTTGAAATTCTCAGACGTATGGAAGAAGGTATTTATAACGAAGAAGAATACCAGAAAGCACTAAAATGGACTCGTGAACACTGCAAGGAAGGCAGAGATGACAATCCTGAGTCTGTTAAATTCCTTGGCGAAGACAGAAAAATCAAGTTTACAGACGAAGAAAAGGACAAACAGTGGGAATTTACTGTTAAGATGTACTGCATCATCAAAGATTTGATGGCGGGAAACAAAAATCTTCCTGACGCATTTGAAGAAGAAAAGGTTGGACACAACGCAATCGCAGGCGGTTTCCAGGGACAGAGACAGTGGACAGACCATTGGCCAAACTGCGACTATCCTGAAGCCCTTCTTTCTTCAACCTTCGACTATGAAGGTGCAAGGGAACCATATACACTCGCAACAGAAAATGATATTCTCAACGGACTTGGTATGCTCTTTATGAGATTGCTTACACACAGAGCACAGATTTTTGCTGATGTTCGCACATACTGGTCAGGTGAAGCAACTGAAAGAGTTACAGGCTATAAGCTTGAAGGTAAAGCCAAAGAATCAGATGGTATCATCCACCTTCTTAATTCTGGTGCAGCTTGTCTTGATGCTTGCGGTGAATGCACAGACGAAAACGGAAACGCTGTTATGAAAAAATGGTGGGAAGTTACCGATGAAGATATCAAAAAGATGACCGATGCAACCGTTTGGTGTGAAGCAGGTTTTGATAACTTCAGAGGCGGTGGTTTCTCAAGCCACTATACAACAAGAGCAGAAATGCCCTGCACAATGATAAGACTTAACCTTGTTCAGGGACTTGGTCCTGTACTTCAGATTGCCGAGGGCTGGACAGTTAAACTCCCTGATGAAGTTTCTGACACCCTTATGGAAAGAACCAACCCCACATGGCCCTGCACATGGTTCGCTCCAAGATGCGACGGCAAAGAAGGCAGCCCCTTCAAAACAGCATACGAAGTTATGCAGAACTGGGGTGCTAACCACGGTGCAATCAGCTACGGACACATCGGTGCTGACCTTATAACAATGTGTTCAATGCTGAGAATTCCTGTTTGTATGCACAATGTTCCTGAAGACAAAATCTTCAGACCTGCTGTGTGGAACGCATTTGGTATGGATAAAGAAGGTCAGGACTACCGTGCTTGTCAGACATATGGTCCTTTGTACAAAAACATCAGATAATTTCATATTTCTTCAACACAAAAGGAGATGCAAATTTTGCATCTCCTTTTTGATTATAGTAGAGTTTATTCAATTATTCCAATAAATCTTTCGTATGCTTTGTTCCATTCTGCCTCATCGGTTGGCGCGTATTCTGTGATTTCTGCAGAATTCATAATCACATCTGTCAGGTCAGAAATTTCGCCCTTTGCATAAAGCTGAACTGCCACATTACCAAGAGCAGTTGCCTCGATGGGGCCTGCAATAACCTTTGCACCGGTTGAGTTTGCGGTCATCTGGCAAAGAAGCTTATCCTTTGTGCCGCCGCCAACCATATGTATTGAATGATATTCCTTGCCTGTGCAGTCTGCAATTTTTGCAAATGAATTTCTGTATTTAAGAGCGATGCTCTCATAGATACATCTTATAATCTCACCATCAGTTTCAGGAGCTCCCTGACCTGTTTTCTCGCAGTATTCACGAATTCTGCCGGGCATATCTCCGGGTGCAACAAAGCTCTGGTCATCCGGGTCAATGAAATACTTGAAGGGCTCTGATTTGAGTGCAAGCTCCTCCATATCACCATAGCTGTATTCCTTACCATCACGCTTGAATTGACGTCTTGTTTCCTGAATCAGCCACAAGCCAATGATGTTTCTTAAGAATCTTGTCTTTCCTCCAAAGCCATATTCATTTGTAATATTATATTTATTGGATTTTTCTGAAATTACAGGCTCGTCTGTAACTGTGCCGAAAAGTGACCATGTGCCGCAGGAAATAAAGATAAAGTCTTTATCTCTTGACGGAACAGCCGCAACAGCACTGGCTGTGTCGTGACCTGCAATTGCAACAACCTCTTTAGGTGTAACGCCAAGCTCTTTTGCAAGTTCTTCCTTCATTGTTCCTACAACTGTACCTGCCTTAACAATTTCAGGGAAGATACTGCGTGGGTATCCAAAACGGTCGATTACCTCCCATTTCCAGTCACACTTTTTCTGGTCAAACATATGGCTTGTTGATGCGATTGTGCTTTCGGCATACTGCTTGCCTGTGAGCATATAGCTGAACAAATCGGGCATAAACAGGAATTTATCCATCTTTGTTAAGTCCTTTTCAGCAAGAAGCTGGAAAAGTGTGTTAAAGTTCATTACCTGAATACCTGTAAGGCTGTAAAGCTCCTTTTCAGGGATAATCTTAAACGCCTTTTCGGTGATGTTGTCAGTTCTTGAATCACGATAATTGAAGGGGTTTGCAATCAGGTTACCTTCCTTATCAATTGCACCATAGTCAACACCCCATGTATCGATTGCAATTGTGTCAAAGTCAGAAATTTCAGCCGCCTTCTTTATACCTGTTTTAATTTCATTAAAGAGAGCCTGTGCATTCCAACGCAACTCGCCGTTTTCATAGTTGGGGTCGTTTGAAAATCTGTGAACCTCGGTAAGCTCGATTTTCTTTCCGTCAAATGAGCCTAAAATAGCTCTGCCGCTTGATGCGCCAAAGTCTATCGCTAAAACTTTCTTCATATCTCATACCTCTTTTAATATGTAATTTATAAAAGTATACCATAATTGTTCAAAAAAATCAATATAATAAATATGTAGGAACAAAAAAATTTTGTTAAAATTTTCTCAAAAATTTGTTGACAAATCGTGTTACCGGTGATATAATACATCAGTTGACATCTGTCAAGGTGTCGGCAGAATAATTAAAATACGCACATCATATGATTGTTCGGGCGGTGCTGCACTACCCATGACAGCTCCCGGACAAGGTGACTATGATGGAGGTGTAAAACTTTGGAGGTGTAAAATCATGGGAGTAATTCAAATGAAGCAATTGCTTGAAGCAGGTGTTCATTTCGGACACCAAACACGCCGTTGGAATCCTAAAATGGCGGAGTACATCTTTACAGAAAGAAACGGTATCTACATTATCGATGTTCAGAAAACTGTAAAGAAAATTGAGGAAGCTTACTACTTTGTTCGCGATATCGCAGCAGAAGGCGGCAACGTTCTTTTTGTAGGTACAAAGAAGCAGGCTCAGGACGCTATCCGCGAAGAAGCTGAAAGAACTGGTATGTTCTACGTTAACGCAAGATGGCTTGGCGGTATGCTCACAAACTTTAAGACAATCAAGAGAAGAATTGACAGACTTTATCAGCTTAAGAAAATGAACGAAGACGGTACAATGGAACTTCTTCCCAAGAAGGAAGTTTTAAAGCTCAACCTTGAAGAAGAACGTCTCGAAAAGTTCCTTGGCGGTATCAAGGAAATGAAAGAACTTCCTGCTGCTATGTTCGTTGTTGACCCCAGAAAAGAAAAGAACGCTATCGCAGAAGCTCACAAGCTTGGTATTCCCGTAATCGCTATCGTTGATACAAACTGTGACCCTGAAGAAGCCGACTTCCCCATCCCCGGTAATGATGATGCTATCCGTGCTGTTAAACTTATCGTTTCAACAATCGGTAATGCAATCTTAGAAGGCAAGCAGGGTGAAGATTTTTCAGTTGCTGAAGCCAGCGAAGGAGAAACTGACGAAGTATCTCTTGATATGATTGAAGAATAATTGAATTTTACAGAAAGCGAGTGAATATATTATGGCATTTACTGCACAAGATGTTAAAACTCTCAGAGAAATGACAAACTGTGGTATGATGGACTGTAAGAAGGCTCTTACTGAAACAAACGGCGATATGGACAAGGCTGTTGAATTCCTCAGAGAAAAAGGTCTTGCTACCGCTGCTAAAAAGGCCGGCAGAATCGCTGCTGAAGGTCTTGTTACATCATTAGTATTTGACAATGTTGGTGTTGTTGTTGAAATCAACACCGAAACAGACTTCGTTGCAAAGAACGCTGACTTCCAGAAGTTCGTTGCAGACGTTGCTGAATGTATTGCAAAGACAAATCCTGCTGACGTTGAAGCGCTGAAGAACGAAAAGCTTTACGGTGACCAGACTGTTGGCGAAGCTCTTACAGAAAAGATTGCTACAATCGGTGAAAATATGAACCTCCGTCGTTTTGAAAGATACGAAGGTGTTAACGTTGCCTACATCCATGGCGGCGGCAAGATTGGTGTTTTGGTTAACTTCAAGCTTGGTGACGAATCAAAGGCAGCTGACCCTGTATTCCAGGCAGCAGGTAAGGACGTTGCTATGCAGATTGCAGCCGTTAGCCCTAGGTATGTTAAGAGCGATGAAGTACCTAGCGAAGAAGTTGAGAAGGAAAAGGAAATCCTTAAGGCTCAGGCTCTTAACGAAGGCAAGCCCGAAGCAATCGTTGACAAAATGGTTGTTGGACGTATTCAGAAGTTCTTCAAGGAAATCTGCCTTGTTGAACAGCCTTATGTTAAGGATGGCAACTTGACAGTTGCTAAGTTCCTTGCAAATGTTGCAAAGGAAATCGGTACCGATATCGAAGTTGTTAAGTTTGCACGTCTTGAAAAAGGCGAAGGTCTTGAAAAGAAGGTTGACGACTTTGCAGCAGAAGTTGCAAAGATGGCAGGCAACTAATATCTTATTAGGCATTTCAAAAAGGATGACGGTTCTTCCGCCATCCTTTTTTCTTCGCCTTTTTCTTCTACTTATTGATAAAAAACCCTTGCGGGTTTTTTCCTGATTCCAAAAAGCTCTCGCTTTTTGTCAACCTACATTAAAAACAGTCCACCGGACTATTTTCTTAACACTCCGGCTTGAAAAAGGCGAAGGTCTTGGAAAGAAGGTTAACGACTTTGCAGCAGAAGTTGCAAAGATGACAGGCAACTAATATTTCATTTACTTATTCATTTAACAACACAGCTAATTGGCTGTGTTGTTTTTTTGTCTTTTTACGAAAA
>JAZRJT010000020.1:0-9229 GCA_045645905.1 Clostridia bacterium
CTATGTTACAGGCCTTGGCCATTGCCATCCTAAAATCAGTGAGGCAGTTGCTTTCCACGCAAAGAACCTTATGAACTGCCACGACTTTACCACAAAGGTAAAGATGGAGCTCGTTGAAAAGCTTCACGAAATCACAGGCGGACGTTTCGGCGGTTTCCAGCTTTATGATTCAGGTACAACTGCAGTTGAAGCAGGTCTTCGTTGTGCTCGTGCTGCTACAGGCAAGCAGGAATTTATCTCTTTCTTCAGAGATTTCCATGGTAAGACCTACGGCGCAAACTCACTTGCAGTAGTTGGTGCAGATACTCATATGAGAGCTCCTGGCTTTATGCTTGTTCCCAGACCTAACCCCTACCGTGACTTCTTTGGCAGAAGCGAAGAAGAAGCTTGGAAGGATTCATCACCCTATATCAATATGATTGAGGGTATGCTTGACAATGCTTGCGCAAACGGCGGTAAGAATGTTGCAGCTATCGTTCTTGAACCTGTTCAGGGTTGGGGCGGTTCTATCATTCCTCCTGACGATTTCCTTCCTGCACTTCGTGCTCTTTGTGACAAGAGAGGCATCCTTCTCTTTGCTGACGAAGTTCTTAACTGTATGGCAAGAACAGGTAAGTATCTTGCTATGGATCACTGGAATGTTACAGCTGACATTACAACTCTCGGTAAGGGCTTTGGTAACGGCTTCCCCGTTACAGCTATGGCAGTATCTAAGGATCTTGCTCCTGCAATCGAAAAGATTTCAGCTTCTTCAAGTTACGGCGGCAACCCCATGGCTTGTGCTGCTGCTCTTGAATCAATCAAGGTTATCGAAGAAGAACAGCTTAACGAACGCAGCGCTCACCTCGGTGAAATCATGCTGAAGAAGATGAAGGAAATGAAGGAAGCTCATCCTATCATCGGTGACGTTCGTGCACTTGGTTGTCTCCAGGCTATCGAAGTTGTTAAGGACCGCGACACCAAAGAACCATTTGCTGAAGCAGGTAAGATGATTTACCAGACAGCATTCGAGAATGGTCTTGCTTGGGTACCGTCAGGTCACATCCTTCGTATGTCACCTCCTATGATTCTTGATGACGAAGCAGCTCTCAAGGGTCTTGACATTATCGAAGACGCTATCGCAAAAACAGAAAAGCACTTTGGTTATTAATCAATAACTTTACAAACAACAAAGGCCATTGCGGGGGAATCCTGCAATAGCCTTTTGTTAAATAAAACATAATTGAAAGGAATTAATGATATGAAAACTGTAAGATTTGGTCTTATCGGTTGTGGACTTATGGCAAGAGAATTTGCATCAGCGGCGGCTCGTTGGTGCCATCTTACAGAGGATGTTCCCAAGCCTGAGATTGTTGGTATTTGTTCGGTTGTTCCCAAAGAGATGGAATGGTTCCAGAAGAACTTCCCTGAAATCAAGTATTCTGTTGCAGACTATAAGGAGCTTCTTGACAAGGAAGATATTGATGCAATTTACTGTGCTGTTCCTCACAACCTTCACGAACAATTTTATATTGATATTATCAACAGCGGTAAGGCTCTTCTTGGCGAAAAGCCCTTTGGTATTGATAAAAAGGCAAACGAAAATATTATGGCGGCTATCAAGGCTAACCCCGGCACATTTGTTCGTTGCTGCAGTGAGTTCCCCTATTATCCTGCAATGCAGACAATGATTAACTGGTATAACGAAGGCAAGTTCGGTAAGGTTCTTGAAATTCATTGCGGATTCAACCACTGCAGTGATATGGATGTAACCAAGCCTATAAACTGGAAACGTATGGTTAAATTCAACGGCGAATACGGATGCCTTGGTGACCTTGGTATTCATACTCAACACGTTCCCTTCCGTCTTGGCTTCAAACCCAAGACAGTAAGAGCGCACTTCAGCAATATTGTTAAAGAGCGTCCTGACGGCAAGGGCGGAATGGCAGTTTGCGATACATTTGACAACTGCACAATCTTCTGCACAACTCTTAATGCAGATGGTGATGAAATTCCAATGACTCTCGAAACAAAGCGTATGGAGCCGGGCTCAACAAACCGTTGGTTCTTTGAAATCTACGGCACAGAGTGCAGTGCAAAATTCAGCAGTGATGATGCAAATGCATTCCACTATACCTCATCATGGGGTAAGGAACAGTCATGGAACAGAATTATAATCGGTTACAAGCCTATGATTCCTACCATTACAGGTCCTATCTTTGAATTTGGCTTTACAGATGCTATTCAGCAGCAGATTGCGGCATTTATGCTTGAATATTCAGGCGTGGAAGTTCCCTTCGGTCTCTTTACACCCGAAGAAACAGTTCTTTCACACACTCTTGCAACAGCTGCGCTTAAGTCACATTACAACAAAACTGTTGAAACCATTGACTAGGGATGGTAAAATAGTCCAGACCGCAAAAAGACGGTTATGACAAAACCTCAAACTGTAAGTTTGTATAAAATCTAACATGATGTTGAAAAATCGCATTCATTAATGCGATTTTTCTAATATATTGGTCTTTTTGCTACGCACAAATTTCGCCACTCGGTGTACACAAGTACACCGTCGGGTATCCCAAAGCTGAGGCTTTGGCTCAATTTGTGTGTTCTGAATCAATTTTACCTATCCCTAATGACAGGTTTATAAATTACAGAAAATAATTTGTATTTTTCTGTGAAATGCCTTGACATTTCTTTGTTTTTGTTGTAAAATAAAGAAAATATGACAGTTAATAACTTGTGCAGCAGCATAAATTGTTGTTGACTAAGGAGGAAGAACAAAATGTTAGTTAATATGAATGAAGTTCTGAGACCGGCAAAAAAAGGTCACTATGCAGTTGGCCTTTTTAATGCTGTAAACTTAGAGCTTGCACGTGGTATTATCGCTGCGGCTGAAAGTACAAGATCACCGGTTATTATGGGCTCTGCAGAAATTCTGCTTCCCTACGGACCGTTGGAAGAGATTTCTTATTATCTTATTCCTATGGCAAAAAAGGCATCTGTCCCTGTAGTTATCCATCTTGACCACGGTCTTACATATGACACTTGCGTTAAGGCACTTAAACTGGGCTTCAGCTCGGTTATGTATGACTGCTCAACAGATTCATACGAAGAAAACGTACGCAAGGTTAAAGAAATGGCAGACATAGCACATTCTTATGGTGCAACAATCGAAGGTGAGCTTGGTCACGTTGGTGACAATGAAGGCTCTGCAGAAGGCAGTGACCATATGTCCGACCCATCTGCATTCTTTACAGACCCTGCACTTGCAAAGGACTTTGTTGATAAAACCGGCGTAGATGCACTTGCTATTGCTGTTGGTAATGCTCATGGTGCATACAAACTGCCCCCCAAACTTGATTTCGAAAGAATTCGTACAATTGCAAAGACTGTTGATGTTCCGTTGGTTCTTCACGGTGGCTCTGGTCTTACAGATAACGATTTCCGTCAGGCAATCAAGGACGGTATCAGCAAAGTTAACATCTTTACAGATATTAATGTTGCGGCAGTTGAGGCAGAATTCAAGAAATTCTCCGATATGAATAAAGGTATTATTGACCTTATTCCTGCAGCTGTTGAAGCTGTAAAACTTGCAACAATGGAAAAGATGAAGCTGTTCAGCAGTGATGGCAAGGCAGATTGCGGAAACAGTTCTTCAATGTCTGCAGATGATCTTGAAAAGATTACAAAGCTTGTTGCGGCAGAGGTTGCAAAATATCTTAAGAAATAATTGACTTAAAAACAAAAAGGAACTGCAAAATATTTTTGCAGTTCCTTTTGTGCTATTTTAAAGTAGCGGTTGAAAATAGAATGAAATCAGACTTAACCGACCTCCCAATTATTAGATTTTTGGTCTAACTTTTTGGGGTCACATCAGACCTTTACAATGAAGGTCTGTTTTTTTGTTAGAATAAAGGCAAAACTGCAGAAATATACTTATATTATCTAAATATAAGAAGGGTTGTGCAAATATGGACGAAAAACGAAACAGCGATCATAAGCTTACAATGTTGGGACGTGAAAAACTTACGGTTACAGGTGTTGAGGATGTTGACAGCTTTGATGACGATAAGGTTGTGGCATACACCTGTGATGGAGTTATGACGGTAAAGGGTGCAGATTTTAGGATAAACCGCCTTAATGTGGAGGACGGTGAGCTTGAGGTTGAGGGTGATATTGACAGTATTGAATATGCCGACGGACATAAAAGTGATAAGGGCAGTTTCTTCAGCAAAATTTTCAAATAGGGAGCAGGGACGATGTATAATTCTGTGCCAATGGAGGCAGGTTTTTTTGCGGTAAGCTGTATTGCAGGTGTTGCGGCAGCGTTTATATATGATTTGCTCCGTGTCAGTCGCAGAATATTAGGCCCGGGCGACGGGATTGTTAATTTGGAGGATATATTGTTTCTTGCTGTTTCGGCGCTTATTATGTTTGGGGCGGCGTATATTAAAAACAGCGGTGAGGTCCGCTTACAAGGGTTTTTAGGCTTTGGCATCGGAGCGGGACTGTATGCCGCAGTGGTAAAAAACCGATTTCTCAATGTCAGCACCGTAATAATAAAATGGCTTGTTAAAATGACTGAAAAAATAATAAAAGTTCTACTCTTCCCCATCAAAATAATATTTAAAATATTCAAAAGACCCGTGAGCGTTGTTGTGTGGTATACGGGATGCGGAGTGCGTCGGGCAAAAAGGCTTGTCAGACGCGGTGGCGACAGGATTTCGGTGAGGCTGAAAAATGTGGGGCTTATGCTGAGAAAAAAGTGATGAAGGAGTATTGACAAAGCCGTTTTGTTGATATATAATCATATTAGATTAGTGTATAGTTGGGGGTTTATGCCAATGTATAGCGGTGTAAAAAAGCAGAAAAAAACGTCTGCAAAAAAATTAGTTATATTAGCCGTTGTATTGCTGGTGTGTATAGGTGTGGCCTGCAAAATTGTCGAGCAGCAGATAACCCTGTCGCGTTATGATGACCTTGCCAAAGAATATGAACAAAAGATTGTCGAGGCACAGCTTGAAAATCAAAAGCTGGAGGATGAAAAAGCTAAGGCAGACACCGATGAATATATTCAGCGTGCGGCTCGTGATAAACTGGGATTAGTAAAGCCAAACGAGCGTGTTTTTGTGGATATAAGTCAGTGACAAACTCAAAAGATAAGTGAATTTAAATATACAAACGGTGTTCGGTAGGGCATCTGAGGAGGATTTTTGAAAGCTATGCAGATTGAAGAAGGAAGTATACTTCGCGGAAAGGTTACAGGCATCGCCCCTTTTGGCGCATTCATTGAGCTTGAAGGAGGAAAGACCGGTCTTGTACATATTTCTGAAGTATCGTCAGAATTCGTTGATGATATAAGCAAACACCTTACTGCAGGGCAGAGTGTTAAGGTTAAGGTGCTTTCTGTTGATGATAAGGGTAAGATTAGCTTGTCAATCAAGAAGGCAGTCGAGGATAAACCAAAGAAGAAAGCCGGCGAAAGACCCAAAAACAGTGGTGGTCTTAAGGGGGCTCCCGAGGTTTTTGAATTCTCGCACAAGTCAACGGATATGGCAGAAATGTCTTTTGAAGACAAGCTCCTTAAATTTAAGCAGGACAGCGAAGAAAAAATTCAGGACCTTAAACGAAACACCGAAGGCAAGCGCAACGGCGGTTATAAGCGAGCATATTAAAAAACCCCGACGGAACTGTAAAGGTTCCGTTGTGTGTTTTTAGATGGAAATTAGCAATAATTACAAAACAATACAGGGGAGGTTACGGTTATGAATAACGAGGCAATCATCTGGCTGATTGCGGCGGTTGTACTTGGCGTTATTGAGGCGTCAACAGTAAACCTGATTACCCTTTGGTTTGCGGTGTCAGCTCTTATTGTGACAATAATCGCTTCATTTGGTGCAGGTATGGGTGTGCAGATAACGGTTTTCATAGTTGTTTCTGCAATTCTGGTTGTGTCAACACGCCCCTTGGCAAGAAGGTTTTTAAACCGAAAAACCATTGCTACAAATGCCGATAGGATTATTTCTGCAAAAGGCGTGACGATTGAAGAAATTAACAGCCTCAAGGGAACCGGACAGGTTAAGGTTATGGGTCAGGTATGGTCAGCAAAGACTGTGAACGGTGAAAATATAGCCGATGGGACACCTGTAACAATTGTGGCACTTGAGGGTGTAAAGGTTGTTGTTTCGGCAGATAATTAAATGCAGAAGAATTATATTTTATCAAGGAGTGTGTTTTATGCCGTTTTTAATTTTTTTGGTTATAGTTATTGTTTTAGTTATTGCAAATATTAAGGTTGTGCCGCAGGCACACGCATATGTTATTGAACGCCTTGGGGCATACAGCGGAACTTGGAGCGTTGGTCTTCATATAAAGATTCCGTTTATTGACAGGGTTGCAAAAAGAGTTACCCTGAAAGAGCAGGTTGTTGATTTTGCACCTCAGCCGGTTATCACAAAGGATAACGTTACCATGCAGATTGACACGGTTGTATATTTCCAGATAATCGACCCCAAACTCTACACCTATGGTGTGGAACTGCCAATGGCGGCAATTGAAAATCTGACAGCCACAACATTGCGTAATATTATCGGTGATATGGAGCTTGACGAAAGCTTGACATCCCGTGATGTTATTAATACAAAGATGCGTTCTATTCTTGACGAGGCAACCGACCCCTGGGGTATAAGGGTAAACCGCGTTGAGCTTAAGAATATCATTCCCCCCGCAGGCATCCGCGAAGCTATGGAGAAGCAGATGAAGGCAGAACGTGAAAGACGTGAGGCAATACTTCGTGCCGAGGGTGAAAAAAAGTCTGCAATCCTGGTTGCTGAGGGCGAAAAAGCTGCTGCAATCTTAAAGGCAGAGGCTGAAAAAGAATCCCAAATTCTTAAAGCTGAGGCTGAGAAGGAATCTGCAATTCGAATTGCAGAGGGTGAAGCGCAGGCAATCCTTTCTGTTCAGGAGGCTACTGCAAACGGTATCCGTATGCTGAATGAGGCATCGCCGATAGACTCTGTTCTTACAATAAAGAGTTTAGAGGCATTTGCCAAGGCTGCAGACGGCAAGGCAACAAAGATTATTATTCCGTCGGAGATTCAGGGCTTGGCAGGTCTTGCTGCAGGTCTTAAGTCGGTTATCGACGAAGAAAAATAAAATTTAAGACTGTCAAAGGAACTTTAGGAGGAAAAACAAAATGTCAGGACATTCCAAATGGGCAACAATTAAAAGAAAAAAAGGTGCACTTGATGCAAAAAGGGGTAAACTGTTTACCAAAATCGGCCGTGAACTTATGGTTGCGGTTAAAGAGGGCGGACCTGACCCCGACAGCAACTCAAAGCTTCGTGATGCTATTGCAAAGGCAAAAGCAAACAATATGCCCAACGATACTATTCAAAGAAGTGTCAAAAAGGCGGCAGGTGAGGATGGCAACAAAGAATATTTTGAACTCACATACGAAGGCTACGGCCCAAGCGGTGTTGCTTTTATGGTTGAAACACTTAGTGACAACAAAAACCGTACAGCAGGCGATATGCGCCACTATTTTGATAAATACGGCGGCAATCTTGGTCAGACAGGCAGCGTAGGATTTATGTTTGACCGCAAAGGTCAGCTTGTTATTGCAAAGGCCGACAGCATTGATGAAGACACTTTGATGATGGACGCTTTGGATGCAGGTGCCGAAGACTTCAGTGCCGAAGACGAATGCTATGAAGTTACATCCAGCCCTGAGGATTTCAGCAAGGTTCGTGAAGCACTTGAGGCAAAGGGTTATGAGTTTGAACAGGCAGAAATCAGCTACATTCCCCAAACACTCACCCAGGTAGACGACCCTGATGCGGTAAAGAATCTTGAAAAGCTTATAGATATGCTTGAAGATAACGATGACGTGCAGAACGTTTACCACACCTGGGATATGCCCGAGGATGAAGAGGAAGAGTAGTCATATCAAGGGTTTGCAGGATTTGGGTAAACCTTTGAACGGTGATATACATTCTGAATGATGGTATACATCACTGAAATTTTTGAGAATTAAAGCTTGTACATCATAACTCCGAATATACTGAAAAATTGCATGGATACCACAGGAGGTCTTTATGCAAATCAAAACAGTATATTCGGAGTTTTTGTTTGACTGTGAGGTTAAGCACTTCACACCAAAAACAATGAAGGGTTACAGAAATAACCTATCACGGTTCTTCAACTACCTTGATGCAAAGTATAACATTCAGGATATTGAAGAGATAACTGCAAGACAGATAAAAGATTTCTTTAAGGAACTATGGCAAAACGGCAGAAAGGTTACTTATACAAATGGGTTGCTTAAAACATTCAGGTCATTTTTTAAGTATGCCTTGCAAGAGGAATATATAAGCACTAATCCTTGTGCCAAAGTTCCCTGGGGCAAAGAGGACATAACGCTTATTAAAACCTTTTCTGATGCAGAGGTTAAAAGAATGCTCAATGCTTTTGATGGTACTGATTATATGTCTATACGCAACAAGGCAATAATAGCAATGCTGATTGATACAGGTATTAGAAACAATGAGCTGTGTGAGTTGAAAGTGGAAAATGTTTATAATGGTTATATCAAAATATTTGGCAAGGGCTCAAAGGAGAGAATGGTGGGAATAAGCCCATATTTACAGAAATGTATTATAAAGTATATAAATGTTCGCAGCTCCTACTTTATTTATAAGGATGTTGATGATACATTTTTTCTTTCAAGGAGCGGAAGAAAGCTCACAGTTGAAGCTGTTGAAAGACTTGTTGCAAAGGCTGGCTTGATTGCAGAGGTTGACAGCAGTATAAGATGCAGTCCTCACACATTGCGACACTATTTTGCACAGGCACAACTACGGAACAACCTTGATGTATACAGCCTTGCAAGACTTATGGGGCATAACAATATAAAGATAACCCAAAGATATCTTCAAAGTATGCAGGATAAGGATGTAATTGAACGTGGGATAAAGAGCAGTCCAATTATGAACCTGAGGTAATATTACAAACGTGTAACATGTTTGCTGCACTTTTCCAACATCGTTGATATCCTATTGACAACCCTGTCTTGACGTGGTATTGTATCATTAGAGATGTGTATTGAATAGAGGTATAATTTTCCTTAAAAAAAGGGAGATTATGCCTTTTTTTATTGTGAAAATAAATTTATTAAAAGGAGGGGTTATATGGATTATAACTCAAAAGAAGATATTAGAAGAACCAAGGTGAAACTTGGCAACTACAA
>JAZRJT010000021.1:0-5663 GCA_045645905.1 Clostridia bacterium
TCCACCGACCCCCACTGTGAAAGTCCGTCACAGACCACCTCGCGTCCGTCGCAAAAGGCGGCAAACAGAGGCTCGATACTGCCCTGACGCCGAATGTAATCATTAAAGATTTCATCAACAATCAGACTGATATTTTCAAAAACGTCACGGTTTTTGACAAAGGACTGGTCATACGCCGTTGAATTTGTTATGTCAAAGTTATACCCGCGTGAACGATACCACTCGGTATAAACTCGATTCAGTGCATAGGAAATCTGCGCATATATATTTGCACGCAGAGCACTTTCAGGCCAGGTGGGAAAAATCTCACTTGATGCAACATTTTTTATGTAATCAGCAAAGCTGACCGTCACGTTTTCGGCATTGGCATCAGGTGCGCCCAGATGCACTGTTATTGTTTCAGGGATATATGGTCTTCCTATCATCTATGTCACCGCCTTTCACTCATTTTCAAATGGCTCTTCTTCGGTAACGGTTATTACTTTGCCCCGCTCATCACCTTCAGATAATGGAACCAACGAAACCGACTGGATGGACTTTTGACCTTCAAATACCGGAACATTAACATTTTCGGTTGTGATATATCCGGGATAATCAACACGTATATTGTACTTATAAAACCTTGTCCCAATATCATCCGGGGTCTGCGAGTTTGCCGCAGGCGGTGCAGGAACTGCAACAATCTCTGTTTTTCCGCTGCGGTCGGTTTTAAGCACCCGAATAAGCTCCTCACCGCCCTCAAACGGTCTTGAAATAATCACATTTGCATCAGTAATGGGTATGGCCTGGTCTGCCGTAGACACCTGAACAAGAATATAGCCGTCCATAAAAATCTCCATTCCGCCGCCATACGTCGGCACAAATATTAATAATTTCTCTTATCCGTATGGCAAGGAATGATAAGAGATTTTTACGCCCATATGCGTTTCTGAGCGAACGCGAAGAAAATTTCGCATGGGCAATCCAATCCGCCGGAGGCTTAACGGGAAAGGAACTTTCACGCTAACACTCCTCTTAAATTTTTCTTACATAACATAATATGCCGAAATTCCCAATGTGTGCAATAATACATAATTTTTACATAATCGGAAACAGTATTGTAAACAGGAGGTTTTGTTATGCTTATTACCTTTATCCGCACAATTATTATATACTTTTTCACAATATTATCCTTGCGTATGCTTGGCAAACGTCAAATCGGCGAGCTTGAACCATCTGAGCTTGTGGTTACAATTATAATTTCAGAAGTTGCCGCCGCACCCGTTCAAGACCCGTCGCTGCCAATCCTTACAAGCCTTATCGCTATTGCTCTGCTGCTTATACTCGAGGTCTTATTGTCTTATGGTGCGTATAAGAATTTCACTATTCGAAAAATCTTTTTTGGCACGCCAAGTGTTTTTTATGAAAAGGGTTCCATAAACCAGACAGAAATGGAAAAACAGCGTTTTAACCTGAATGACCTTATGGAAACCGTGCGAAACACAGGTGCCACATCTCTTTCCGAAGTTGAGTATATTATAATGGAAACAAACGGCAATGTAAGCGTTATTCCCAAAAACAACCAACGCCCCATTTGCCTTTTGGATTTTGGAATAGAAAACTCCTCGCCAATTTTGCTCAGCTATGTTATAATCGACAACGGGCACATCAACCACAACAATATAAAACGTCTTGGCTTTAATGACCAATGGCTTCAGTCTATCTTGAAAAAACATAAAATTTCAAAGCCTGAGGAAGTATTTTGTATGACTGCAGACAAATCAGGAGAAATTGTAATTATTCCCAGCGACAAAGGAAAGGGTGAAAAATAATGAAGGCGTTTATATCTGCCATTGCCATATTTACTGCTATCTGTATCTTTATCGGCATTCACTCTTTTGTTATGGTGACTCTCGCCAATGACATCTCGGCAGAGTGTAAAAATGTCCATACACTTGCCAACAAAGACCGTTGGGACGAAACTGTTAAAAATCTTGACCATATCCGAAGCATCTGGGGCAGAAAACGAATATGGGCATCCTTGACCATATCCACAAAAGAAATTGAACAAATTGAAATTTCGCTGACACAAAGCCGCGCCTATGCAGAGCTTAAACAAAAACCTGATTTCTTTGGAGAATTTATAATGTTTGAAAAATTGGTGGAACATATTCCGCATCAGGAAGGATTTCATATAGAGGAAATATTGTAGCTCTAAAGCAAAAAAGTCCGATGAAAATTCATCGAACTTTTTTGAATTTGTCTTTATCTTCCCTCTGTATATTCTGCAAAATCAATACCGCCAACGGGGCGCGTTTTCATAAGGCGACAGCTTCCTGTCCCGAAAATTCGGTTATGAGCCACAGCCAGAATGAATCTGTGCAATAACCATAATTGCACAAAATATGCACAAAATTGAACTAATATCATTTTAGCATCTATAAAATTTTACTTTTTAAAAATTTAAGAAAATGTTCTATGTTTCCATAAACAGACTCTTTTCGATAGTAAGCGCAAATAGTCTGTTTTTCATTAAAATCGGCAACATCAAGGTATGCAGTATTCTCAGATTTTTTTGAATGTGAATATTCTCTGCCAAGTCCGATTCCAACACCTGCTTCCACACATTTTCTGTTGCACAAAATATCGTTGCTCTGTACAACAATATTGGGCGCAAATCCCGCCTTTTTGCAGGCATTGATTAGAATTTTGTGCATACTGTTGTTTTCACCTATTGAAATAAAGGAGTGTTTGCTTAACTGTTTTAATGTCAGCTTTTCACCGCAAAGCGGACTCTTTGCTGATACCCTCAGGCGAATATTGGTAGTATATAAATCAATTTTTTCGTATCCTAAATATTTATCACATTCTTCGTCGATGATGATGTCATAATTTTCAAAATTCTTTTCATCAAAATCAAAGATGGTCATAAATGCTATATGCGGATGTTTGGTTTTATACTCAATAATATGTTCAGTTATCTCCCCACGCATTGCACATACAAGCATTTTGATTTCACGGGTATCAGCGCTCTGCGAGGTGATTTCGTCAACAGCACTCTCCAGTTCATCAAAAACAACAGATAATGATTGCATAAGTCTTTTACCATTGTCATTTAATGTTATTCGGTTACAATGGCGGTGAAACAATTCGCAACCAAGCTCCTTTTCAAGCCTTTTTACCGATGCAGAAACTGATGTTGAAGGAACCATATATTTTTCAGCCGTTTTTGCAAAACTCCCTCTTTTAGCGCTTTCAAAGAAGTAACGTAACTGTAATATCTCCATAATTCTGACCCTTTCGCAGATTAATTAATATATATTTTACCACATTGTTAAAGTTTGCACAAGAGCAATTCAAACAATTCTTTACAATTGTGTAAAAATGAGCTAAAATAGTAAAAAGAGGTGAACTATACTATGACCAACATAATTAAAAGTTATATCAATCAAAACAAAGAACAGATATTTAAAACATTAAAAGAGCTTTGTGACATCCCCGCACCGTCACACTTTGAGCAAAAGCGCGCCGAATTCTGCAAAGAGTGGCTTGAAAACATTGGAGCAAAGGGCGTGTATATTGATGATGCCCTTAATGTTATTTTCCCGCTGAACTGTGACAAAAGCCGCGAGATAACAGTTTTTGCTGCACATACTGACACGGTTTTCCCCGATACAGAAGCTATGCCTTACTTTGATGACGGCGAAAAAATACATAGCCCGGGAGTCGCGGATGACACCGCCAGCGTAGTTGTCCTTTTGATGATGGCTAAATTTTTTGTTGAAAATAAGCTTACCCCCGATAAAGGCATTATGTTTGTATGTAATTCCTGTGAAGAGGGGCTTGGTAATCTTAAAGGAACCCGACAATTGTTTAAAGACTACAACGGACGAATTGCAAGATTTATCACCTTTGACAGCAACCTGAATGTTGTTGCCGACCGTTGTGTCGGCTCGCATCGTTACGAAGTTGAAGTTCTTACCGAAGGCGGACATTCATATGGTGCATTTGGAAATAGTAACGCAATTGAAAAGCTTTCTTTAATTATTGCCGATATATATAAAATCGAAGTTCCCCAAAAAGTCGGTGCACGTACAACATATAATGTGGGCACAATTTCGGGTGGCACATCGGTCAACACCATAGCGCAGAATGCAAAAATGCTTTGTGAATACCGCTCCGACGATAAGGAATGTCTTGAATTTATGCAAAACAGATTTGAAGCTATTTTCAAATCAGCCCAAACAGAAAAAGCTCAGGTCAAAATTACAAAGGTTGGCGAAAGACCCTGCAGCAACATCGAATTTAACAAAATAGAGGATTTGAAGGATATCGTTGTGCCTGTTATAGAAGAAGTTATAGGCGAAAAAGTTTCATTCCGGAGTTCTTCAACAGATTGCAACATACCTCTTTCTTTAGGAGTTGCGGCACTTTGCATTGGCACAAATATACACGAAGGTATACATACACGTGAAGAATGGGTCGACAAGGCTTCAATCATTTCAGGCCTTGAAATCGCAATCAAAATCGGTATAAAAATGTTGGAGGTATAGTTATGAAATTTACCGCAGCCGGAGATGCAATCATTCAAAAAAGAATATATGAAGAATTTGAAGGTATAGCTGAGCTTGCACCCTTTATCAAGCAGGGCGATGCAAGATTTTTCAATCTTGAAACCACCCTTAACCATGAAGGAGAAGCACGTGCGTCACAGTTCAGCGGGGGCACATATCTGCGCACAAACCCAGAAGTTCTTGACGATTTAAAGAAATTTGGGTTTAATATGACAAGCTTTAACAACAATCACGCCCTGGATTATTTTTATGACGGCTTTGCGTGTACACTTGACGCCGTTAACAAAAGCGGTCTGGTGCACAGCGGTGCAGGCAATAATCTTGCAGAAGCCTCCGCCCCTAAGTATCTTGAAACCCCAAATGGCAGAGTAGCTCTTATCGCTGTGAATTCCAGCTTTGACCCCTCTATGATGGCAGGCGAACAATCTCCCCGCGTCAAAGGGCGTCCGGGTATTAACGGACTGCGCCTTGAAAAGTATATCGAGCTTCCAAAAGATGAATTTGAGCATATAAAAAGAATTGCCAAAACTACCAACATCAACGCCGAGAAAGATATCACCCGCAAGGAGGGCTACTATCCGGAGCTTGCCGACAATGAATGTGCGTTGGGAGAACTCAAATTTGTCTTGGGCAAAAATTCTGCTTACATAATGAAAGTGCTCGAAGAAGATATGAAACGTGTTGAAAAGGCCATCTATGAGGCACGATTACAAGCAGACTACATTATGGTATCTGTACATTCACATCAAATAAGCGGTGATGCAAAAGAAAATCCCGCACAGTTTTTAAAGGATTTTGCTCACAGATGTATTGACGCTGGTGCTCATGCCATTATCGGGCACGGACCGCATCTTTTACGCCCTATAGAAGTGTATAAGGACTGCCCCATTTTCTATTCCCTGGGCGACTTTGTGACCCACAATGAATGCATCCCCTTTGCCCCGGAAGAGATGTAAGCCAAGCAAGGTCTGACCAGCGACGCCACCATGCGTGAGCTGTTCTGCGACCGCTCCGCCAACTATACAAGAGGCCTGATGCGGGACCACAGAATGTTGGAATCCGTGATCCCCTACTTTGAGATGGAAGACGGCGTCCTGACATATCTGGAAC
>JAZRJT010000022.1:0-48137 GCA_045645905.1 Clostridia bacterium
CACCGTGTTCACCACAGATACCAACATGGAGTGAAGGACGAACTTCTTTACCCATCTTGATAGCCATTTCCATAAGCTTACCTACGCCTGTCTGGTCGAGTTTAGCAAAGGGATCGTTTTCGAAGATTTTTGCATCATAGTAAGCATCTAAGAACTTACCAGCATCGTCTCTTGAGAAACCGTATGTCATCTGTGTTAAGTCGTTTGTACCGAAGCAGAAGAATTCGGCTTCTTTTGCGATTGTGTCTGCTGTTAAGCAAGCTCTGGGGATTTCAAGCATTGTACCTACTTCGTAAGCGAGTTCAACGCCTGCTGCTGCGATTTCTTCGTCAGCTGTTGCAACTACAAAATTCTTAACGTATTTTAATTCTTTGATTTCGCCAACTAAGGGAATCATGATTTCAGGTTTGATGTTCCAGTCGGGATGTGCTTTCTTCACATTGATAGCCGCACGGATAACAGCCTTTGTCTGCATTTTAGCAATTTCAGGGTATGTTACTGCAAGACGGCAACCACGGTGACCCATCATGGGGTTGAACTCATGAAGAGAAGCGATGATAGCCTTGATGTCTGCTACAGTCTTACCCTGAGCCTTTGCGAGAGCTTCGATGTCAGCTTCCTCTGTGGGAACGAATTCGTGGAGAGGAGGATCAAGGAATCTGATTGTAACGGGGTTACCCTCGAGTGCTTCGTAGAGCTTTTCAAAGTCGCCCTGCTGATAAGGAAGAATCTTATCAAGAGCTGCTTCTCTTTCTTCTACAGTGTCTGAACAAATCATTTCACGGAATGCAGCAATTCTTTCAGCTTCGAAGAACATATGCTCTGTACGGCAAAGACCGATACCTTCAGCACCGAGTTCCTTAGCCTTTTTAGCATCTGCAGGAGTATCTGCATTTGTTCTAACCTTCAATGTTCTGTACTTGTCAGCCCAGTCCATAATTCTACCGAACTCACCAGCGATTTCAGCATCAACTGTGGGGATAATACCATCATAAATGTTACCTGTTGAACCGTCGATTGAAATGAAGTCGCCTTCAACAAATGTCTTGCCGCTAAGTGTAAACTTCTTATTTTCTTCATCCATATTGATATCGCCACAACCTGATACGCAGCAAGTACCCATACCACGAGCAACAACGGCTGCGTGAGATGTCATACCGCCACGAACTGTCAGGATACCCTGTGATGCCTTCATACCTGTGATATCCTCAGGTGATGTCTCAAGACGAACAAGAACTACCTTTTCGCCTCTAGCATTCCAAGCCTCTGCATCTTCAGCAGTGAACACAATCTTACCGCAAGCAGCACCGGGAGATGCACCAAGACCTCTGCCCATAGGTGTTGCAGCTTTAAGAGCCTTTGCGTCAAACTGAGGATGGAGGAGTGTGTCAAGGTTTCTGGGGTCGATCATAGCAACTGCCTGCTTTTCATCAATCATACCTTCGTCAACCAAATCACAAGCAATCTTAAGAGCAGCCTTTGCTGTTCTCTTACCGTTTCTTGTCTGGAGCATATAAAGCTTTTCGTTTTCGATTGTGAATTCCATATCCTGCATATCACGGTAGTGGTCTTCAAGAATTGCACATACCTTGTTGAATTCATCAAATGCTGCAGGGAACTTTTCAGCCATTTCAGCGATAGGCATAGGAGTACGAACACCGGCAACAACGTCTTCGCCCTGTGCGTTAACAAGGAATTCACCCATAAGACCCTTTTCGCCTGTAGCTGGGTCACGTGTGAAGGCAACACCTGTACCGCAGTTGTCACCCATATTACCGAATGCCATCATCTGTACGTTAACAGCGGTACCCCAAGAGTATGGAATATCGTTGTCACGACGGTAAACGTTTGCACGGGGGTTGTCCCATGAACGGAATACGGCTTCAACCGCACCCATAAGCTGTTCCTTAGGATCGGTGGGGAAGTCCTTGCCTATCTTGTTCTTGTATTCAGCCTTGAACTGGCTTGCAAGAACCTTAAGGTCTTCAGCAGTAAGCTCGATATCCTGAGTTACGCCTTTTTCTTCCTTCATTTCGTCGATAAGCTGTTCAAAGTACTTCTTACCAACTTCCATAACTACGTCAGAATACATCTGGATAAATCTTCTGTAGCAGTCCCAAGCCCAACGAGGGTTGCCTGATTTCTGAGACATAGCTTCAACAACGTCTTCATTAAGACCGAGGTTGAGGATTGTATCCATCATACCGGGCATTGATGCTCTTGCGCCGCTGCGTACTGATACGAGAAGGGGATTTTCCTTATCGCCGAATTTCTTGCCGCAGATAGCTTCCATCTTGGTGATGTATTCCATGATTTCTGCCTGAATTTCTGCATTAATCTTTCTGCCATCTTCATAGTACTGAGTACAAGCCTCGGTTGATACTGTGAAGCCCTGAGGAACAGGGAGACCGATTTTGGTCATTTCAGCAAGGTTTGCGCCTTTACCGCCGAGAAGTTCTCTCATTGAAGCGTCGCCTTCGCTGAAAAGATAAACGAATTTTTTGCTCATTTCAAAAATTCCTCCTATAAAATATATATTAATTAATTTATTACTTAATTGGTGTCACATTGCCTTGTCTTAAATCCCTGAAAAATCTTTTTAAGATGTCGGAACATTCCTCTGCCATAATTCCGCCCTCAACTTTGACGTGGTGGCACAGCTTGTCCAGTGATGGGATTTGTGCGATTGATTTAACCGCACCACCCTTTGGGTCATCTGCACCATAGAAGAGGTTTTTTATTCTTGCCTGTACTATGGCGCCGCTGCACATAATGCAGGGCTCAAGCGTCACATAAAGGTCACACTGGTGAAGACGCCAGCCTCCAAGAACTTTGCAGGCAGCGTCGATGGCAAGAACTTCTGCGTGGTAGAGGGCGTTTTTACCCGTTTCGCGAAGGTTGTGGGCACGGGCAATAATTTCGCCATTTCTTACCACAACTGCACCGATTGGGGTTTCACCTAAAGCGTATGCCTTTTCTGCCTCGCGCAGGGCTTGTGACATAAAATATTCTTTATCCATAATAAATAGTTTATAACGTGCAAAAGGGCACAAAAACCCACGATCAAGTTCCGTTTATCAAAAACAGAAGATCGAAGGAAGGTATTTTGCCCGTGCGATTTTCAGATGTTTTTACTGGATGTAAGGTTTAAGTTCTTCAACCAAAGCGTCGCAATCGTCGCTGTGAACTTCGATAGTGATGGGCTTGCTGAGGTCAAGGCTGAATATACCCATAATTGACTTTGCATCAACAACGTATCTGCCTGATGTGAGGTCGATGTCAAAATCGTACTTTGTAACAGCGTTAACGAATTCCTTTACATCGTTTGTTGAGTTTAAAAGAATATCAAATTTTTTCATATTTTTACCTCCTGTGAAATATTTTCTTTTTTATTATATAATTTTTTCTTGCAATAGTCAATAAAAAAGTGTATAATTTTATCACAAATTTATATCAAAATTATGTAGCAAAACGATAAAATTTTGCAAAATAGCAAAAATCGAGAATTGGATGATTAAAATATGACGGTTAAATTTATTACTATGGGCTGTAAAACCAACTTTTATGAAAGTCAGGCAATGGCTGAGTTGTTTAGAAAAAGTGGCTTTGAGATTACCGAGGCGGGCTTGGCGGATGTATTTGTGATAAACACCTGTGCGGTGACTTCAATCGGCGCACAAAAGTCAAGACAGCAAATAAGCCGTGCCAAACGTAAAAATCCCGATGCGGTTATTGCGGTGGTGGGCTGCTTAGCACAGACCGACCTTGAATCAATTGAAAAAATCGGGGTTGATATTATTGTGGGCAATGATGGTAAGGAAAGGCTTCCGCAGCTTGTGGAAGAAGCACTTTCGGGCAAAAAATCGGTTGCCTGCGGTGATATTATGAAGGTAAGAGTGTTTGAGGAGCTGTGCCCCGTATCATCGCAAAGCAGAATCAGGGCAAATGTGAAAATTGAGGACGGCTGCGATAACTTTTGTGCATACTGTATTATTCCTTACGCAAGGGGTCCCGTACGTTCAAGGGCTATGGGTAAAATTATTGAGGAGGTTACTCTTCTTGCTCAAAATGGCTATACCGAGATTGTCCTGACGGGTATTCACATAGGCACATACGGCAAAGATTTAAAAGACGGTACGGGGCTTGGCGATGTAATTGGGGCAGTATGCGAAGTTGAGGGTATAAAGAGAGTTCGTCTCGGTTCGGTGGAACCGCCTGTTATTACCGAAGAATTTGTGGAGAGGATTTCCAAGCTTTCAAACCTTTGTCCGCATTTTCATTTGTCTCTACAGAGCGGATGCACCGAAACTTTAGAGCGAATGAAACGCAGATATACTGCGGATGAATACAGACGGGCGGTTGACCTTTTGCGGAGCAAAATTTGCGACACATCAATCACCACCGATGTTATTGTGGGCTTCCCCGGGGAAACTGATGAGGAATTTGAAAAGTCCTATGAATTCTGTAAAAGCATCGGCTTTATGCAGATGCATATTTTTAAATATTCCGTCCGTAAAGGTACGGCTGCGGCGAGCTTTGACAATCAAATACCCGAGCCTGTTAAGGAGGAGAGGAGTCAGAGAATGATTGCTCTTGGCGAAGAAATGAAGAAGGCTTTTTATGAGTCATTCAGGGGCAGGGATATTGAAGTCCTTGCCGAGCAGAAGACCCATGACGGAAGATATCACGCAACTGCGGCAAATTATATGGAATTTTTGATTGAAAGCGATGAGGATATCACGGGTAAACTGGTAAAATATTGCATAAAATAATTTAAGCACAAGGGTGATAAGAACACTCTTGTGCTTATCTTTTTGAGAAAAACTCTTTAACTAAAATTTATATTCACATTGAAAATTGCATTTTTGTAAAAGTCATTCCAATTAAAAGCGTTCCATTCGCCCCAAGTGGAAAAATTCTTGCGCAGACAATTGCGAAGATGCATTATATCTGTGCCCTTTTCTTTCGAAAGGTCATTAAAATAGTCGCTAATGCGGCGGCTAATGACAGAATTTGCATAAGAATATAGCTCGTCTTCGGTGCGGTAGCCCTTTGGCAGAGCACCGCCCAGAAATTCTGCCTGCAGATTTTGGGTGACAGATATTTGTTTTGTGCCTGTGTTGATTTTATATTTGGCTTTTTGCGGGATTATAAGGCGAAAGCTAAGTGTTGACGACGGATTGTGTTTATCTTTTATGGTGATGGTGCAGCTTTCGATACTTCGGGTAAGAACGTTATAAATCATTGCGCTGTCGCCATCCATAGCAGAGCTAAGCTTCCCATCTTTGAATAACGCCATTCCGTAAAGCACCGAATGGTCGACTGAAATTGCGGAATGGTGGGCACTTATCCATTCGGGCACAGAACTGTCGGCGGGGAAATCGGTGGTTTTTTTGCCACTTACGGCAATTGGTAATGCGGCAGAACTGTTTTTGGTTGTCAGTTCGTCAACGAAGTCGTGCAGACGCTTGGTTGGGGCATAAACATTGTTTGACCGCAGTGACATCAGTTCGTAGTATTTTGAGGTGTTTGACTCAAGCTCGGGATTGACCTTTTCAAGATACCCTGCAGCACTTTCTGCCGCCACGGCGATGGTGGTGTGCGGTCTTACCTCGCGTTCGTGAAGAAGCAGCTGGGAATGGCTTTCAAGGGCATCCTCGTCAACTTTTGCTGAGAACACTATCAGCTTGAGGTGTGACATATCAATGTTTTTTGACATAAAGTTATTTATCATGTTTTTTGCAACATAAAAATCAGGGGCGTTGATTGTCAGATTGCGTACGGCGGAGTTTTTTTCTTCACCGCCTTCGTCTTGTTTTGGGGGCTTTTCACCGCCTTCGCCTTCACCTTCCCCTGAGATTGCCAGGGGGGAAGAAAACTGAAAGGTGTAGGAATATTCGGTTTCAGATTTTTTGTCAATGCCCAGTGCCACTATATAGGCAGTTTCGTCAATTTCCCGATTGTCATAACAGCCCGAAAGAAAAAGCGGCAAAAGCAAAAGAAAAAGAAATTTAATTCTCATCTTGCAGAGCCTCCTTTTTACCGGAATTAAAGATAAGCAGCACGGCCGCAAAGGCGACGGCCGAGAAAAGAAGCATTAATAATATGTTGACTGCACCTTTGATGCTTAAAAAAAACAAGACGACACTTATTGGTAATAGGACAACAGGCTTTGAAGATACCTTAAATGTTTCATCAAGGATTTTGGTGATAAGACTCAGATGAAGGCAAAGCGAAAACATTCCCCACAGGGCAGAGACTATCTGCACAATTGCATCAACACGCTGAAAAAATCTGCCGTAATAGACCTCTTTAATAAGCAGGTAAATCGGGAATTGTCCGTTTTTAGAAAGCGGATATGGTATTTTTGCGGTATAGGCAAGCACGGTGAAAAAGCATACCAACACCCCGATAATACATCCCAAAAGTGCAGAACGGAAAAAGTTGTTTTTGTATTCTTTCGGTCGGTCGATAAGGAAGATAAGAGGTATATCGGAATAAAGTAAAATTCCGCCGAGACCTTTGCCAAGGGTGTAAGTTGCCCCGTTGCCTAACAGTGGAAACAGATTTGCGGGGTCAGCCTTCCATAAAACAGACAGAATGATAAGAAAAATAACTGCTAAAAAAACGGGTATAAAATAACGGCAGATTCTTAGCAGAGGGGATGTTCCCTTATATGCTCCAATCGTTGCTGCAACTATAAAAAATAATGAAATAAACCACAGCGGAGTTGTGGGAAAGCTGATAATCTTTGCAAAGCGTGAAAATTCGGCAAGGGTAAAAAGTGCCGATACAAAGAGGTATATCAGGGCTGAAACCGAAACGGTGTATTTGACAAAGGGATTTTTTGTGAGGCTGAGAATGTTTTGCCGCTTATAAAACAACAAGACATATACGATTGTCAAAACTCCTGAAACAAGAGCAGAGAGCGGTGCTCCCGTCCCCGATATTTGTGTGAAGCTAAGGGGCAGGCTTGTGAATATGCGAAAGGCGGTAAGGGAAATGCATAGACAGCATATTTCACCGCTTAGACTGGCTGTTTTTTTCATTGGCTGTCTCCTTTCCATTTTCGGCTGATGTGTGGTTGTTTGTGTTTTTTTTGCGGTTGCAGATTGTCGGGGCGAAGCTCTCGTTTCCACATCGGCGGGACTGTTATACCCGCCATCTTCCCTGAAATATACGGCACCCCGAAGGTGGTGGTGGAGGCAAGGTAAAGTGTCCCTGTAAACAGACCAAAGGCTATTCCTAAAAATCCTGCAACAGCACCAAGGAATATAAACACAAATTGCAAAACCGACAGCGCCCGTGAAATTGAGGCAGATGGTGCGGCAAAGGCACCCAGAGCTGAAATTGATACAATTATGATTAAAAGTGGGCTTGCGATATTTGCGCTTACTGCGGACTGACCGAGAATCAACCCGCCGACAATGCCAAGAGTTGAGCCGATTGGGTCGGGCACGCGGATTGACGCTTCCTTAATAAGCTCAAAGGCAAGTATCATAATTATAAGTTCTAAGGTTATGGGGAAGGGCATCTGCTTACGGCTTGCCTCGATCGCAAGGAGCAAATCGGTGGGGATGCTTTCGTGGTGATAAAGAACAATACTCAAAAATGAGCCTGGTAGCAAAAGGGCAAGGCTGCATCCCAGCACCCTGATAAATTTCATAAAGTTTGCCTCGGAGGTGCGGACGTAATTATCCTCGGCAGTTTCGGCAAGGTCGCGGGCTGTTGCGGGAAGAATCAGGACAAAAGGACTGCCCTGAACCATAATTACCACCTTGCCGTCGGAAAGCTGAGCCGCCGCACGGTCGGGGCGTTCGGTTTTAAGAAGCTGGGGCAGGGGAAAAAGGGCACTTTCTTCCATAAGCATTTCGATGTCTGTGGATGAAAAGATGTATTCCACCTCAATTTCACTAAGCCGACGACGTGCCTCTGCCACAAGAGATTTGTTTGTGATTCCGTTTATATACATAAGGGCACAGGGGGTTTTACTGATTTGACCGACGGTGATGTTTTCGGCAATTAGGTTGGGGTCTTTAAGAATTTTACGCACCAAGGCGATGTTGGGCATCACAGACTCGCAAAAGGCTTCCTGAGGACCTGTCAGCACAGCCTCGGTAATGGGTCTTCCAACACTGCGGCTGCTCCACCCCTTTATGTCTGCAACAAAGGCACAGCTGCAGCCATCAACAAAGACTGCACAGTTGCCAAAGCCTACTGCCTCGATTATGGCTTGCATTTCGGTTTGCATTGTGTTGGGTGCTTGGGTTAAAAGACTTTGGTATATGGTGTCGGCAAGATTATCCTGTATCTTGTCAATACCTTGCTGCATCAGGGGTTTCATAATGTCGCGGTTGACATATTCCTTGTTGGCAAGGCCGTCATAAAAGATAAGAAAGGCATCAGCAAAGCTGTCTTTAAGTTTAACCTTGAATTTTCTCAGAACAAGGTCAAAGTTCTTGCTTGTTTCAAATGCGTCCTCAATAAAGGAAAGATTTTCAGACAGCACGTGGCTTACCTTACCCGTTTTATATGTTTGGGTGCTTTTATCCTGTATGTTGTTTTTGATGTAGTGGTTTTTGCCGGGATTATTTTCGGTTTTTTCGGGCGGAGCGGAAATCATGGCAGATGAGCCCTGTGATTTGCGAGAGCGTATGAATAAATCCTTAATCTTCAATAGTTTCACCTCACAGAAAGTATTCCCCTTATTTCAAATATTTATCGAAAAAATATTGACTTTTTTAAACTATATGATAGAATTTAAGGGTGCATATATTAAGGCAGGTGCACATATGAATAAGCGGAGAGTGAAAATCAGATGAGTGAAAAAAATAAAGATAGTGCCCCCAAGCAAAAAAAGAAGTTATCAAAAGCGGCAGTTGCCCTGATTGCGGCAGTTTGCGGTTTGGTTTTGATTGCAGGGGGGTTTTTTGTATATTCTGCCGGATATGAGGGGGTTTATCCCCGTGTTGAGACAGCCGGGATTGATATGGGCGGCCTGTCGCGCGAGGATGTAAAAAACCGTCTTGATATTGAATTTGAAAACATTGGGGCAGACCGCGAAGTTACTTTTGTTTGCGGCGAAAACAGTAAAGAAATCCTGCTGGCAGACCTTGGTGTCGGGCTGAATAGCGAAAAAATGGCAGAAGATGTTTATTCGACAGGCCGTGAAGGCGGATTTTTCAACAGGGGCATTGCTATGCTTTGTGCGATGTTCAAAAAAACCGAGGTTCCGATTTCTGCAAAGGCAGACAATGGTGCACTTGAGGAGCTTATAGGTGAGGTTGCCGGGGAGTTTGAAATTCCTATGACCGAGACAACCTATGAGGTTGAAGGCAACAGTTTAACACTTATTAAGGGAAACCCGGGCAAAATGGTTGACAGGGAAAAGGCTTTATCGTTAATGGCGGATGCGTTGATTAACCCCGAAATCGACCGGATTGAACTGAAGATTGAAGATACAGAGCCTAAAACAGTTGATTTGGACACTTTATATGAAGAGCTTACTCAACCCGTGAAGGATGCAGAATACGCATTTGTGGACGGAGAGGTCAGGGTTATTCCACATAAGGGCGGTATAACTGTTGAAAAAAGCGTGCTGAAAAATGCACTGAAATCAAATGAGAAGAGGTATACCATTACGGTAAAGGTCCAGCAGCCAAAGCACACAGCCAAAGCCCTTGAGGAGATGCTGTTTCGTGATGTTATGGCGTCATATTCTTCGGACTTTTCAACAAGCTCGGCATCACGTGCAAGTAATGTCAAGCTTACAGCAAGCCGTATTAACGGATATATTCTTATGCCCGGGGATGTATTTTCGTATGATAAAACCGTAGGCAGACGAACAGCCGCCAACGGGTACAAGGAGGCAGGAGTTTACATAGGCAACAAGGTGGAATCGGGTATCGGCGGCGGTATTTGCCAGACCTCGTCAACCCTTTACTGTGCTGCACTTTATGCCAATCTTGAAATTGTTCAGCGCACATCACATTCTTTGCCGGTGGCATATGTTCCTGCAGGGATGGATGCAACAATTGCTGAAGGATATATAGATTTAAAAATCAAAAACAACACAGAATATCCGGTGAAAATCCGTGCAACTGTAAACGGAAGAAAGCTTACCTGTGAATTTCTGGGAGTCAAGGACCCTGATATGAAGGTTGAAATTGTGAATTCCACAACCGCTGTCCTTGAGCCTGAAACTGAGATGATTGAAAACCCGGAACTGCCGACAGGATACAAAAAAATAATCAGTAAGGGTGCAAAGGGCTATCGTGTGGCATCAAAGCGAATTGTAAAGGCAAAGGGAGAAATCGTTAAGGAAGAAAAACTCACCGGCAGTGTTTATCATGCGACAAATAACGAGATAGAGATTAATCCTGCCGATAAGGATACGTCGCCTGACTTACTTAAGGTTTATGTTGAGGAAGAATATAAAGCCGAGCAGGAAAAACTGAAGCAAGAGGAAGAAAAGGCAGAACTCCCCGAAGCTGTTGAAACTCAGGGCGAGGAAGAAGAGGAGCCTGTTGCTGAAGTTGCGACAGAGCCACGGGAAGAAGAAAAAACTGAATAATTTAAATGCAGATTGAAAATTTTGTTTTCAATCTGCATTAATTTTCTGTTTTTTACCATCAGGGCCGAGGCGGACCCACGGAATTTACGATGCCGTCAAAAATTGCGGCGGCGACGGCACGTTGCCACGCAGGGCTGTTGAGGTTAAGCGCTTCGGTCGCGTTGGTAAGATAGCCAAGCTCTACTAATACGGCAGGCATATTTGTTCGTCTGAGTACTGCAAAGTTTGCCTGCATAACACCGCGGTTTCTGGAGCCAAGCTCGGAAGAAATCGAGTCAACTATAGACTGTGCCAGACGTTCGGAAGTTCCGCCAAGACGGTAAACGTATCCCTCAACACCGCTTGCGGCAGGATTTGTCGAGCTGTTGGTGTGGATGCTTATAAAATAATCCGCACCCCAGTTGTTGGCGGTTTGTGCACGGCTTCGCAGGTCAGCGTTTTTGTCAGCCAGAACGTTTTCGTCACTTGTAGTGCGATAAAGTCTTACATCATAGCCTGCATCACGCAAAAGTCGTGCAAGCTCCAGCGAAACGTTAAGATTGACAAATTCTTCGGTAACACCGTTGCCTACAGCGCCGGGGTCGGGCCCGCCGTGACCCGGGTCGATAAATATTTTCATAAGGAAATCACGCTCCCATTTGCAGTATATGTAGAAAACCATCAGTTTGTTCGTTTGAAATCAGGTGTGGTACTCGGGTAAAAAATCTTTTAGATAATTGTAATGTGGTTGTAATAGCTTTGTAACAATTATATGTTATACTCAAAATACAAAGTGGGGAAAATCCCTGTTTTTTGCATATTGGTTGTAAGGAGAATTATTATGAAAAAGATCTATATAGCTATTTTGGTTGTGGCAGTTTTGCTGCTGGGACAGATAGGAGTTTTTGCGGCGCCCGACACATTGCCCGTTGATGCGGCAGGCAATTCAACAGGTCTGGTGGTTGTTACAAAGCCTCAAAACCCCAAGGACTCAACCTTTGATGAGTCATATATTATTTCGGGCTATGGCAAGGAGGGCACAAATGTTGCCCTTTACGGATACAATCCTGAAACCGATTTGTACGAAAAGTATTACAGCGAAATGAAATATATTGATGAAAAGGGTGCGTCTCAGGTGCTGAGAACTGCGTCCGAAACTACCATCGGCACATCAGGGCTTTTTATGAACACAATTACACTTGCTCAGGGCGAAAACACCATTTTGGTCCGTGCTGAAAATGGCGAAAATGTTCAGCTTATGAAATTGTCGGTTACAAAGTATAATTACAATATTATTGACTTAATCAAATCGTTGACAGACTAAAAATCTTTGATTGGGTCGCACTAAGCAAATTTAAGGACGACCTTTTGGACGTCCTTTTTTGGTTTAAGAGAGACTGATTTAGAAGGAGGGGTGCTGTTGTGAAAAAATTTACCCGCGATGAAAGAAATGCGATGATTGAAAAAGGCAAAACGGTGATTATAGTTTTGCTTTGCTTGTGTTGTCTGTATCTTTTAATGTCTGTGCTTGACCTTTATAAGGGACAGGTTTCAATCGGGACATTCTTCTGGGGGGCAGAAAATACAGCAGGGCTTTCGCAAGGTGCCGACAACCCAACCCAGAATGTTGTGAATACCTTCTGGCAGCTTTCACAGCCAGAGAAGATTTTGGTGATTTCGGGAAATGACAGAAGAATTGCAGAAAAATCAGATAATGACTATCAACAACTTATCGAAAGAATCAATGTAACAATGCGTGATATATACTCTGTCAAGGCGGCGGATATTCTTGCATCAAATGAAGAACAATGGAAGGCCTGCCTGACGGGTGATGCGGTTTATGTAAAATTTACGGCACCAAGAACTACGGACTTTGAGGGCTTGTTTTATGGTGTGAAGGACAGCGGGCTCAGTCGTGCGTTGGAAAGCTGCGGCGAAATTGTGTTTGTGCCCGACAAAGAGTTAAAATCATTGCTGAGTGTATATGTTAAGGATGCAAAGAACGACAAAATTGTAAGGATGAATATGCAAACAGACACCGAGGTTTTTAAAAAAGCAATAGGTGATTCGGTTGACAGTGGTCGTGAGTTTAGTTTTGGCTTTGAGCTTGAAGGTGAAAAAGGTAGTCTTACTTCTATGTTTGTTGTGCCGACGGGCGAGGTTGAGGCAAGTAATATTGTGATAAATGTTCCGCGTATTTATAAAAGCGGAATAAGCTTTACCAAAGCGACCGAAGTAACAACAGGACTGATAAATATATTCGGTTATAACCCCAATACCGTGCGTCAATATGAAAATACCGACGGAGCGCTGATTTATGTTGGCGAAACAGGCAGTCTTAGCCTTCATCCTCACGGACAGATTGAATATAAAGCCCTTGGCGAAAACGAGGGTGTTCCCATTGCTAAAGGCGGCTCGGGCTCTGCATCGGCATATTCGGTGGTTGCGGGGCTTTCGGAGGTTATTGAAAAAATCAGCAATCTCAGCGGTGTTAAAGAAGAAAAGCATCATGCCCAGCTGAGAATTACAGATTTTAGTCAGGACGGTATGAAGTTTGATTATTTTGTAGACGGAGCACGTGTTTCGATAGGCAACGATTCGGCTGTTTCGGCTGTTATAAAAAACGGCGTTCTTGTGGAATTTAAGATGCATATAAAGGCTATTGAAAAAACCGAAGATACTGCTAAGGTTCCTTCTGTACTGACCGCGGTGAAGGATTATCTTGCTAAAAATCCACGCACAGAGTCGGTAGGTAGCGAAGGGCTGATTTATATATATTGTGGCGATGACAATGAAACCTCTGCGGTTTGGGACATTCAGGGGGAGAGTTAGATGGATTTAAGAAGAATGAAGACGGTTTTTATTCTTGTACTTGCGGCGATTAATATTATGCTGCTGTGCTTTTTATATGGTGCAAGAAATTATGAAAAGGAAGAAAAAAGGATTATGGTAAACAATGTTTCCTCACTTCTTGCCGGGAATATGATATACCTTCCCGAGACGGTACAGATTCCTGACTCGCCCGACATTTATAACTTTTATCTTGAAAAGATGTTTGGCAGCAACCATGATATGATAGTTAAATTCCTTGGCGAAGAATATACCGAACAGAGTGCGGGCACATATAAAAGCGATGCGGGAACCTTGATGGTTGAGGGTGACGAATTTAAGTTTTATAAAACACAGCTACATGGTTCGGTAAGTGATTTTTCACCTGAGAACATCGAAAAGCTTTGTCGGGATGAAATGAAGACATTTGGTATGATGCACGAGGCGTACGAATTTAATGGCTTTAATCTTGTTGATCAGGGTACGCGTGCCATATTCACAGTGAAAAAAGATAAATCTGAGTTTTTTGATGCGTATATTTCGTTTGATATATCAAGCATGGGAATTTATGCCATTTCGGGACGAAATATAATTTCGGGGATGAGCGTGTCAGGAGGAACAAGCCCATATTTTAATGTTGTCAGCATCTTAGCTGACCTTGTGAAATGCGACCGTCTTGAAAAGAACACAGCCCACAGAATTGTCAGCATAAAGCCCGGATATTATATAGGCAAAACCGCCGAAAGCTATTGCAACATCCTTGCGATTCCCGTATGGCAGATTGCAACAGACCGTGGCCTTATTTTGCACTATGATGCCCGAAACGGAAGTGAAATAATTGAGTAGGAGAAAATGGTATGAATGATTTTAATAATGGTGAAATTGTAATATATCAGAACAATGACGGCAGTATGAAGATAGATGTGAAGTTGGAAGATGATACGGTCTGGCTTTCACAACAACAGATGGCAGAGCTGTTTCAGACTTCTCGTACTAATGTTGTAGAGCATATAAAAAACATATATGCCGAAGGTGAGTTAGATGAAAATTCAACCTGTCGGGATTTCCGACAGGTTCGACTTGAGGGTACAAGAGAGGTCGCAAGAAGTATTCCACATTATAATCTGGATATGATAATTTCATTAGGATACAGAGTAAAATCCGTAATTGCTACTCGTTTTAGACAATGGGCAACAGAGCGAATTAAAGAATATATGATAAAAGGCTTTACAATGGATGATGAACGCCTGAAAAATCTAGGCGGCGGAAACTATTGGAAAGAGCTTCTTGATAGAATCAGAGATATCCGCTCATCCGAAAAAGTGCTTTATCGTCAGGTGCTTGATTTATATGCAACAAGTGTTGACTATGATCCCAAAAGAACAGAATCAATTACTTTCTTTAAAATTGTACAGAATAAATTGCATTATGCCGCACACGGACATACTGCTGCCGAGGTGATTTTTGAACGAGCCGACAGCGAAAAGCCGTTTATGGGATTAACTTCATTTACTGGTAATATGCCAACTGCGAAAGATATAAAGATTGCCAAAAATTATCTTGAAGCAGATGAATTAAAGGTGCTTAACAACTTGGTTTCAGGATATTTTGATTTTGCAGAAATTCAAGCTATGCGAAAAAAGCCTATGTATATGAAGGACTACATAACTCAGCTTGACAACATTTTGGGTTCAACAGGCGAAAAACTTTTGACAGATGCAGGGAAAATCAGCCACGAACACGCTATGGAAAAAGCAGTGGCAGAATACAGAAAGTATCAGGAAAAGACATTGACCGATGTTGAAAAGGCTTATCTTGAAACAATAAAAATGTTGAATGATAAAACAAACACAAAGAAAAAAGATTGAAATTAAAGGCTCTGTTACACCAAAATGTGTGGCAGAGTTTTTGGTTAATATATTGGCAAAGTAATGAAATTGAGCAAAACATATTGTAAAATTCATAAAACAGTGCTATAATATATTATGCTACACTCTTAATTATAATAGGATAAGTGTGTAAATATGTATATCTTGTGCATAGAGGAGGTACGCTATTGGTAAAAGCGTATTCTCTGACAAACTTCTCTATGCAGATGCAAGTTATATAAGAGTGTAGCAACCTTATTGTCGGAGTTGAGCGTTTTTCGGTGCATAACTCTGTGATACGGGTTATGCACTTTTTTATTATGGAGGGATACATATTAAAATGAAAAGGAGTATATTATTTTTTCTCAGTGTGGTAATGATACTAACAATGTTTGCAGTGCCCGTTTCGGCAGAAACCTTGGCAACAGTTACAGTTTCAAGTGTTGAGAAAGCAATAGCGATTGGTCAGGATGTTGAAATTAATGTCTCTGTTGCTAATAACCCAGGATTTACAAATTTTGACTGGTTAGTTAAGTTTGATACTGACCGACTAAGGTTGAAAGCATTCAAGACGTTATATATGGCTTGTATTGAGGGGGAAGAAAGCGGCATAGAAGTTAGTTATCTTAATCCGTTAATTGTAGTAAGTAATATATCAACAGGTAAAGTTGCTGCTGCCGGTAGCAGTGCATTTACTACAGCGGACTCAACTTTGTTTAAAATTGTTTTCACTGTTAAAGAGGGTGCATCTTCAGGAAAATCAACAGTTAGCATAGTAAGCGATAACATCCAAAACGATGGCACGCCGCTTGCATTTAATTATGTTGCAGGCACAATTAATGTTGACGGAGATGAAGGGCATACCATTACAAAAACCAAAAAAATATTTACAATTACTCCAGTTAATATTGAGAATGAAAAAATTGTAATTCTTGCAATTTATGATGGCGGACGGTTGGTTGATGCACAGTCTGCGGTGTATGAAGGCAATGAATTAACCTTTACAACAACGGCAACTTATACTGATGCAAAGGTTATGGTTTGGGAAGATTTAGTCGAATTTAAGCCTGTATGCGGTGCGGAGATAGTAAAACAATAAAATGTACATCAGCCCGGGACTTATGTCCTGGGCTGTGATATCTTTTTAGTGTTCTTTGCCTTTTTTGCGGTTTCGTAGTATGATGGGCTGAAACGGGGATAGCCAGTGTCTGCATCGCGTTTTATATCGTCAAAGGTTTCGTATGGGGTATTTCGGGTACTTGTTGAGATAAATTTCACTGTATATCCCTGCCTTTCTTTTAACTTGTATAATATTTTATACAAAAATTTTTATTATATATACATAATATGGTTGATTTTTAGAAAAATATTCGGTATAATATATGATAGTTAATTATGGAATTAATTTAAGGATGGTTTTTAGATGAAAATTAAAGAAGTATTTTTAAAATCAAATGAATTAGGAGGACAAACCATTGCGGTTAACGGTTGGGTAAGAACACTTCGTGCGTCAAAGAATTTTGGCTTTGTTGAACTCAATGATGGTTCCTTTTTCAAAAATATTCAGGTGGTAATTGAGGACGAAAAGCTTGATAACTTTGCCGAGCTTTGCAAGCTGAATGTTGGTGCATCACTTCGTGTTGAGGGTGTGCTGGAGCTTACCCCAGATGCAAAACAGCCTTTTGAAATTAAGGCCACCAAGGTGATGATAGAGGGCGAGAGCACTTCTGATTATCCCTTGCAGAAAAAGCGTCACAGCTTTGAATTTTTAAGAACAATTCCTCACCTGAGAGCGAGAACAAACACATTCTCGGCAGTTTTCCGTGTGCGTTCGGTTATTGCATATGCAATCCATAAGTTCTTTAACGAACGTGGCTTTGTTTATGTGCATACACCACTGATTACAGGCAGTGACTGTGAGGGTGCGGGCGAGATGTTCCGTGTTACAACTCTTGATATGGACAATCTTCCCAAAACCGAAGAAGGTGCAATTGATTACAAGCAGGATTTCTTTGGCAGAGAAACATCTCTTACCGTAAGCGGTCAGCTTGAGGGCGAGACCTTCTCGATGGCATTTGGTGATATCTATACCTTTGGTCCTACCTTCCGTGCTGAAAATTCAAATACAACACGCCATGCGGCTGAGTTCTGGATGATTGAGCCTGAAATCGCTTTTGCCGACCTTAAGGACGATATGAAGCTTGCTGAGGATATGCTGAAGTTTGTTATCAGATATGTTCTTGATAACGCTCCCGAGGAAATGGCGTTCTTTAATAACTTTGTTGATAAGGGTCTTATCGAAAGACTTAATAATATTCTGGAAAATGAATTCGGTCACGTAACATATACCGAGGCTGTTGAAATTCTTAAAAACAGCGGCAAGGAATTTGAATATCCCGTTGAATGGGGTATTGACCTGCAGACCGAGCACGAGAGATACCTCACCGAAGAGGTTTTCAAAAAGCCCGTGTTTGTAACCGACTATCCCAAGGAAATCAAGGCGTTTTATATGCGTCTTAATGATGACGGAAAGACCGTTGCTGCTATGGACTGTTTAGTTCCGGGCATTGGCGAAATTATCGGCGGCAGCCAGAGAGAAGAGCGTATGGATGTTCTTCTTGCCAGAATGGAAGAGGTTGGTCTTAGCACCGAGGATTACGGACATTACCTTGATTTGCGTCGTTATGGCGGAACAAAGCACGCAGGCTTTGGACTTGGCTTTGAAAGAGCGGTTATGTATCTTACCGGTATGGGCAACATCCGTGACGTATTGCCCTATCCACGTACAGTAAATAATTTAGGATAATAAGGGGTAAGGTTTTATGTTTCCTGCAATTACTTTAATAGTTTTAATTGGATTGATTATATTAAAAGGCCCAGAGATATTGGCAGTTACAGCTAAAATGAAGTTCAGCAAGGGCGATACTTGTGGTGCTCTTAGGCGTTTTGCCATTGCCAACCGTATAGGAAAGCTGGGCCCCAACAGTCTTTGGTATTACGGATATATTCTTTTGCGTGACGGTCAACCCGAGCTTGCAAGAACAGTTCTCACTCACGCATCTCTTGATGCCAAAAAACCTGCACCGAAGAAGAGAATCAAGGCAATGCTGGCTCTTTGTGAATGGAAGTGCGGCAATCTTGACCTTGCCATTGAGATGAGCGAGGAAGCGATGATTGATTTTAAAAATACAAATCTTTATCAGAATTTAGGTCTTATGTATATTTTAAAGGGTGACGGACAAAAGGCTTTGGAATTTAACAAACAGGCATTTGATTATAACTCGGATGATTTGGTTATTATGGATAATTTAGCAGAGTCATATGCATTGGTTGGAGATACCCAAAAGGCAAAGGAGCTTTATGAACAGCTTCTTGAAAAAGAACCCCACTTCCCCGAACCGTATTATGCTTATGGGCAGATGATTTGCTCGATGGGTGAAAAAGAGCGGGGCATTGAGTTGATTGAAAAATCTCTTGAAAAGAAGTTTACCTATCTTAGTGTATTGCAAAAGGATGAAGTTGAAAAGATTCTTGAAGATATAAAGAACAATTAAATAAATATTAAAAACCCTCTTGGAATGATGAGTTCCAAGAGGGTTTTATATATGTTTTTTTCGGACAATTTTACTTAGCCCTATTTCATGAGTGTTACCATAACTGCCTTCTGTGCGTGGAGGCGGTTTTCTGCCTCGTCAAAGATTTCGTTTGCGTGGGCTTCAAATACCTCAGCGGTAATTTCTTCCTCGCGGTGTGCGGGCAAACAGTGAAGCACCATTGCATCGGGTTTTGCAACATTCATAAGGTCAGTATTAATCTGATAGCCAGCAAATATCTTTTTGCGGTCGGCGATTTCGCTTTCCTGACCCATTGATGCCCATACATCTGTAACCAGAATATCTGCGTCCTTTGCCGCTTCGCAAACAGATTCGGTGCAAAGGAATTCTCCGTTTTCTGATGCCCATTTCATAAGGTCTGCGTCGGGTTCATAATCCTTGGGGCAGGCAATCGCAAAGCTCATACCCATTTTAATTGCACCAACCATCAGGGAGTTTGCCATATTGTTGCCGTCACCGATAAAGCACATCTTAAGGTTTTTAAAGCTGCCCTTATGTTCGCGGATTGTCATAAGGTCGGCAAGAACCTGACAGGGATGGCAATAGTCGGTAAGACCGTTTATAATCGGAATTGAACCGTATTTTGCCAAATCTTCAACTTCCTGCTGCGCAAATGTTCTTATCATAATTCCGTCAAGGTAGCGAGAGAGAACTCTTGCGGTATCCTCAACCGGCTCGCCTCTGCCAATCTGTAAATCGTTTGAACTGAGGAAGAGTGCATAGCCGCCAAGCTCCTGCATACCAACTTCAAAAGAAACACGGGTTCTGGTGGATGATTTTTCAAAAATCAAGCCCAGAGATTTGCCCTCAAGATGCTTGTGGGGAATTCCGTTTTTCTTTTCGTATTTAAGCTGGTCGGCAAGGTCGAGTATGCCTGAGATTTCATCAGAGGTAAGGTCTGAAAGTTTAAGTAAGTGTTTCATATATTTGCTCCTTTATGTTAAAGTGATTCGATTACTGATTTAAGAATTGCAATGCCCTTGTCGAGCTCCTTTTTGGTGATGTTAAGGGGAGGAAGAAGTCTTACCTTGTCTTTTGCGGTAAGAACAAGAAGACCGTTTTCAAGACATTTTTTAAGGATTTCCTTGGCATCTGCCTCGGTTTCAATTCCTATCATATATCCAAGACCGCAGACGGATTTTACGCCTTTGATGTCTTTGAGTTTTGCCCAAAGATAGGCACTGTTTTCACGTACGGTCTTTAAAAATTCATCGTCAAGACGCGTGAGCACGTTTACTGCACCCGCCGCCGCAATGGGATTGCCACCAAAGGTTGAGCCGTGACTGCCTGCGGGAAGAATGTCTGCGAGTCTTTCGCTAAAGACGGTTGCACCGATGGGCAAGCCTCCTGCCAGACCTTTTGCGGTTGAAAAGATGTCGGGCGATAAACCATAGTGCTGATGGGCATAGAGCTTACCTGTTCTGCCGTTGCCTGTCTGCACCTCGTCAACCACAATCAGCATATCATTTTCTGCCGCAATTTCCTTTGCGGCGTCAACAAATTCCTGAGTTAAGGGAAGAACACCGCCCTCACCCTGAATAAGCTCAAACATAATTGCGCAGCAGTTGGGGTTTGCAAGGGCTTTTAAATCTTCGATATTGTTTGCCTCGGCATAAACAAAGCCTTCGGTAAAGGGTGTAAAGTGGTTGTGAAAAACATCCTGACCCGTTGCTGCAAGTGTGGTGATTGTTCTGCCGTGGAAGCTGTTTTTTAATGTGATAATAATATTCTTTTTGGGGTTTTTGTCGGTGCCGTATTTGCGTGCCGCTTTAATTGCACACTCGTTAGCCTCGGCGCCCGAATTTGAAAAGAACACCTTGCTCATACCTGTTTTTGTGCAGAGAAGCTCTGCAAGGTCAGAACAGGGCTTTGTATAGTAATAATTTGATGTGTGCTGAATTGCTCCGAGCTGCTTTGTAACTGCCGCTACCCATTGTTCGTCACAGGCACCAAAGGTGTTTACGGCAATTCCACTGCCAAAGTCGATATATTCTTTGCCGTCACAGTCGCACAACGTGCTGCCCTTGCCCGAAACAAGTGCAACGTCAAGCCGTCCGTAGGTTGGCATTATATAGTTATGGTCTTTTTGTTTTATATTCATAATACACCTCGTATTTTAATCAGTTTACAACCTGGGTGAGCTTGTCGGCAAATTTTTCTGCGTCAAGCTCGCTGTTCATGGCGATAAAAACAGTGTCGTCACCTGCAATAACGCCCACAACTCTGTCAAAATCAAGAGTTTCGATTGCCATTGCACAGCCCTGAGCCGAGCCGGGAATGGTTTTTACCACCACAAGATTACCTGCATTTTGTACAGTAATTACAGCGTGAGTAAGGACTGCGGCATAGCGTGCTTTGATGTCAACATCGGCCTCTTTGCCCGGGAGAGCGTATCTGTATTTGTCGCCGCGGTCCGATATTTTAATCAGCCGAAGCTCCTTTATATCACGGGAAACCGTTGCCTGAGTGACCTTAAAGCCGTCCTCAATCAAATAGTCGGTAAGCTGTCCCTGAGTTTCGATTGCTTTTTCGGAAATGAGCCTGATTATGGCATTGTGACGGGATTTCTTTGAGTCCCGTGACAAATCTTTATCCTGCATAAAGGTCACACTCCTTAAATAACCATTGTACCGATACCCTCGTCGGTAAGGGTTTCAATCAAGATTGCGTGGGGAACACGTCCGTCAAGAATAAATACCTTGTGTACACCCTGACGGATTGCGTCAATGCAACAATCAATTTTAGGAATCATTCCGCCTGAAATAATGCCTTCACTGACAAGCTCGGGAACTTCGCTTACCTTAACAAGTGGGATAAGGGTGTTCTCGTCGTCTTTGTCGCGGAGCAGACCACGGATATCTGTCATTGAAATCAAACATTCTGCGTTAAGCACGCCTGCAATTTTTGCTGCCGCAGTGTCGGCGTTTATGTTGTAGACATTTCCTTCGTTGTCACAACCAACGGTTGCAATAACTGGAATATAGCCTTTTTCAATCACGTCAAGAATGGGTGTAGGGTCAACATTTGTAACATTGCCCACATAGCCGTGAACGTCGTCAAGCTTTTCTGCCTGAATCATATGTCCGTCAAGTCCGCAAAGACCGATAGCTTTGCCGCCCTTCGTCTGGATGTGGTTTACAAGACTTTTGTTAATTTTGCCCGCAAGCACCATCTGTACAATGTCGATTGAGTCTTTGTCGGTAACACGAAGCCCGTCGATAAATTCGGTTTTGGTGCCTGTTTTGGCAAGCATTTCCGAAATTTCGGGGCCGCCGCCGTGGATGAGCACAACCTTGATGCCGATAAGAGAGAGAAGAAGGATATCGCCCATAACGGCTTCCTTCAGTTCTTCGTTTAGCATAGCATTGCCGCCGTATTTAATAACAACGATTTTATTATAATATTTTTGTATATAAGGCAGTGCCTCGATAAGAATTTCGGCACGGTCTGCAATAGGGAATTTGTTCATAAGGTATTTCCTTTCTTTAAATTTCAAGAACCCCTCAGTCAAACCTACGGTTTGCCAGCTCACTTTAGGCAAGGGAAGTGTGTTGGGGTGAGATGGATGAATTTTTTAAATCTTTTTAGGTTCTGTAGTCGCCGTTTATTTTAACATAGTCATATGTCAAGTCACAGCCCCAGGCGGTTGCTTCGCCGTCACCATCACCAAGGGCGATATCAATGATAATTTCGTCTTTGCTTAAAACTTTTTTAGCAAAATCTTCATCAAAGTCAACGCCGCTGCCACCTTTGCAAACAGCAATTCTGCCGGATGCGGATGCAAGCTCAACTGCGACTTTTGTTACATCACATTCTGCACCGCTGTAGCCGATTGCACAAAGGATACGACCCCAGTTTGCGTCCGAGCCGAACATTGCCGCCTTGAAAAGTGAAGAGCATACAACTGACTTTGCAATGATTTTCGCATTTTTTGTGTCCTTAGCACCGCTGACGTGGCTTTCAAGGAGCTTTGATGCACCTTCGCCGTCTTTGGCAATACTGCGGCAGAGGTAGGTGGTAACTGCAGATAAAGCTTCACAGAAGGTGTCGTAGTCTTTGCCAACGCTATCAATTTTTGGGTTTTCAGCCATTCCGTTTGCGAGGACAGAAACCATATCGTTGGTTGATGTATCGCCGTCTACCGAAATCATATTAAAGGAATCCTGAATGTCGGCACTGAGAGCCTTTTGAAGCATTTCGGGAGAGATATTTACATCGGATGTAACAAAAACAAGCATTGTTGCCATATTGGGATGAATCATACCCGAACCCTTTGCAATACCGCCTATGTGGCAAACCTTGCCGCCAATTTCAAATTCAAAGGCGATTTCTTTTTTGCGGGTATCGGTTGTCATAATTCCTTCTGCCGCATCGTTACTTCCGTCGCTGTTTAATGCGGTTGTCAGGGCATCCATACCGTTTGCGATGGGAGTGATGTCAAGGGGCTGACCGATAACGCCGGTAGATGCAACAACAACGTCTGTCTTTGAAATGCCTGTGTGCTTTTCTACAAGACTGCACATAGCCTCTGCAATTTCGATACCATTGGCATTGCAGGTGTTGGCATTACCGCTGTTGCAGATAATTGCCTGTGCATAGCCGTCTGCAATGTTTGCTTTTGTAACATATATAGGTGCGCCCTTAACAAGATTCTGTGTGTATGTGCTTGCTGCAGCGGCACGTGTTTCGCTGAGAATCAGCGCTAAATCCTTCTTTGTTTTGTTTTTGCGTATTCCTGCGTGTATGCCGCTTGCTTTAAAGCCAATAGCTGCACAAACGCCGCCGTTTATTTGTTTCATAAAAGTTATTCCTTTCTGTATTAGACAACCAAACCGGTTGTTTCGTCGCTGTTTGTAATAAGGTTAAAGCATTGTACTGCGGCACCTGATGCACCTTTGCCTAAGTTGTCAAAGGAGGAAGCGATAAGAATTCTCTCATCGTTGCCGCTGATGATTATTTCCATTGAGTCCTTGCCTGACATTTGGTTTGTTCCTATCATACCCTCATAGTCAAGGGGTAGAACTTTAATCAGTTTTTGATTTTTATAGTGGTTATCAAACAGCTTGTGTATTTCAGCCACGGTCATCTGTTTGATGAGCATTCTGCCGAAGAGCGGAATAGTAACCGTCATACCACTGTAAAAGTCAGCAACAATTGGTGAAAAGCAAGGCTCGTATGTAAGACCGCAGATAGCTTTCATTTCAGGAAGATGCTTGTGGGTCTGTGTTATGCCGTACTGTCTTGGTGCACTGAATTCGACAGGTCTTTCAGCGTCTTCATACTCGGCAATCATTTTCTTTCCGCCGCCACTGTAGCCTGTGACAGATGTTGCTGTGATGGGGTAATCAGGCGAGATTATGCCGTTTGCAACCAATGGCGCCACAATCGAGCAAAAACCGCTTGCGTGACAGCCGGGAACGGCAATTCGCTTTGATGCAAGGATTTTGTTGCGGAATTCATCCGAAAGCTCAGGAAAACCGTATGCCCACTCGGGATTTGTGCGATGTGCTGTTGATGTATCAAGGATTTTTGTGTCGCAATCACCAATCGCCTCGATAATTTCTTTTGATGCCGCATCGGGAAGACACAAAAAGGCAACATCTGCCGAATTGATTGCAGCGGCTCTTGATGTTAAATCCTTTCTCTTTTCCTCGGGAAGGGTGATAAGCTCTACATCCTGCCGTTCTAGAAGTCTGTCGTGTATTCTTAAACCGGTAGTGCCGACACTGCCGTCAATAAAAACCTTTATCTTTTCCACAGTCAAATCTCCTTTTGCATAAAAATTCATCAGTATACCTTATATTAAACCACAAATTATGGAAAAAATCAATAGTGTTTTTGCATAAATATTCAAAAAAATTCATAAAAATACAGTCATCTTGTATAAAAGATGACTGTAAAATATTTTATTATTCTTCACCCTTGGCAAGTGACACAACCATACGGCGGTTGGGTTCTTCACCAATACTGTGAGTTTTAATTTTGGGATTGTTCTGAAGCGCTGCGTGAATGATGCGTCTTTCGTTGGCTGTCATTGGCTCGAGGGTAATTGATTTTTTGTCACGAAGAACGCTGCGTTCCAAACCGTGAGCAAGTCTTACCAATGTGTCTTCGCGCTTTGAACGATAGTTTTCAGTGTCGATGTTAACCTTTACATAAGGCATATTTTTGTTTCTGTTTACATACAGTACTGCAAGCATCTGTACGGCATCAAGTGTGTCACCGCGCTTGCCGATAAGAAGACCCATCTTATCACCTGACACGTCAATGTTAATAATGTTTTTGTCAAGCTTGATGTGAAGCTCAAATGTAAGACCAATCTTTGTGAGAAGCTCTGATACAAAATATTTTGCATCGTCAACAGCTGACTTGGGAATAACAAAATCCTCATCAACTTCAGCGCGCTTTCTTTCGGGCTTTGCCGGTGCAGGAGCAGCTTCAACAACGGGTAATTCAGGTGTTTCTGCCTTCTCGGTTTTTTGAACTTTTTCAGCCTTGGGAGCCTTTTCGCGTTTTACGGGCTTTTCAGCCTTGGGGGCATCTGCTTCTTCGTCAGCCTTTCTCCAGGCAACGATTTCAACCTCAGAACCGACTAAGAATTTCATAAGACCTTTGCCGATTTCTTTTGTTATGGTGTAGCCTACTTCATCTTTGGCAACGCCCAGTTCCTGAGCTGCAAGTTCTAATGCTTCATCGAGATTTTTTGCGTTTTTTTCTATTTTTAACATTGTTAATTTCTCCTTCTAATTCTTCAAGGCTGATGTCATTTTTAAAGAATTTTTTAACATATATTTGTTGCAGGATCTGAATAATATTGCTTACTGTCCAGTAAAGACCGATTGCTGCCGGAAGTGTAAATGCAAACCATGCCGAGAACAAGGGCATAATTGTTGTCATTGTCTTCATGGTGTCACCGGCTGTACCGCTATTGTTCTGCGGTTTTTCGTTTTCGGCAAGAACAACATTTTTATCCTTCTTTGCACTGTCGGGGCGTGAAATATAGCTTGCAAGCCATGAACTGAAGCCCGAAAGTGCGGGGATAATCCAAAGAAGAACTGTGTTGAGAGTAATGCCGGCAATGTTTCCGGTAAATATTCCCAAAAGCTTTCCAAAGCTTGGCGTTTCGGAAAGGTCCATTCCGAAAAAGTCGAAATTGATAGGCTTGATGGCTTCAGTCCAACTCTGGATTGCAGGATGCTGCAATATTTCGGGGTGCTTGAATATCATCTGTGCAATCTGAATTTCGTTGTTGCCAAAGGTGTTGTTTGCCATTTTTTCCTGATAGCTAACGGGAACAATCTTGGCAAGAGCCTCGGGCAGAGCATCGGGGTTTGATGCCGCCCATGCGTTGAATGCCTCGGCAATGCGCCAGGTATCTTCAAAGCCTACGCCCATCATATAAACTATAGGTTTTCTTACAACCCAGTAAAGGGCAATGATTATAGGAAACTGTATAAGCATTGGCAAACAGCCGCCTGTTGGGTTGATGCCGTATTTCTGATACAGCTTCATTGTTTCCTGATTAAGCTTGTCTTTGTCATTGGCATACTTTTTCTGCACTTCCATCAAAAGAGGCTGAATTTTCTGAGTTTTTGCCATTGACCGTCTTTGTTTAAGGTCCAGAGGGAATAAAATCAGCTTGATAAATACTGTAAACAAAATTATTGCAAAGCCGTAGTTGCCGATAATTCTGTAAAACAAATCAAGAATCCATCCCAGACCTGTCATAATGTACGATAGCATTGTAAATATCCTCCGGAAAAAAAGGTTAATTATGTGCCGGGTTGCTTATGTTTATATTCTCAGGGCATATCAATGCCGCCCTTTGAAAAGGGGTTACACCGAAGAATGCGCCATAAAGCCTTAAGGGAACCCTTAAAAACTCCATATTTGCGGATGGCAAGGATTGCATATTCCGAGCACGTAGGATAAAAACGGCAGCTTGGGGGAGTAAGTGGTGAAATAAACCTTCGGTAAAGTTTAATTAATCCGATAAAAAGATTTGAAAGCAGTTTATTCATTTTTGTATACTCCAAGTTTTTTAACTGCCTGAATAAAGTCTGCAGATAGCTTTTCATAGGGGCATTCAGCCGTGCGGCCACGTGCCACAAGCACAAAGTCAAAGCCCTGCAGAATGCTTGCGGAGTTTATACGATAAACCTCACGCAGACGGCGTTTTGCACGGTTTCTGATAACCGCTTTGCCGATTTTTTTGCTGACGGTAATCCCCAAACGGTTGTGGGAAAGACCGTTGGCTTTTGCGTAAACAACAACCGAGGGGAAGACCTGAGAGCTACCCTTGTTGTATAGCTTTTTGAACTGTGTATTGAGAACGAGGCTTGTTGCCCCGCCAATTGACTCTCGCATAGGCTATCTCCCGTTGTAATTTACTCAAAAATTGACGTATCAGGGCAAAAAAATTGCCCGTAATAGTCAAAAAGACGCACAAAGGCGTCTTTAGGCTGACAATTTCTTTCTGCCCTTAAGTCTTCTTCTTGCTAAAACTTTGCGACCATTGCTGGTGGACATTCTTTTTCTGAAACCATGTTCTTTAGCTCTGTGTCTCTTCTTAGGCTGGAATGTTCTAAGCATTTGTATCCCTCCAATACAGTATCGTTTATTTGAAATTTAATAATTATCTGTAAAACAGCCTTCTTATTGTAGCACAAGTTTATCCGCTTGTCAACCCTTTATGGAGCGAAAAATTTATAAAAAATTTTTTGAGGGACAAAAACCGAAGATGTTGGGAGGGGATAAAACCAAAAATCAATATTTTGTGGTTTGGGACGGATTGTTAAAAAATAGACGGACAAATTGGATTTTTAGCTATTGAAAAAGGTTGAAAAATCTGTTATTATATTAGATGTGCAATTATGTATATATAATATTTTAATGTAGAAAAACCAATGGCAATCCCCATTGCCGTGGAAATAAATTCTGTAGTTTAAATTGAAAAGGAGTATTATTGTGGAAGAATTAAAACGTATATGGGAAAGGGTTCAGGCAGAACTTGCAGATGAAGTTTCGGCAGTTTCGTTTGATTCGTGGATAAAGCCGATTGAGGCGGTTGAGCTTGACGAAACAAAAATTACCCTGAAGGTGCCCTTTGCCGTAAACAAAAATATGATAATGACCAAATATTTCTCACTTATCGAAAGCAGTCTTGAGGCGGTTACTTCGCATAAGTTTGATATTGATGTGGTTGTTGATGAAAAGAGCAAGGAAAAGGAACAGGTTGATTCCATTATGGTGGAGAATACCTTAAACAATAAATACACCTTTTCGTCATTCGTTGTGGGTAACAACAACGACCTTGCATATGTGGCATCACTTGCACTTGCCGAGCGTCCAAAGGATGCGGCAAAACATTCAAACCCTCTGTTTTTATACGGGGGCAGCGGGCTTGGCAAGACTCATCTTTTGCAGGCTATAGGTAACTATTTTATCGAGAATTATCCCAAGAAAAAGGTTCTTTATACCACTAGTGAAAAGTTCACATACGAGCTTATTAACGCAATTCAGAAAAAGAACAATCAGGATTTCAGGAACAAATACAGACACGTTGATTTGCTGCTTATCGACGACGTACAGTTCTTTGCAGGGAAGGAACGTGCTCAGGAAGAGTTTTTCCACACGTTTAATGCCCTTTATGAAAGGGACAAGCTGGTTGTTATGACCTCGGATAGACTTCCGTCTGAAATTCCTCAGCTTGAAGAGAGATTGGTTACACGTTTCAACAGCGGTTTGCTGGCTGATGTTCAGCCACCTGATTTTGAAACAAGAATGGCAATCCTGAAGAACAAAATCCAAAGTGAGTATTTGTCGGTTGATGATGAGATTGTTGAATTTATTGCTGACAGTATCAAATCAAACGTCCGTGACCTTGAAGGTGCGGTAAAGAGAATTCTTGTTTATGCGGGCATAAAACGCACCAACGAGATTTCAATGGAGCTCGCAACCGAGGCACTTCGTGATATTTTGTCTGTTCAGCCAAGGCGTGCAATCACAACCAAGCTGATTATTGAAGAAACCGAAAAATATTTCAATCTTGCAAAGGGTTCGCTTGTTTCTAAAAAGCGCAGTGCAGACATTGCTCTTCCCAGACAGATTGCTATGTATATCTGCCGTGAAATTCTTGACGACCCGTCATTCCCCAAAATCGGTGAAGCATTTGGCGGCCGTGACCATACAACAGTTTTACATAATGTAAGAAAGATTGCAAGTGATATGGGGTCAGATTCAGAGCTTGAAAGGACAGTAAAAGAAATTATTTCCAATATTAAAAAAGGTTAGTATTAGGCAGAGTTCAACAGCCTATCATACTGTCTAAGAACGGCAAATTGTTCCGTCATACTGCGCCTGAATGCTCGCAAAGGCACAAAGCATTTGCTCCGCTTCAGACTTGTATGACAAAAAATTTGCTCGTTTTATCCAAGATGCTATTCTGTTTCACTCAGCCTTGGAAAAAACAGATGATACAGAATAAAAGAGAAAAGGAAAAATCGTAAAACGGTTTTGGTGATATATATGAAAGCCTTTGATACTATTGCCGCAATTGCCACGCCTATGGGTGTGGGAGGCATTGCTATTATAAGAATAAGCGGTGAGTCAGCCGAGGAAATGACAGGCAAAATTACCTTTCCTAAAAACGGAAGGAGCCTGACTGCTCTTGAAAGTCACAAGCTGACTTTGGCGGATATCAGGCGTCAGGCAGACGGCTCAATTTTAGATGAGGCTTTGGTTGCCGTGATGCGTGGCACGAGTTCCTACACAGGTGAAACTGTGGTTGAGATAAACTGCCATGGCGGATATATGGCGGCAGAATCGGTAATGGAGGAGCTGTTTCGTGCAGGTGTCAGACAGGCAGAGCCGGGTGAATTTACAAGACGTGCGGTGATGAACGGTAAGATGGACCTTATCCGTGCAGAAGCTGTTGTTGACCTTATACATTCAAATTCGACTCTGGGACAGTCAAATGCTGCAAAGGCACTTTCGGGTAAGCTATCTGAAAAGGTAAATAAAATTCGTGAAAAGGCCGTTGAATTTGCGGCGAATATTTCGGCAATAGCCGATTATCCCGAAGAAATTGATGATATGCCTGCCGACGAGCTTGAAAAACGTATCTGTGATATCACATCGGATATTGACGATATGATTGGCGGTTTTTCGCGGGGCAGAATTATGCGTGAGGGAATTACCACCGTTATTGCCGGACGCCCCAATGTGGGTAAATCGTCACTCCTTAATGCACTCAGCAGATGTGAAAGGGCTATTGTCACAGATATTCCCGGTACAACCCGTGACACCATAGAGGAATATGTTAATTTAAGCGGTGTGGCACTTAAACTGATTGATACTGCCGGAATTCGTGAAAGTGATAATTCGGTTGAAAGGATTGGTATTGAGAAGGCGCGCGAAAATATCGAAAATGCCGACCTTTGTCTGTTTGTTGTGGACAGCTCGCAGGGGCTGACCGATGAAGATATAGAAATTTTTAGGTATATGAATGGCAAAAATACAATAGTAATATTAAATAAGACGGACAAAGGCACGTTTATGACTAAAGAAGCTTTTGCAAAAGAACTTGGAGCGGACGCTTCGTCCTTTGTGCTCACGGCAACACCACAAAATGGCGAAATTATTGGTATTGACTGCTTAGAAGAAAAGATTTCACAGATGTTTTTGCAGGGTGAGATAAATGCTGATGATGTGTTTATTTCAAATGACCGTCAGAAAAATGCATTGATTAAGGCTAAAAATGTTGCACTTGGTATGATTGATGGTGTAAAAATGGGCTTGCCTTGCGATATGCTGTATGTTGACCTTGAGGAGGTCATTGCGGCATTAGGCGAGGTGACAGGACAGACTGTACAGGAAGAAATTATTGACCGTGTTTTTGAACGGTTTTGTGTTGGAAAGTAACAGAGGATATGAAAATGGGAAAAGGATTTGAGCTCAAGTTCAGCTTTGTTGAAAAATGGGGCAGGATTGCCCGGGCTGAATATCTTCAAATATACATATATGCACTAAGCTGTTTTAAAAAGAACGGCAAGGTGCTGAGCATTGACGAAATTTCAAAGAAATTGCACATTGACCGTGAGGCAGTGCTTGATGCTATAGATTTTTGGGTCACAGCCGAGGTTTTAGACGGTGACGGCGAGGAGTACACCTTCCCCGGTGAAAAGAAGGCTGCCGAAAAAAAGAGCAAACCCTCTGCTGCGGCAAGACTCCGGACAAGGCCGTCATATACTGCGGCTGAAATTGATGCAACCGCATCGGTAAACGAGAGTGTTGACTATCTGTTTAAACAGGCAGAGGCGATTTTGGGCAAGCTTCTCAGTCCGTCGGATTTTGAACTTATTTATTCGTTTGTTGACTGGCTTGGGTTACCTGTAGAGGTTGTGACAATGCTGCTGCAGTTTGCGGCAAGTCAGGGTAAAACGGGCAAGCGTTATCTTGAAACCGTGGCTATTGACTGGGCAGACAAGGGTATCAATACCTATGAAAGCGCAGAGGAATATATCCGTGAGATAGAACTGAAAATGTCAAATGAAGGCAAGGTAAGGGGAATCCTTGGTATATATGACCGAGCTCTTACACAAACCGAGAAGAAATATATAGGTTCGTGGGTTGGTGAAAAGAACATTCCCACAGAGCTTATTGCCGAGGCTTATGACCGCACTGTAGCCGCAACGGGAAAGCTTAGCTGGGCGTATATGAATAAAATTCTGCTCAGTTGGCAGGAGCAGGGACTTGAAAATATCGAAAAGGTCAAGGCAAACGAAGAAATGTTCAAGATTAAAAATTCACCCGTAAAGACAAAAACCGGCGGCAAAAAGAGTAAGTTTAATAACTATGAGGACACCAACAAGCCTGATTATTCGAATTTTGCTGAAGAAATCCTGAAAGATATGCTGGGTGAGTGAAAAAGGAAAGATTGTAAAAGACAATCCCTCAGTCACTTCGTGACAGCTCCCTTTGCACAAGGGAGCCTCAGGGGAGGCTGAGCAATTCCCTACACGGTAGTGATGTCAACGGTTGTTTACGGAAAGGAATGATTATATATGGAATCGGCATATGTGCTTGCAAGCCGTGAGCTTGAGGATATCCGTCTTGCCAATCAGGCAGAGATGAGCAGACGGCATATGGAAGTTTGTAAGAAAATTCCGCAGTTTGCAGAGGTTGAAGCTCAGCTTATGAAAAACGGTACACGTCTGCTTAGTTGTATTCTTGACAAAAGCAACTGTTTTGAAGACGTAAAGCAAAGCATAAAGGAGCTGCAAAAGAAAAAGAGTGAGCTGCTTGTTGCAAACGGCTTTGAGGCAGGCTTTACAGATGATTTACATACATGCACCAAGTGCCGTGACACAGGATTTGTGGAGGGCAAACGGTGCGAATGTCTTAAAAATCTTATTGCCAAGCATATAGGGGCAAACTCAAACCTTACCGAATTTATGAGAGGGCAGACATTTGAAACCTTTGATATGTCACTATTTATCGGTCAGGGCAGCGACAAAAGGGTGCTTAAAGTTATGCAGACAGTATGCGATACGGCACTGACTTTTGCCGAGAGCTTTGATATAAGCCGCGAAAACTTGTTGCTTCTTGGTAATGCCGGCACGGGTAAGACATTTGTTTCAAGCTGCGTGGCAAACCGTGCTTTAGAACGCGGCAAAACCGTTTATTACCAGACAGCATTCAGACTCTTTGAAATTTTTGAGGCTGCAAAGTTTGGCAAGGACGCAGAGGATGAGTCGGCAGTTGTGAAATATGTTTATGACGTTGACCTTCTTATTATAGATGATTTGGGGACTGAGTTTGTAACTCAATTTACCACTGCGGCACTTTTTGACATTATTAATGCCAGAATAACTGCCGGAAAAAGTACAATCATATCCACCAATCTGAGTTTTGAAACTTTGTCGGATATGTACAGCCAGAGAATTACTTCAAGGTTTGTGGGTGAATATAAGATTCTGCAGACTTTGGGTGAGGATATAAGAAAAATTAAGAAACAGAGAGATAGGCTTTGACATTAGGGCAAGGAGGTTGTTATGAGTATATCAGAAAAAATCGTTAGTTTAAAAAGGAAACTGGGGGTTAAAGAGTTCACCTTCAGCGGCGGAATTCATCCTGATGATATGAAGAATGCAACCTGTTGCATACCAATTGTTGACCTTCCTCCGTCGGATGCGATGGTGTTTCCGCTTTCTCAGCATATTGGTGCACCTGCTGTACCTTGTGTTGGTGTAGGTGACAGAGTGCTGATGGGACAGAAGATTGCTGAGGCTGGCGGATTTGTTTCTGCAAATATACATTCTTCGGTTTCGGGTACAGTTGTTGCAATTGAGCCAAGAATGCACCATTCGGGCATCAAGATGAATTCAATTGTTATCCAAAACGATGGTCAGGATGAGTTTTCACCCGACGTTAAGCCAAAAGACTGGAGGGCAATGTCGAAGGAAGAGATTGTTCAGGTTATTCGTGAGGCAGGCATTGTGGGTATGGGGGGTGCTACCTTCCCGACACACGTAAAGATGAGTCCACCACCAGATAAAAAGATTGAATATGCCATTGTAAACGGTGCCGAGTGTGAGCCTTATCTTACATCCGACCACCGTGCGATGCTTGAAACCCCCGAAGAAGTTATTGAGGGTCTTAAAATTATAATGAAGGTTTTAGGCCTATGCGAGGGTTATGTTGCAATCGAAACCAATAAGCCCGATGCAATTAAGGTGATGAAGGAGTGGGCTGAAAAGGAAACCGAGGTTAAAATTAACGTTGTTAAGGTTAAAACCAAGTATCCTCAGGGTTCGGAAAAGCATCTTATCAAGGCGGTTACGGGAAGAACAGTACCCCCCGGCAAGCTGCCGCTTGATGTAGGGTGCGTTGTTGACAACATTGACACCTGCGCAGCAATTGCAAGAGCATTTATTATGGGTGCTCCTGTTATCAAGCGAATTGTGACAGTCAGCGGTGACTGCATTGCAAACCCTGCAAACTTCAGAATTCGCGTGGGCACAAATGTTGAGGACGCTATTGAAAAATGCGGCGGCTTCTGTAAGACTGCGGCAAAGGTCATTATGGGCGGACCTATGATGGGTATTTCTGTGCCGGACACTGACATTCCTGTTGTAAAGGGAACGTCCGGAATCTTAGCATTCAGTGATGAAATGATTTCAAAAAAGGTAAAGCAAAACTGCTTAAGATGCGGCAGATGTGTTGAGGGCTGCCCGATGAATCTTTTGCCCAATAAGATAATCGAAGCTGTTAAACTGGACGACCTTGAGATGATGAAAAAGCTTAATGTTATGGATTGTATTCAATGCGGCTCCTGCACGTATGTCTGCCCTGCAGAACAAAATCCTCTGCAACAGGTAAGAACGGCAAGGACAAAAGTAACAAAAGCGACACAGGAGGCGAAAAAGTAATGACACTGACAAATGTAAATGAAAAACTTATTGTTACGGAATCTCCTCACGTAAGGGGAGCGCTTTCAACATCAAAGGTAATGCTTGACGTTATTATTGCACTTATCCCTGCACTGATTGCAGGGGTAATCGTTTTTGGATTGCGTGCGTTGGTGCTTAGTGCTGTGTGCGTGCTTGCGGCTGTTGCATCAGAGTGGCTTTGGTGCAAAATCATTAAATCGCCATCATCAATAGGCGATTTAAGTGCGGCGGTTACCGGACTTTTGCTGGCTCTTAATCTGCCGGTTTCAATGCCTTTCTGGATGGCTGCCATCGGCTGTGTGTTTGCAATTATTATTGTAAAGCAGTTCTTTGGCGGTATTGGACACAACTTTATGAACCCGGCTCTGGCGGCTCGTGCATTTTTGCTGACATCTTGGGCTCAGGCGATGACCACCTGGGCTGCTCCGTTTTCGGCAGATGCAGTAACATCTGCAACACCTCTTGCACTTATAAAAGAAGGTGCAACAGAGGGCTTGCCCGGATATATGGATTTGTTTTTGGGTAATGTTGGCGGATGTATCGGTGAGGTTTCTACCCTCGCAATTTTAATCGGTGCGGCGTACCTTTTGGCTAAAAAGATAATCAGTATAAGAATTCCCGCAAGTTACATAATCACGCTTGCCACTTTTACTTTTGTTTTTGGCGGGGACGAGGGATTGTTTACAGGTGATGCCCTGATGCACGTGTTATCGGGTGGTTTGATGCTTGGTGCATTCTTTATGGCGACAGATTATGTTACAACACCTTACACAAAATCAGGACAGATTATCTTCGGTATTGGTTGCGGTGTGATTACTGCGGTTATCAGACTTTATGGCGGCTATCCCGAGGGGGTAAGTTATTCAATTCTTCTTATGAATGTGGCGTCACCCTTGATTGACAAGATGACAGCACCAAAGAGGTTTGGTGAAATTAAGGAGAAAACAGCAAAGGAGGGCAAGTGCTGATGTTTGGAAAAGATGCAATTGTTACATCCTTAAAGTTGTTTATCATTACTGCTGTGGCGGCACTTTGTCTTGCGGTTGCAAACAAGGTGACATTTCCCGTCATTGCAGAAAATTTGGTTAAGGCCGAGAATGAGGCTCTGCGAGCAGTTCTTGCCGAGGGTAAAGAATTCAAAACTACCGAAACTGAGGCAACATCAATTGAAGGTGTTACCGTTGAAAAGGTAAATGTTGCCCTGGCAGACGGCAAAACCGTTGGTTATGTTGTGACTGCAGTGTCAAATGCAGGCTATGGCGGAGATATCAAGGTTATGGTGGGTGTTGACAAGGATTTGGCAGTGACAAGAATTCAGATACTTGAATCATCCGAAACTGCAGGACTTGGTGCAAATGCATCAAAACCCGCTTTTGCAGGGCAGTTTGAGGGTGCAAAGAATCCTATGACGGTTGTGAAGGGACGTGCAGGCGATGACCAGATTTCTGCAATTGCAAGCGCAACAATCACCTCAAAGGCGGTTACTTCCTGCGTAAATGCAGCTTTGGAGGTTGCAAAAGAAAAGTATAATTCAGGCTCGGCAGAAACTGTTGAAGAAACAGTTAAAGCCAAGGAGGAAATAGAACAAAAAACAGAAGAACAGCTTAAAGGAGGTAATGAATGATGAAAAAGACTTTATTTAACGGCCTCTTTAAGGAAAACCCCACATTTGTTCAGTTTTTGGGTATGTGCCCAACCCTTGCGGTTACAACTGCGGCAATCAACGGTGTTGGTATGGGACTTTCTACTGCGGCAGTTCTGATTTGTTCAAATGTGTTTATTGCATTGCTAAGAAAATTCATCCCCGATAAGGTGAGAATTGCGGCGTATGTTGTGGTTATTGCAAGCTTCGTAACAGTGGTTGAAATGCTGATGAAGGCGTATGTTCCTGCACTTTCCAAATCGCTTGGTCTTTATATCCCGCTGATTGTTGTTAACTGTATTATTCTTGGCCGTGCTGAAGCCTTTGCTTCAAAAAACGGCGTTCTAAAGTCAGCAGTTGATGGACTTGGTATGGGTCTTGGATTTACAGGTGCCCTGACAATTATCGGCAGTATCCGTGAAGTTTTGGGTGCAGGCTCAATCTTTGGTATTTCACTCTTTGGCGAGGCTTTTCAGCCTATGACCATTATGATTTTGCCTCCCGGTGCCTTCCTTACACTTGGTCTTATAGTTATGACAATAAACATTATTTCGGAGAAAAAGAAGAAAGGGGCGAGCGAAATTGCTGATTAGAGAATTATTGATTATTTCAATCGGAGCAATTCTTGTACAGAACTTTGTACTTGTTCAGTTCCTTGGTATTTGTCCCTTCCTTGGTGTTTCAAAAAAGGTTGAGACCGCGACAGGTATGGGCTTTGCAGTTGTGTTTGTTATGGCTTGTGCATCGGCTATTACCTGGGCTGTTCAGCAGCTTCTGATTTTACTTAATATGGAATATATGCAGACGATCGCGTTTATTCTTGTTATTGCGGTGCTTGTTCAGTTTGTTGAAATGTTTTTGCAGAAGTCTATCCCAAGCCTTTATAATTCGCTGGGTATTTATCTGCCACTTATCACAACCAACTGTGCGGTGCTGGGTGTTGCAATTCAGAATATAACAAGATATACCGGCGTGGATTACAGCTTTGTCAAGTCGGTAGTATACGGTACAACTGCAGGTCTTGGATTTACATTGTCAATTGTGTTGTTTGCAGGTGTGCGTGAACGGTTGGAAAGCTCGGACATTCCTGAATTTTTAAAGGGTATGCCCATTACATTGATTACTGCAAGTCTGTTGTCTATTGCGTTTATGGGCTTTTCGGGCCTTAGCTTTTAGGGGGTGCATTTACGTGAAAAATCACGTTAATGCACCGGCGGAATTTATTGCACCGCCGAGATTTCGTGCCTATTGGCACGAAACGGCGATGTGCATAATTTCCATTACACGCCTTATCTACCCACAGTAAGACGCGTGTGTATTTTTAAATACTATTTGTGGGCAGAAAGGCTATGGAAATTAGTATGGAAATTTTAGTACCGGTTATTGTAATTGGCGGAATGGGTTTGATTTTTGGTGCATTGCTTGCAGTTGCGGCAAAGATTTTTGAAGTTAAAAAAGACGAACGTATTCCTTTGATTGTAGATTGTCTTCCTGGTGCAAACTGCGGCGGTTGCGGTTTTGCCGGATGCTCGGCTTATGCTGAGGCAATTTGTGCAGGTGAGGCACCTGTCAATTCCTGCCCTGTAGGCGGTGCGGTTGCTGCTGCGAAAATTGCAGGGATTATGGGCGTTGAAGCCGTTGAAACCGAACGTTTGGTGGCATTTGTTGCCTGCGCAGGAACTTGTGATGTTGCAAAGGACAGATATATAAATAATCAAGCAATCGACTGTCATACGGCAAACCGTTTGGCAGGTGGTATGAAGGGCTGTACATACGGCTGTTTGGGTTGTGGTTCATGTGCTGAAAAATGTGAGTTTGGCGGAATTAAGATTGTTGACGGCATTGCCGTTGTCGACCGCGAGCTGTGCACAAACTGTGGTGCTTGCATTGCCGAATGTCCACGTGGGGTGATTAAGCGTATTCCTTATTCGTCAAAGGTATTGGTGTTCTGTAATTCACAGGCTCACGGCAAGGAAGTACGTGCGGTGTGTGATGTGGGCTGTATCGGCTGCGGTATTTGTGCCAAGAACTGCGAATCAGGTGCAATTGTGGTTGAAAACAATCTTGCACGTATAGACAGCTCAAAATGTACCGGCTGTGGTATGTGCGTTGAAAAATGCCCCAAAAAGATTATCAGTCTGATAGGCAAGGCGGCTGATGTTAAGGTTGCTGTGGCGGCGGAATAACATAACAGCAGGCAGAAACGTTTTGTTTCTGCCTTTTGTGTTGTTATAAGCATAATTACACCTCGGATTAGGTTTATCTATATAACAAAACTGCTTTTTATGTGTAAATAAAATATGAATAAGCTGCCTTTGGACTTGACTTGATTTAATCGGATATGATAAAATATTAGGAAATATAAAGGAAAGAGATGATTTTTATGGATAAAGATAAACAGGCAGCAAAAGAGATGATTAAAAACTTTACTTTCAAGGAAAAGGTGGCACATTTTTGGTATTATTACGGAAAGTATACAATCGCAGCAATTTTTGCGGTTGCATTCGTTGTATTTACGGTGGTTGAGTGTGTGATGCAGGTGAACTATGACCTGAATATTGCATATTACAGCAGCCGCGCTGTGGATAAAGAGGCGGTAGCGGAGTTAGCAGATTCGCTTGAACCACTTATAAATGACATATCGGATAATGATATAACGGATGTTTTAATTACGGTAAATGAGGCTGATATCACAAAAGAGGAGCACAACGAGGTGATAGAGGCAACACTGACCAAAATTCCGGTTGAGTTGGCGGCTGATGAGTTCCAGATGTATATTCTTGATGAGAACTATCTGGAATTCTTCAACAGAGCATTTGAAGGCGTTATACAAAGCACGGTGACCTTGAGTGATATACCTGAGGTGAGCAAGGCATTGGGTTTTCAGGAGGGCGAAAAGGTTTATCTTGTTATGACGGTTGAGTTTGAACAGTCAAAGGGCAACGAGATAAAGGCTGCTGAACGTGAAAATGCCGCATTGATAATGGATTATTTTAATGATATGCTGAAGTAAATTCGGTGTGAGTTGCATATAAAAAAGCATAATTCTGCAACAAATTAAAAGACCCGGTGTGAAAATATCACATCAGGTCTTTATTTTTATTCAGTTTTGTCAATAATCGGTGTTTCTTTAAAGAAGAAGGTAATCGACCACAGACCCGCAAGACCCACAAGGGTGAATATTATGCGGCTCATTAAAGACAATTGACCGCCGAATAAAGACGCCACAATGTCTACGCCGAAAAGACCGATGCTTCCCCAGTTTATGGCACCGATTATAACAAGTATCAATGCGATAACATTCATACCAATAATCGCTCCTTTTTTTGAAATTGTTTATTTGTTCATATGTATTTTGTGTTTATTTGAATAAAAATATGCTGTATAAATGTACCTGTTTTGCAAATAATATTTAAAAAAATATTGGAGCAGTATTATGAATAAAAAAAATTTTGTTATAGTTTTTGTTTTAATTATATTGTGTTTGTCTGTACAGGCGGCAAAATGGCAAAATGCGGAGCGGGGAAATGACAAGGCTCATATTGATGCGGCAAGGCATATTTCGTCGATTGAAGGTGTTAAATGGGCGGCTGTGCTCAGCTGTGATGGGCGTGTTCTTGCGGGGATTACCTTGCTGCCGGGGGCGGATAAAGGATATGTAGGTGAGTGGGCGGAGGAATTTTTGAAAACTGATTTTGCGGATGCAAAAAAAATCAGGATTTTTACAGGTGATGAAAATGCCCGCGATGTTGCGGAACTTAGCTTTTGTATTGAGACCGATATGAATAGAAAGCTGCTTAAGAAGAGGTTTGATTTTTTAGTGGAACAGAAAATTTGACAAACAAAAATTTTTATGATACAATATACAGTATTCTGAACTTGGAGTTGAGTATAATGCGTTGTTTATTTTGTGGTCATCTTGAAAGTAAGGTAATTGATTCACGTTCAACCGAGGAAGGCACAACAATTCGCCGCCGCAGAGAGTGTTTAGAGTGCGGAAAGCGATTTACTACATACGAAAAAATCGAGACAATTCCAATGATTGTTGTCAAAAAGGACGGTCTGCGCGAAACCTGGGACAGAGATAAGGTATTAAACGGAATCTTGCGTGCCTGTGAAAAGCGCCCCGTGACACTAGCTGATATTGAAAAGCTGATTGACGATGTTGAGGCAAAGCTTTATAATATGCTGGAGCGCGAGGTTACATCCGAGAGAATCGGTGAAATGGTTATGGAACGCCTGAAAGAGCTTGACGATATCGCATATGTAAGATTTGCATCGGTATATCGTCAGTTTAAGGACATAAATTCCTTTATGGATGAGCTTGCCAAAATTATAAAAAAGGCTTGACATTACAGGGATTTTGTGTTATTATTGGTATAACGTAATATGGTATTCGAAAGAGTGAGGCAAACCTCACTCTTTTATGTTACAGGGAGAGGTTTTTGATTAACGCAAATAAAAGGAGGATATAATGGCATATTCAAAGATTGAAAAATTGATTATTGAAATGGCAACACCCATTGCCGAAGCAAATTCCTGCTATATTTATGATGTGGAATATGTTAAAGAAGGCGGTGCCTGGTATTTAAGGGTTTATGCCGATAAGGAAGATGGCGGAATTTCAATTGACGAGTGCGAAGTTATTAACCGTGCTTTGGGGAATGAGCTTGACAAGGCTGATACAATCCGTGAAAACTATATTCTTGAGGTATCATCACCGGGAATTGAGCGAAAGCTTAAAACTCCCGGGCATTTTATGAAATACATCGGGCGTACAGTTGACATCGGGCTTTATAAGGCGATTGACGGCAGCAAAATACTGACAGGAGAGCTGACAAGCTATGAAGACGACAGCTTTACCGTAAAGATTGACGAAAATGAAACAAAGCTTGCCGTTAGCGATACTACTTTTGTAAAATTACACTTTGATTTTTAAATAAATATTAAAAAGGATTGGAGAGATTAAAAAAATGAGTGCAGAGTTATTTTTGTTATTAGATGAAATCGAAAAGGAAAAAGGCATAAGCCGTGACGTTATTATTGATGCTCTCAGCGGTGCATTGCTCAGCGCATACAAAAAGAATTTTGGTGCTGTTCAGGACGCTAAGGTGATTATCGACGAAGAAACAGGCGAAATTAAGGTTTATGCAAGACGAAACATCGTTGAAGAGGTAGAGGACAGAGAATGTGAAATCTCGGTTGAAGATGCAAAAAAGATTGATGTAAGATATGAAGCAGGCGATGTTTTGGAGTCAGAGGTTACACCTGCTGCATTCGGAAGAATTGCGGCACAGACAGCACGTCAGGTTGTTTTGCAGAGAATTCGTGAGGCAGAGCGTGAAAAGGCGTTTGATGAATTTTCTGACCGCGAAAACGACATTATGACTGCAACGGTAAGAAAGATTGACCGCCGCAACATTATGCTTGAAATCGGGGATACAGAATCTGTTCTTATGCCCAACGAGCAGGTGAAGAATGACAACTACAAGCCCGGTGCAAAGTATAAGGTGTTTGTGGTTGAGGTTGCAAATTCGGTTAAGGGTGTGCATTTGATGGTTTCACGTTCGCATCCGGGTCTTGTGCGCCGTTTATTTGAGCTTGAGGTTCCTGAAATTAAAAAGGGTATTATTGAAATCAAGGGTCTTACACGTGAGCCCGGCTCAAGAAGTAAGATTGCAGTACATTCTACAATGGATGGTGTTGACCCTGTTGGAACCTGTATCGGACCAAAGGGTATGAGAGTTCAGGCAGTCATCGATGAGCTCCACGGTGAAAAGATTGATATTATAAGATACAGTGACGACCCTGCAGAATACATTACACAAGCACTCAGCCCAGCAAAGGTTGTGTCAATTACAGTTGATGAAGAAAAGAAAATGTGCAGCGTTATTGTTCCTGCAGACCAGCTTTCGCTTGCTATTGGCAAGGAAGGTCAGAATGCACGTCTTGCAGCACGTCTTACCGGCTGGAAGATTGACCTTAAGCCCGAAAGCACAGAGGAGTAATTGATTTATGAAGCTACAGCGTATGTGTGCAGTCTGCAGAGAGGTTAAAGGAAAAGACGCATTTATCAGGATTGTAAAACAGAAGGATAATGTTTTACTTGACCTTACCGGAAAGCAGGCGGGCAGAGGTGCGTATATCTGCATCGAGGGCGGATGTATAGAGAAAGCACGCAAGGTAAGGGCGATAGAGAGGAGTCTTTCGTGCAAGGTAGAGCCTGAGGTATATGATGCTTTGGAGGCGATGCACAGTGGCAGATAATGAGAAGTTTTTCAGGATGCTTGGACTTGCCGCCCGAATGCGTGGGTTGGCCTTTGGTGAGGGGGCTGTAAAAGATGCGATAAAAGCAGGCAAGGCATATCTTGTGATTGTGGCGTCTGATGCATCTGAAAACACAAAAAAGAAATTTAGAAACAGTTGCGGATTTTATTCGGCAAAGCTGGTTGAATACAGCGATAAAATTACACTTGGCAGGTACACCGGACGTGAATTTGCGGTGGTGCTTGCGGTGATGAACCAGGGAATTGCAAAAGAACTGTTAAAATGCCTTGGGGATATGATTGAGTAGTCAGGTTGGAATACGCCAACAGAAAGGGGAAGAATTATGACAAAAATTAAAGCATATGAACTTTCAAAGGGGTTTGTAGGAATTCCCGGCAAGGAGCTTGTTAAAATTCTTAGTGATTACGGTATTTCCGAAAAGAGCCATATGAGTGCTCTTGACGAAAGAGAGCTTGATATTATTTTTGAATATGTTACGCAAAGAAATCAGGTGGAGGATTTTTCTGCATTGTTTGCTGATGTTCCCGCAGTGGAGCCTGTAAAAGAGGAGAAAAAGAGCGAGACTACTACAGATAAAGCGGCGGTTGAAGAGCCTGATGTAGAGAAAAAGCCTGCTGAAAAGATAGAGTCAGAGGGCGGCTTTGCAAGTGATGCTCCTGCCCGTAAGACACGTGTGGTTGATACCCGTGCAAACAATGTTGACCTTGAGCGTCTGGATAACGAAAGACTTGAAGAGCTTGTTCCCGAGAACGTAAAAAGTCAGGGCGGCGGCAAGCAGAAAATTAAAACCGGCAACAAAAAGAGTAAGCTTGTTAAGGAAAAGCAAGACCCCAAGGCTTTTGAAAAGGTTTCTAAAAAAGAAAAGAAGCAGGAGGCACTGGTAGTGCTTGTTCCTGATTCAATTACTGTGGGCGAATTGGCAGAACGTCTTGAAAAAGCGTCCACCGAGGTTATTAAAAAACTGATGATGCTTGGTATTATGGCATCTGTTAACGAAAGTCTTGACTTTGATACAGCATCATTAATTGTGGAAGATTTTGGTGCTAAGGTTGAAAAGGAAATAATTCTGACAGAAGAGGATAAACTGTTTAATGACATTGAAGATTCACCCGAGTCACTGGTATCACGTTCGCCCGTTGTAGTTGTAATGGGTCACGTTGACCATGGTAAGACCTCACTTCTTGACACTATCAGGAATTCAAACGTAACCGAAGGTGAGTTTGGCGGAATTACACAGCATATCGGTGCTTACCGTGTTCGTGTAAACGACAAAAAGATTACCTTCCTTGATACCCCCGGACACGAGGCGTTTACTGCAATGCGTGCCCGCGGTGCGTTGGTTACAGATATTGCAATCCTTGTTGTTGCGGCTGATGACGGTATTATGCCCCAGACAATCGAGGCTATTAATCACGCAAAGGCGGCAAATGTTTCAATAATTGTTGCAATCAACAAAATCGATAAAGAAGGCGCAAACCCTGACAGAGTACGTCAGGAGCTGACTGAGCACGGTCTTGTTCCTGAAGAATGGGGCGGCGATACAATCTGTGTTGAGGTTTCAGCAAAGAAGAAGATTAACATTGACGGACTTCTTGATATGGTTCTTCTTGTTGCTGAAATGAAGGAGCTTAAGGCTAACCCCAACCGTATGGCAAAGGGTACAGTTATTGAGGCTCAGCTTGATAAGGGCAGAGGCCCTGTGGCAACCCTGCTTGTACAGAACGGAACACTCAAGGTTGGTGACATTGTTGTTGCCGGTACTGCTGTGGGCAGAGTGCGTGCAATGAATGACGATAAGGGTAAGGCTATAAAGAAGGCAGGCCCTTCAATTCCTGTTGAGATTTTGGGTCTTTCAGAAGTTCCTGACGGCGGCGACGTGTTTTATGCTGTTGAGGACGAAAGAAAGGCAAGAGAAGTAGTTGAAGCAAGAAAGTTCAAGGCAAAGCAGGAGGCACAAAAGGCAAGTCAGACTGTATCCCTTGAAAACCTCTTTGAACACATTGAAGCAGGTAAGATGAAAGACCTGAACATCATTGTTAAAGCAGACGTTCAGGGCTCGGTTGAGGCTGTTCGTCAGTCACTTGAAAGAATTACAAATGAGGAAGTCCGTGTTAATGTTATTCATGGCGCAGTTGGTGCGGTTACCGAATCTGACGTTATGCTTGCAAGTGCTTCAAATGCCATTATTGTTGGATTTAATGTTCGTCCTACACCCGGTGCAACTGTTGCGGCGGCAAGCTCGGAGGTTGATATCCGTCTTTACAGAGTAATTTATGATGCAATCGAGGATATCGAGGCGGCTATGAAGGGTATGCTTGCTCCTAAATTCCGCGAGGCTATTACCGGCCACGTTGAAATCAGAACAACATTTAAGGTTTCAGGTGTTGGTACAATCGGCGGTGCATATGTTACCGACGGTAAGGTTCAGCGTAACAGCCTTGTTCGTATTGTTCGTGACGGTATTGTTATTCACGAAGGCGAGCTCGCGTCACTTAAGAGATTTAAGGATGATGTTAAAGAAGTTGCCAGCGGTTATGAGTGCGGTATCAGTATTGAAAAGTTCAATGACATAAAGGAAGGCGATATTGTCGAGGTTTATGTTATGGAACAGATTCAACCACAGTAAAACAACGTTTTATGGTGGTTGAGAGAAGAGAGAATAGTGAACAGAGAAGAGAAAAGGTAAAATCGCAGGGCGATTTTGTTCCATTCAAATGCGGAGCATTTGTACCATTTCTTTTCACTTTTCATTCTTCACTTTTCACTTTGCTGTCCGGAGGGAAAAACAAAGTCAGAAAGGTGGTTTAGTTATGCCTGCATATAACAGAATAGACAGAATTTCGGAAGAAGTAAAACGCGAGCTGAGTATGGTTATCCGCGAGCTTAAGGACCCGAGACTCGGCAAGGCGGTAGTTTCGGTTGTAAATGTAAATGTCACAAAGGACCTTAAGTTTGCCAAGGCTTATATCAGCGTTCTTGGCAAGGAGGATATACAGACGGGTGCTATGGATGCTTTGAGGAGTGCATCCGGATTTATCCGCAAGGAGATTGGCAGGAGAATTAATCTGCGAAATACTCCTGAATTTACTTTTGTGCTTGATAATTCCATTGAATATGGAGCACATATTAACGAGGTATTGAAAAAACTATAAACCGTGGAGCGTGATTATGATGAATACTGTAATTGACAAAATTAAAAATGCAAGCTGTATTGCAATATTTAATCACGAAAGTCCCGACGGAGATGCGCTGGGCAGTGCTTATGCCCTGAAGCTGATTCTTATTGCAATGGGCAAAAGGGCAGAGGTCTTTTTGCGTGAGGGCGATGAGAATATCAGGGAGTACAAGCTATTGAAGGGAACAGAAAGCTGCGGCCTTGAAATTGATGACTGTGATTTGAAAATTGCGGTTGACTGTGCCGATTTTAAAAGGATTGGCGACATTAAAGAAAAGTTTTGCGGAAGTACCGCAGCGATTGACCACCATATGACTCATGTAGAGTTTGCAGATGCCACGTATGTTGATGCCAATGCACCTGCGACGGGTGAGATAATATATGATTTTGCGGTTGCACTGGGTGTTGATTTGACACCTGATATTGCCAATAATCTTTATATGGCAATTACCTGTGATACGGGAAGCTTTAAGTATTCATCAACAACGCCAAAGACTCATATGGTGGCGGCAAAGCTGCTGGAGTGCGGAGCTGATGTGGGCGAGCTTTCAAAGCAGATTTTTGACACCAAAAGCCTAGGATTTCTTCGGGCGTACAGACGCGGAATTGATAACCTTGAAATGTTTGAGGATGGGAAAATTGCGGTTCTTGTAATAACCGAAAAGGATTTTGAAGAGCTTGGCGTTGATGAGAAAATCATAGACGGAATTGTAGAACTTCCGCGAGCGGTTGAAGGTGCTTTGGTTGGTGCTTACATCCGTGAACGGTCAAAAGATGAGTTTAAGGTGAGCCTTCGTTCAAACAGTGATGTTGATGTGGCAAAGGTGGCGGTTGCCTTTGGCGGCGGCGGACATAAAAACGCAAGCGGTTTTTTGATGAAAAAGCCTCTTGAAGATGTTAAAAAAGAGATTGTTGCAGAGTTAATCAAGCAGTTTTAAGGAATAGATTATATGGACGGAATAGTTAATGTAAACAAGCCGTTGGGGATAACCTCTCACGATGTTGTTTACAGATTAAGAAAAATTTTGAATATCAAAAAGATAGGACATACGGGAACCCTTGACCCTGAGGCTTCGGGGGTTCTTCCTATGTGTGTGGGCAAGGGTACCAAAATGGCTGAGTATCTGACGGCAGCAGACAAGCAGTATATGGCAAGGCTGCAGCTTGGGGCCTTCACTGATACACAGGATGCATCAGGTGAAATTACAGAAAGCTTTGATGTTTGTGTTACCGAGGAGCAGATTTGTGATGCGGTGAAAAAGTTTATTGGTGAGATTACACAGATTCCGCCAATGTATTCGGCAATCAAAATTGACGGCAAAAAGCTTTATGAGCTAGCCCGTGAGGGTAAAACTGTTGAGCGTGAGCCGAGAAAAATTACAATCAGCAATATAGAAATCAAGAAAATTGATTTAAAAAATAATACGGTTGATATGTTGGTTGACTGCTCAAAGGGCACATATATCCGTACACTGTGTAATGATATCGGCGCAGAGCTTGGTTGCGGCGGACATATGTCGGCACTTAACCGCACAAAAAGTGGTAGGTTTGAGATTAACAAGGCATACACCCTTGAACAGATTGAGGAAATGACAAAAGCAGAGGATTTCAGCTTTATGACACCTATAGGGGAGGCTCTTCCCGAGTATGAAAGAATTATTCTTGCCGAGAGAAACGCAAACAGGGTGCGAAACGGCATAAAAATAACCGTCGGTGGTTTGCAGGAGGGCAGGATTTATCGTGTTTTTGATGAAAAAAACAATTTTTTAGCACTTGCACAGCAAAATGACGGACGGTTTGAGATAATTAAAAGCTTTTACGGCGGAGCCTGATGGAGAGCGGATATGACTATTACAAACAGTACCCAACTGAAAAATTATATTAAAGACAAAAAGACCGCAGTTGCACTGGGGTCTTTTGATGCTTTGCACAAAGGTCATATTAAAGTTATAAAGGCTTGCATTGAGTATGCACGCAAAAACCAACTTTTATCGCTGGTGCAGCTTGTTGAAATTCCAAATTCAAAACGAGTTAATACTCTTGAAAAGCGTCTTGGAATTCTTCGAGAAATGGGTGCAGATATTATTGTAATTGAGGAATTCAGCCCTGAATTTAAAGAAGTTAAATATGATGCCTTTGTTGAGGAATATCTTGTCTGTCGGTATAATGCGGCGGCTGTGTTTTCGGGCGAGAATTATCGGTTTGGGTATATGGCAGAAGGTGATACACAAAAACTGATGACAGAGTGCAAAAAATTTGGAATTAGTGTATTTGTTTTGGATTGTATACAGCTTGAAGGGGTGATTTCAAGCACAGAAATCCGAAAGTTTGTGGAGAATGGCGAGATGGAAAAAGCGGTAGAGTATATGGACAGGCCGTTTTCAATGTCGGGCAAGGTTGTGCACGGCAAAGCACTGGGCAGAAAATTGGGATTTCCCACGGCAAACATAGAAATTCCCGACGGGTTTGTAGTGCCACAAAGCGGTGTTTATGCGGCTGTGGCTGTGCTTGGCGGTGATAGATATTTTTCGGTTGCCAACATAGGAGCAAAACCTACGGTGAACGATAAAAAATCGAATATTGAAACATATATTTTTGAGTTTAATGACGAAATATATGGCAATGAGATAGAGATTGAATTCTACAAAAAGCTGAGAGATATTAAAAAGTTTGAGAATATAGATGAGCTTTCAAGGCAGATTGAACTGGATAAAAGA